>JAHJAV010000055.1 GCA_018813685.1 Nanobdellota archaeon | reverse complement strand
GTCGGCCAATCTAAAAAACAAGATACCGGTCTAAGCCAAAAGCAGCAGCATGAGATAATAGAAAAGTTCAGATCAGGAGAATTTAATGTTTTAGTCGGAACATCTGTAACAGAAGAAGGATTGGATATTCCAAAAGTTCCCTTAGTCATATTCTATGAACCTATCCCTTCAGCAATACGAACTATCCAAAGAAGAGGCCGTACAGGACGGCATGAAGCAGGCAAGGTAATAATCCTGATGGCTTTAGAAACAAGAGACGTCGGCTATAAATGGTCAGCTCACCACAAAGAAAAAAAGATGTATAGGGTATTAGAGGGATTAAAAAAGAAATTATCTATGACTTTCTCCCCACCACAGCCAACAATAGAAAAATACATTCCAGAAGGCCAAAAGATAAAAGTTATTGTTGACCACAGGGAAAAAGCTTCTCCTGTAATAAAAGAATTGATAGAATTAGGGGCTTTCATAATCCTAGAAAAGCTCGACAACGCAGACTACCTGTTATCATCCAGAGTTGGCATCGAATTCAAGACATCAGAAGACTTTGTCAACAGCTTGATAGATGGAAGACTGCTGAACCAATTAAAAGACATAAAAAATAAGTTTGAAAAGCCGTTAGTTGTAGTAGAAGGTGAACAGGACATCTATTCAATAAGAAATGTCCATCCAAATTCATTAAGGGGGATGTTAGCTGCAATTACAATCAGCTACGGAATACCTATAATATTTACAAAAAACTCAAAAGAAACAGCCTCTTTCTTTAACATAATCGCAAAAAGAGAACAACAGGATCAGGGAAATGATTTCACTCAGCACGGAGAAAAACGTGAGATGTCATTAAAAGACTGGCAGGAATACATAATTGCTTCTCTTCCGGGTGTAGGTAACACTTTAGCAAAACCGTTATTAAGGGAATTCAAATCAGTAAAGAACATTGTTAATGCCGATGTCGAAGCATTGCAGAAAGTAGAAAAGATTGGCCCAGTCAAAGCAAAGAAGATAAAAGAAGTTGTTGATGGGGAGTATAAGATTTAAGAACTCACTATGTTTATTCTCCAAACATTAGCCCAATGCTCTTTTCTTACTATCTCTACTTTGCCCTGATCTTTTAATCTTCTAAGATGCAGTAATGCATTGGAATGCCGAAAACCAACCAATCTAGAGATTTGTTTTGCTGTAAGATCTTGTTTTCGTAATAAATCAAGTATTTCCTGTTTTGCATTGTTACTTTTCTTTCTATTTCTTTGGAGATTAAACATTAAGTCTTCTCTCTTTTGTGGATGATCAAATCCGATTAGATCTAGGTACACCTTCTGAGAACCATTATAAATTGTAAAAGAATACTTAACATTCTTTCCTGCTTTGGAATTTGATTTAATATTTGATGTTTTGATTTCAGGAAACTTAGTATTTATGAAATTTAGGATATCTGTAAGAAGGAATTGATTACATGAGTAATACTCTATGCTAGAATCAAAAACATGGCCTTCATCATCACCGAAAGCCCTTAGAAAAGCTGCAACTAGTTCCCTTGGCAAATCGAATAGTATTTTAGGGACTCTGGAATTAAAACAATCAAATTTTATTCCATAAAGATGTTCTAAGATATACCCTATCAAGTTAGGTACAACAATATGTCCATGTTTGTAATCTTTGGAAAGTGTAATTTTACCAAATACCTGTAAATCATTTTCAAAAGAGTCCAATAGTAACAAACTAAAGTTTCTGTATTCAGAGTGAGATTTACCTTTAGGCAAACCGCTACCAAATCCACCAGAAACATGCCCATCACCTAAAAAATGACCGATTATCTTTATGAGCCTTTCATCTTCAGGTAAGGGTAGATTTGGATTTTCTATAACATTGCTGACGCTTGGTCCTTTCATAGCAATGATATGCTTTTCAAATTTCTCAATGGAAACTTCAGGAATTTTTTCTGAGAACTTGACAATAAACCATAAGGGAATAAAATGTTTGCCATACTTCCATTGCTTTAATGTTGGCCAGTTCAATTCGTTATCAAAAAATAGCCTATTAAACTCTTTAAACCGATTTTCATTCACATTTTGAAATATCTTCTTGCGAAATTCTTCTTCTAAATAAACAAAAATCCTATCTTGTGGAAGTTCATTTATGTGGAATTTTCTTATATTCATTTCAATCACCTCATTTTGATTTCTTTTTTGTTTTCACAAAAAGAAATTATTGAGGGTGGAAAAAGAGAGCATTAAGCGAAACTGCGTAATTGATTTTCTAAGTATTAGAAAATCATTATTTGGCAGTTTTGCGTGCTCTATTTTTCCTAAAATATAGAACTCTGGATTTAAATAGCCTGCGGCAGGGGTTGGCAAGTGGCAAGTGCCCTGCCCAAAACGTCTATAACAGCAAAATTTAGTCTCTAGAAAGCTTCTTGCACTTGCCAAATCAATGTTGGCAAGTGGTTTAGAAATTCATCGATCTTAATCTTTTCACTCTGGATTTAACATCTGGGTGTGTTGAGAAGAGAGTAACTAAGCCCCCTCCCCTAAACGGAGAAACAATCATCATATGGGCTGTTGTTTCTGTTGCGCTTGTTGGCCTTAAGGGCATTTGCTGTGCTCCTTTTTCTAATTTTTCTAAGGCATTTGCTAAACCATATCCATTATGTAACAGTTTAGCTCCAGATTCATCTGCTAAATATTCTCTTGACCTTGAAATAGCTAATCTGATTATTGTGGCTAAAATAGGTGTTAATATTGCCAATATTAACAGCTCAATTCCTGAACCCCCCCTTCTATCACGACCGCCAAATCCTCCAAATATGGCACCCCAACGTGCAATCATAGCTATATACCCAATAACTCCTGCGATAGTTGCTGCAACACTTTGTATTAAGATATCACTATTTTTTATATGGGACACTTCATGTGCTATAACTCCTTTTAACTCATCATCATTTAATGCATCTAAAATTCCCTGTGTGGCTGCAACAGCAGAATGATTTTTTCCACGGCCCGTAGCGAAAGCGTTCAGTATATTAGACGGAATAATATAAACCTTAGGCATTGGAATCTTAGCAAGATGCGAAACCTCTCTCACTATCCTATATAACTTAGGCGCTTCTTCCTCAGTTACATGTTTTGCTCTGTATATAGCTAAAGCAATCTTATCAGAAAACCAATAAGCAAAGAAATTCATTAATATAGAAAACACTAAAGCAAACAACAATCCAGACTGCCCCCAAAATGAACCTATCCACAACAATATCCCAGTCAATAACCCCAATAAAATTACAGTTTTGAATTGATTTTTTATTGTCATGATAGTATAGTATACCTCCAATATTTAAATATTTAACCTTTAATCTCCAGTCTATTAATATAACTATCTAACCCCTCTATCTGCCGTAGTTGAGTGCTCTTAAACAAAAAGTTTCTGAATCTATTATCTATCTTAACACCAAACTGCCCAAGCTCATGATTCAAGCGTGCATATATCTTCTTACCCTCTTTATCTAAATCAGTAAGAATAATGACTTCTTCGCCTTTCTTCACAACAATCTCAACAACCTTATACAATGGCTTTCGCCCCAATTGAATAACATTCACAAGCCCCAAATTACCCAAAGCCATTTTATCTTCTTTACCCTCAACAATTATCAATTTACTATCTTCCTTTAATTTTTCTACCCATCCCAATAATTCTTCTACTTCCTTTCTCATTTTTATCATACAAAAATCCAGTCATTACTGGCTGGATTACTTAATTAAAATTATTATATACTTAATCAAAAAGCATATAAAGTATAAAAATATACTGTTCAATGGGGATTTTATGATAACAACAAGCCAGCTTCTAAAGCATTACAAAAGAGAAGACATACAAGCAGAAATAGTCGAAAATGCAAAAGACAGGGAGATAGCTATAAAGTTCGGCGACAAAGGCTTCGGAAAAAGGCCGGATATCCTAAAATACCCCAAAGATATATTAGAGCTGGCCAAACAAGGCGCAACTTCTTTCCACGCTTCAGAAGAGCTATGGAAGAGCCCATTACAATTAGATCCTATGATGAAAAAGATAGATGCAGACGACCTAAGGCAGGGATGGGATCTAGTTTTAGACATTGACTGCAAATTCATTGAATATTCAAAAATAACAGCCAACCTACTGATAAAAGCATTAAAGTTCCAGGGCATTGAATCAGTTTCTTGCAAATTCTCAGGAGGCTCTGGCTTTCATATTGGAGTTCCTTTTGAATCCTTCCCAGCTAAAGTATACGACAAGGAAACAAAATTATGGTTTCCAGATGGAGCAAGGAAAATAGCACTCTATCTCAAGGAGATGATACATCCTCCTCTGATAAATGAGATGCTAAAATCAGAAAGTATAGATTTAATAATGAAAAAGACAGGAAAACCATTTAATGAAATAGTTAAAAACAAGATATTTAATCCATTCTCAATAGTCGGCATAGACACCATCTTGATATCATCAAGACACCTTTACAGGATGCCTTACAGCTTTAATGAAAAATCAGGTTTAGTTTCAGTTCCCATAAATCCAGATAAGGTTATGGACTTCACAAAAGAGATAGCAATTTCAGAAAATGTAAAAGTATCCAAATATAGATTCTTAGACAAGAAAAAAGCAATTCCAAATGAAGCAAAAAAACTTTTAGTGCAGGCATTTGACTTTAAGCCAAACATAGAAGACACAACAGTAAAAAAAGACAAAAAAAAATATCTTATACCTGAAGAAGCAGTTCCAGAACAATTCTTCCCTCCATGTATACAGAATATCTTGAAAGGGATAACAGACGGAAGAAAGCGTTCTTTATTCATCTTATCAAACTTCTTAACATCAGTCGGCTGGGGCTATGATCAGATAGAAAAAAGATTAGATGAATGGAACAAACAAAACACAGAACCCTTAAGAGAAGTTTTGATTCAGGGCCAGGTAAGATACCACAAACAAAAAAACAAAAAGATCCTTCCTCCAAACTGCGGCAATAAGATGTATTATCATGACCTAAGGTTCTGCATCCCTGATAACCTCTGCCAGAAGATAAAAAACCCTGTGAATTACTCAAGGATAAAGACAAGATACTTAAACAAGGAAAAGAAACCCAAGAAAGAAGTTAAAACAACAAATAAAGAAATGAATAAAGAACAAATCAAACAATCAGAAACAAAATAAAAACACAACAACAATTATTGTTGTATCTAAACTATATCTATCTTGCGGTATCGTTATATAAAATTTGTATCTTGACAATAGCACATGGATGCTAAAGTATTACAAGGTTTTAAAAAAGATTTTTCTATTATAAAATCAAAAGGATTTATTGAATCTCATAGAACACATAATACTGGGATAGGTAAAACTTTTGAAGATGTAATCGGCATAGTAGAAAACAATAGTTCTTTAGCAGATTATCAAGGAATCTTAGAAATCAAATCAAAAAGGGATTTATCAAAAAGTATGCTAACATTATTTACAAAATCCCCATCAAATCCTCAAGGTGCAAATTCCTATCTCAGAGAAACTTATGGCCATCCAGATAAAAATAATATGAAGATACTACATACTACAATCTCAGCTACAAAGTTCAACACATTCTTTTCAAAGATAGGATTTAAGCTAGAAGTTGATGAAAAGGCGGAAAGAATAGTTATCTTGGTAAAAAATCTAACGACAGATAAAATAATTGACAACTCAATTTATTACACCTTTGCAGACCTAAAATCTATTATTGAAACCAAATGCGAACATATTGCTTTCATAAATGCAGATGCAAAAGTAGAAAATGGAAAAGAGTTATTCCATTTTAAAGAAGCTACTTTGTTAAAAGAGTTATCTTTTCAAAAATTCATTCAATTTGTAAAAGAAGGATTAATTGTTTACGATATAAGAATAGGGGTGTATGGTACTGGTTCAAGTAAAGGAAAAACACACGACCATGGTTCGGGTTTCAGAGTTTTAAAAAACAACATTCCTAAAGTGTTCAAAGTTGAAGAAATTTGATTATTGTTTCTCTATAATAACTATCCATTCTTCATTCATAGTTACAGCATGATTACCGACTATGTTAGTAGGAGAATTTAATTTGGGCATTCTTTTATGGGGTATATTTCTAATAAATGTATTGTGGTGCTTATAATGATTTTTTGATTGGAATAATTCTAATATTATTTCATCTGTTGGAATTTGAACGCCTTTTACAGTTCTATTACCTACCACCAAGCACATAAATGCACCTTTTTTAGTAACTCTATGTAATTCCCGAACACACTTATTAAAATCCACATAAAAGCTTAAAACATCTTTTGCCCTGCAAGTATCAATTTTAGAAATTTCATCCAATGTTTTCTTTAAAGTTGGAGAATCTAACCAATTATGCAAATCTTTAGTAGGTATACCGCCCAAACTTACTTTATCAATATTCGAAACTTCATCTTTACCATAATCTAACCATTGTAAACCTAATCTTGAAAACTGACCATAAGCTACTGTTGTTCGACTATCTCCATAGGGTGGGGAGGTTACAATTAAATCAACACTATTCGTGGGAATAGATGTCAAATTTCTCGTATCTTCTGCTAGAATATTAACTTGACACTTTGGATTATATATTTTAAAATATTCTTCCATTCCAACAATATTCTTTGATGCTTTGCCTTTAAATACTTCAAAAGTATTAGGTTTATGTTTATCCATCATCGATCGATTCATCCTATAAAGTTTATATTCCCCATTTCTAGTGTTGGATACATTTCTTACAGTTTCAGAGAAAACAACCAGAAAAAAATCTTTTATATCTTTATCTTCAATTCTATTTATACTTTCTTTGATTATTGCTAAATCAATTATCACTTCTGGTTTAAACCAGAATTCAAGATTATAGAAATCTGGTTTTTTAATTTCTTTCTCTCTGAAATTAACTGCTTTTTTATCTGTATTACACCTAGAAATTAATTGATTATACTCTTCTTTTAGAATTTCTGGATTAATTGGCGTAGTTTTTACTTTTGAAATTAAAAGAGCAAGAGGATTTATGTCTATACCATAAGCTTTTTTGAAATTTTTATGTAGTTTTGCTTCTAAAAGCGCTGTTCCTGAACCCATAAAAGGATCTAAGAGAACCTCTTTATCTTTTCCATACATTTGGATTAATCTTCTTGCCACTTGGGGAATCATCATAGCTGGGTAAGTATGAAAGCCATGATTACTATACTTAGTAAAATCATTGCGAAAGTCCCAGCTTTCATCCTTAAATTTTATTCTATTTTCCATTTGTAAGCTTGTCGATTGCATTTTGTCCTAATTCTGTCAATTCATATAATCTGCCTTTTCTTGTATCTTCATTTAAGCATTTTACTAAATTATTCTCTTTTAATTCTTTTAAAAACGTACTTACATGATTTAAACGTATTCCTATTTTTTCCGCAATTTCAGAAGGAGTTACTGTATCTTTTCCTATAGCTTTTACTATCTTTAAGCGATATTCACTAGATTTCAATAATGATATAGCAGTTACCATCCCCCTTTGCATACCTCTTTGTTTAATACATTAATATATAACTTTAACCACATTTTAGATACAAGATAGATACATATATAAATGTTTCGATTATTTTTTTCAAAGAAATTCCAAATTTCCATAACCTTTATAAAGCCCCCCTTATTCACACTACTTCTGAATAGAAATGTGTACTTAAGTTCATTATGTACATTGTAAAAAACAGCCTGAAAAGGAGCCTTTTCAGTACAGATTAATTCTACTAAAGGTTTCAATAAAAGGCAATTTTACTCACAAAAATTACAATAAGAGATATTGCTATAACACAAAATGCCAACCGTAAGAAGACCAAGATTCGGAAGTATGGCTTATTATCCTAGAAAAAGGACTAAAAAGCCAGTAGCAAGTATTGGCTGCTGGGCAAAGACAAAAGAAGCAAAACTTTTAGGATTTGCCGGCTACAAAGTGGGAATGGCTCACGTGATGCTTTTGGACAATGGCCCTAACTCAATGACAAAAGGCAAGATAATATCTTACCCGGTTACGCTCATTGAATGTCCTCCTTTAAAAGTTGCTTCTGTTCGTTTCTACAAAAAAACCGGTGATGGTTTAAAAGTTGTTTCTGATGTTTTCGCTGATGAGCTGGATAAGGAACTCGAAAGAAAGATAATTTTTCCAAAAAACAAGAAGATTAAGATTGATGACATAAAAGATTTTGATGATATACAGCTAACAGTTTACACTCAGCCAAAACTTACGACCATCGGAAAAAAAAGGCCAGAGCTTTTTGAGATGGGCATAGGCGGAAAAAAAGAAGAAAAACTAGCTTATGCAAAATCAGTCTTAGGAAAAATAATTAACGTCTCAGACATATTCAAAGAAGGCGCTCAGCTTGATATTCACGCAATAACAAAAGGAAAAGGGCTGCAGGGTCCTGTAAAAAGATTTGGAATATCCTTAAGAAGTCATAAATCTGAAAAAAGCAGGAGAAATCCAGGCTCTTTAGGGGGATGGCAAGGCCAGGGAAAGGTTATGTGGAGAGTTCCTCACGCAGGTCAGATGGGTTATTACCAGAGATTAGAACACAACAAATGGCTGTTAAAGATAAGTGATAAACCCGAAGAAGTCAACCCAAAAAGCGGTTTCTTAAGATATGGATTAATCAAAAACCCATATATTATAATAAAAGGCTCTGCTCCAGGCCCAACAAAAAGATTGATAAGATTCAATACTGCAATAAGGCCAAGCAAATTTATACAAAAAGAAGCTCCTCAGATAAAAGAGATATTAACCTAAAATGAAAGAACTTAAAATACTAGACTTAGAAAGCAAGGAAACAGGCAAGATGAAACTGCCTGAACAGTTTCAGGAAGATATAAGGCCAGACTTGCTGAAAAGAGCATTTTTAGCTATCATGTCTCACTTGAGGCAGGCTTATGGTACATCTCCCGAAGCAGGAAAAAGGCAGTCTGTAGAAATCTCAAAACGAAGGCACGATTACAGGGGATCTTATGGTCATGGTATCTCCAGAGTCCCTAGAAAAATAATGTCCAGAAGAGGCACAAGGATGAACTGGCAGGGCGCATTTGCTCCTGGAACAGTAGGCGGAAGACAAGCCCATCCTCCAAAATCAGAAAGAATCTGGTGGCAGAAAATCAACAAGAAAGAAAGAAAATTAGCAATAAGGTCTGCTATCTCAGCTACATTAAAGACAGAATTAGTCGAGAAAAGGGGCCACAAGCTAAGCCCTAATTACCCATTTATAATTGACTCATCAATCGAATCTTTAGACAAGACCAGCAAGGTAAAAGAAACCTTGATCAAACTAGGTCTGGAAAAAGAATTAGAAAGATGTGAAAAAAAGAAGATAAGATCAGGCGCAGGAACAAAAAGAGGAAGAAAATACATTAAAAGAAAAGGCCCATTGTTAGTAGTTTCAAAAGACTGTAACCTGACAAAATCAGCAGCTAACATTCCAGGCATTGACGTTTGCGAAGTTAAAAACTTAAACGTAAGGTTATTGGCCCCTGGCGCAGTTCCAGGCAGGCTCACACTATGGAGCAAAGACGCAGTAGAATTACTATCAAAAGAAAAATTATTCAACTAAAATGGACCCATACCACATAATAAAAAACCCCTTATCGACAGAAAAGGCGATTAGGATGATGGAAAGCGAGAATAAATTATTGTTCGTAGTAGATAGAAAATCTACAAATAAGGAAATAAAAGAATCAATCGAAAAGATGTTCAAGGTAAAAGTGATAAAAGTAAACTCGTTTATAGGTCCAGACGGCAATAAAAAAGCATATGTAAAATTTTCAGCAGAAAATCCTGCTATAGATATTGCAACTCAACTAGGTTTGATGTAATGCTCAAAAAGCAAAGCTTTTTGGCATGTTACAAACAAAAGGTTTGAAACAATGGGAAAAAATTTAATTCAGCAAAAACGTGGAAAAGGCTCGCCAACATACAGAGCACCTAGCTTTAGGTATGAAGGCAAAACAGCCTATAACTCATACACAAAAAACCTTATTGGTGGAGAGATAAAAGATATCATACATTGCTCAGGCCATTCAGCTCCTTTAGTTGATGTAGTCTATGATAACGGAGAAACATCTCTTTTACAGGCTTCAGAAGGCATTAAAGTGGGAGACAAGATAATGCACGGCGAAGAAGCGCCAGTCAGCCCAGGAAATATCCTTCCATTGAAAAGTATTCCAGAAGGAACACTTATATATAACATAGAAGGTGCACCTGGAGACGGTGGAAAGTTCGTAAGATGCTCAGGAACCTCAGCAAAAGTCCTAAACAAGATTAAAGATAAAGTTACTGTAATGCTTCCTTCAAAAAAAGAAAAAGAATTTAACTCGTCCTGCAGGGCAACAATAGGGATAATAGCAGGTGCAGGAAGGACAGAAAAACCATTCCTTAAAGCAGGATTTAAGTTTCATGCTATGAGGGCAAGAAACAAGATGTGGCCAAGGTCAGCTGCCCTTGCAATGAACGCTGTTTCACATCCATTTGGCGGAAGAAGCACTTGCGCTAAAGGGAAAGCTTCTACTGTATCAAGAGACGCTCCTCCTGGAGCAAAAGTAGGTAAAGTAGCGGCAAGAAGAACAGGCTGGAAGAGGAGATAGAGATGGTAAAAAAAGAATTCACATATAAGGGAAAGACATTAGGGGAATTAAAGGATCTTAGCATTACTGATTTTATCCTATTGCTACCTTCAAGACAGAGGAGAAGCATAAAAAGAGGATTCACAGACCAGCAGAAAATCCTGTTAAAAAGAATAAGATCAAAAAAAAATAATATTGAAACTCACTGCAAGGATATGGTTATCCTGCCAGAGATGATCGGCATGACCATAAGAATCCATAACGGCAAGGAATTTGTCTCTACTATAATCCAGGATGAGATGTTAGGCCATTACCTTGGGGAATTTGCAATGACTAGGAAAAGAGTAGAGCACTCTGCACCAGGAATTGGCGCTACAAAGAGCTCAGCAGCACTATCAGTGAAATAAAATGGTACATAAATACTCAACACAAAACTATAATAAAGAAACAATGGCTAGAGTAGTTGGCAGTTCACTGCCAATCTCAACTAAGTTTAGTGTAGAGATATGTCACTTCATAAGAAATAAAAAACTTACCCAGGCAAAAAAGATGCTGCAGTGCGTTGTTGATCGTACTAGGGCAGTCCCATTCAAGATATTCAACAAAGATTTAAGCCATAAGACAAAGATTGGGCCAGGCAGATTCCCAAAAAATGCTGCATTAAAGATCATAGAACTGCTTGAATCCGCAGAGTCAAATGCTCAATTTAAGGGATTAAACACATCAGACTTGACAATCACACATATATGTGCTCATTTGGCTAGTAGGCCATGGCGTTATGGCAGGCAGAGAAGAAGAAAATCTAAAAGGACGCATATAGAAATCATAGTCGAAGAGAAGAAATCCAAAGAAGATAAAAAACAAAAGGAAGATAAAAAACAAAAGGAAGAAAAGAAAAATGATAGAAAGAAAACTGGTTAAGGAAAAGATAAAGGAATTTCAGATTCAAAGATATGTTAGAGATAGCCTCAGGAATGCAGGCCTTAGCCACATCAAGATACAGAAAACTCCATTGGGTGAAAAGATAATTGTGCATACATCAAGGCCGGGTCTTGTAGTCGGAAGAAAAGGAGAAAACATAAAACAGTTGACAAAATTATTAAAAAAAGAATTCGAATTGGAAAATCCTCAGATAGAGATTGCAGAAGTCCAAAACACAGGGCTCAACGCTTCAATAATGGCTGAAAAGATTGCAGGTGCATTAGAGCGTTTCGGAACAAAAAATTTTAAAGGCGTTGGTCATAAGATAATGACAGAAGTAATGCGCTCAGGAGCATTAGGCATAGAAGTGATATTAAGCGGAAAGATCCCAAGTTCAAGGGCAAAATCATGGAGATTTTACTCTGGTTATTTAAGAAAATGCGGAGACGTTTCGTTAGAAGGGGTAGATAGGGCTTATGCTGCTGCTCAGTTGAAAGCAGGTATTGTAGGAATTAAAGTATCAATAATGCCTCCTGATATCAAGCTTCCTGATGTGATCAGTTTTACAAGCGAAGAAGAATTAGCAGAATCAGAAAAGAAAGAAAAATCAGAAGAGAAAAAAGAAGAAAAGGCAGAAGAAATAGCTGAAAAAAAATCAGAAGAAAAAAAGCCTGCAAAGAAAAGAACAAGAAAAAAGAAAGTAAAGGAGGAAAAAGATGAAAGCCAAGGAAATAAGGTCGCTGAGTAAGGAAGACCTTAATGTAAAGTTGGAAGAGCTTAAGAAAGAGCGCATCAAGCTTAACGCCCAGATTTCCACAGGTACAACTCCTAAAAGCCCTGGTCAGGTTAGAGAAGTAAAAAAGAACATCGCAAGGATATTGACAATTTTAACTGAAAAATCAAAAGAGGTTGATAACAAAACATGAGTGAAATTTGCACAAGATGCGGGTTGCCAAAAGAGCTTTGCGTTTGCGAAACAATAGCAAAAGAAAGCCAAAAGATTATAGTAAAAATAGTGAAGAAGAAATTCAACAAAGTAAGCACAATAATTGAAGGCATTGATGAAAAAGAGATTAACCTTAAGGATTTGGCCAAGAGGTTAAAAAGTAAATTTGCTTGTGGCGGTACAGCAAAAGAAGGAAGGATAGAGCTTCAGGGCGACCATAAGCAGAAAGTAAAGGGAATATTGATTCAATCCGGTTTCGCGCCAGAGACAATCGAAGTGAGATAAAAGGTAAAAAAATGAAAGAAACTAGCAAAAACATAGGCATAAAGGTAAAATCCAATAGCAATAGTTGTAATGATCCTAATTGCCCCTTTCATGGCAGTCTAAAATGCAGGGGCAAGATATTTACAGGCACAATAAGCTCTACAAAGATGCAGAAAACAGCAACAGTGGAGTTCGAAAGGCAGGCTGTTATTCCTAAATATGAAAGATACGAAAAAAGAAGGACAAAGATAAAAGCTCATAACCCAGAATGCTTAGGTGCAAGAGAAGGAGATATTGTAAGAATCTCTGAATGCAGGCCATTGAGCAAGACTAAAAATTTTGTAGTTATAGAAAATCTTGGAAGAGAAAAAGGATTCAAAGAGAGAATGGAAGCTCTCGAAGAAGGAAAAACAAGGAAAAAGGAAAAAGAAGAAGTTCAGGAGGAAAAAGATGCAGGCAGTCAAAGCAAGAGTAACTAGGGCATTACCTGTAGGTTCAATAATTGACACCTGTGATAATTCAGGGGCCAAATCACTCAAGATATTCAGCGTATATAGAAACAAGACTGTAAAGGGAAGAAGGCAGGCAGCAGGTGTTGGTGACTTAGTCATGACAGCTGTAAAAAGAGGCAGGCCTGATATGAGAAAACAGACAGTCTTGGCAGTTATTGTAAGGCAAAGAAGAGAATTCAGAAGGCCTGACGGCATGAGGGTAAAATTCGAAGACAATGCAGCTGTAGTATTAAAGGATGATAAGGGAAATCCCAAGGGTACAATCTTTAAGGGGGCTATTGCAAAAGAAGCTACTGAAAGATGGCCAGGTATTGCAAAAGTAGCAAAGATAGTGGTGTAAAATGAAAAAATTATTTTCAACAGCATGGAAATCAAGCAGCCAGAAGAGAAAGCAGAGAAAATACAGGCATAATGCTCCTCTTCATATAAAGCAGAAATTCGTGCATGTTCATTTATCAAAAGAGCTGCTCAAGAAATATAAAAAAAGGAACCTGGGCTTGAAAAAAGGCGATAAGGTAACTGTAGTAAGGGGCCAATTCAAAAAACACCAGGGCACAGTAGACAGGATTGACCTTAAGAAAACACGCGTTTACCTTACAGGGATAGAAATAACCAGAAAAGACGGAACAAAATCAACTTATCCGATTCACCCATCAAATTTGATAATAACTGAATTAAGCCTTGATGATAAGAACAGGCAAAAGATAATTGAGAGGAAAGGAAAATGAAAAGACACCTTAAAAGGCCCGCTATTAGTAAGGCATGGCCAGTGAAAAGAAGAAATATCACTTTTATAACAAGGCCTAATCCAGGTCCTCATTCATTCAGTTTAGGTTTACCTTTAAAGGTATTATTGAGGGACATGCTTAAATTAGCCAAAACCTCAAAAGAAGTTGTAAAGATTCTTTATAACAATGAGATACTTGTTGATGGCATAAGAAGAAAAGAATCAAAATTCCCTGTAGGCATAATGGACGTTATTGAGATCAAAAAAACAAATCAATATTTTAGGGTAGTGTTGATCAAAGGCAAGATAAGCGTATTAAGCATAGAAAAGAAAGATGCAGAGATAAAGCCATGTAAGATAATGGGCAAGCACATGGTAAATGGCAAAACTCAGATCAATCTTTATGATGGAAAAAACATCTTAGTCGATAAAGACGAATACAAGACAGGAGACACATTAGTCATAACATTGCCTAAACAAGAGATAAAAGATCATTTCAAATTAGAAAAAGGGAGCACAATCTGCCTTATCGGCGGTAAGCATATGGGCGATACAGGCAAAGTAGAGGACATAATCGCAAATAAGATTACTTACAAAAGAGAAAATGGAGACTTAGTTGAAACATTGAAAAGATACGTCTTTGTGATTGGCAAAGACAAGCCATTATTTTCATTAACAACCAAATAAAATGAATCCGATGAAATCAATAAGGATAGAGAAAATAACCCTGAATGTGGGTGCAGGTAAAGAGCAGTCTAAGCTTGAAAAAGGGATTGTTCTCTTGAAAAGCATCACAGGTATAGATCCAGTTAAAACATTCACTCAAAAGAGAATACCTTCATGGGGCCTAAGGCCCGGCTTGCCTATTGGTTGCAAGCTTACTTTGAGAAAAAAGAAAGCAGAAGAGATATTAAAAAGGCTTTTCGAGGCAAAGGAAAACAGGTTAAATCCTCATCAATTTGATAAAGAGGGTAACATAGCATTTGGCATTCATGAATATATGGATATCCCTGGGGCAAAATATGACCCTAAGATAGGCATGATGGGCTTAGAAGTTTGCATAACTCTTGAAAGGCCAGGCTTCAGGATAAAAAGAAGAAGAATTCTTAGAAAAAAGATACCTGCTAAACAAAAGATAACAAAAGAAGAAGCAATAGAATTTATTACGAAAAAATTTAATGTTAAAATAGGTGAAGAAGAATGAGTTATTCAGATCATAAAAAAGTTTTCAAGCAGCTGAAATCAAAACCAGTCAAGCTTAATAGGTTTTTAAAGCACAATGCACCAAAAGAACGTAAGTTTGGATCAAAAGCGCATAGTTGCAGGCTTTGTGGAAATCCCAGGGCCCATATCGGAAAATATGGTCTAGACTTGTGCAGAAGGTGCTTTAGAGACGTAGCGCATGATATCGGATTCAAGAAATACAATTGAGGTTTAAAATGTTAAATGACACTTTGGCAAATGCATTATCGGTAATATTAAACAATGAAAAGATAGGCAAAAAAGAATGTACTATTTCGCCATGCTCTAATATAATCAAGGCAGTATTTAAGATAATGGATGAAAATGGGTATATAGGCTCATTTGAAGAGATGGTTCATAATAATAAGGCTGTTTTGAAGCTTAATCTTTTGGGAAACATCAATAAATGCGGAGCGATAAAGCCCAGGTTCAGCGTAAAAAAAGATGGTTATGAAAAGATTGAAAAGAGATATCTTCCTGCAAAAGATTTTGGAATAATCTTCGTTTCAACCCCTCAGGGTATTATGACTCACACAGATGCAAAGAAGAAAAATATAGGCGGAAAATTATTGGCTTATTGTTACTAAAATGGGAAAATCAAAGAAAGAGATCAAGGTTGTGCTGGAAATCCCTCAGGGGGTTAACGTTGAACTAGTTGGCCCTATAGTTAAGGTTAAAGGCAAATCAGGCGAAGTAGCTAAAAAGATGTCTGATCCTAATATAACTATCAGGAAAGAAGGAACTCAGTTTATCATACAGGCACTGAAAAAAAGCAAAAGGCAAAGAAAATTAGTCGAAACATTCAGCGCTCATGCAAAAAATATGTTCAAGAGTGCAGAAGAAGGTTCAAGATGCGTATTAAAGATATGCTCAGGCCATTTCCCTATGAATGTTTCTATCAAAGGAAATGAGTTTACAGTAAAGAACTTTTTTGGTGAAAAGATTCCAAGAGCGATAAAACTGAAAACAGGAGCTAAAGTAACTGTAGAAGGCGATTTAATAACAGTTGAATCTCCAGATAAAGAATTATCTTCACAGGTTGCAGCAGATATTGAAAAATTGACAAAAAGGACACAATATGATCTTAGGATTTTCCAGGATGGAATATGGATAATTGAAAAGGATGGTAAATTATTAAAATGAAATTATTAGATTTAGCGATTCAGATGAGGAAAAAGAAGCCGGCTTTTATTAGGCAGGATTACAACAATCATAAGCGCCTTAAGAAGAAATGGGTTAATCCAAGGGGGCTTCACTCCAAGGTAAGATTAAAAAAATCAGGCCACCCTAATAAAGTTCAGGACGGATATGGTTCACCTAAGGAAACAAGGGGATTGCATAGGTCAGGTTTAGTCATGAAGATAATAATGAACGAGTCAGATCTAAACTCAATCGATAAGTCAAAAGAAGGAATAATCATTGCAGGCAATGTAAGCCTAAAAAACAAGATAGCTTTATTGAAAAAAGCAAAGGAAAATGGAATAAAAGTTCTTAACCTTAATGTTGACAAATACTTAACCAATAAAGAAGAAGAGCTGAATAAGAGATTTGAAAAAAAGAAGAAAAAACAAGAGAAAAAAGCAAAGAAAGAATCAGCTAAGGAAGTAAAAACAGATAAGCTTGAAGAGAAACTTACTGACGAAGAGAAAAAAGAACAGGAAAAGAAAGAAAAAGACAAATTGCTTACTAAGAGGGAAATATAATGGACTTATCTAATCAAAAAAGGCTTGCAGCAGACTTATGCAAATGTTCACCAAAGAGAATAAGATTCGATGAGGATAGGTTAGAGGATATAAAAGAGGCAATCACTAAAGTCGATATAAGGGGTCTGATAAACGACAACGCAATCACCAAGCTTAACAAAAGGGGAGTTTCAAGAGTAAGGGCCAGAAAAAGGCTTGTTCAAAGAAGAAAGGGAAAACAGAAAGGGCCAGGCGCAAGAAAAGGAAGCAGGGGGGCAAGATTAACCTCTAAGAGGGCATGGATAAATAAGGTAAGGGCCCAAAGGCAGCTTTTGAACGCCCTAAAGGGAAAAACAATCGATAAAAAACTTTATAGGGAACTTTATTTAAAATCAAAAGGTGGTTTTTTCAGAAGCAAAAGGCACATCAAGATTCATTTAGAGGAGAGAGTTAAAAAATGAGAAAGAATTATTCAGTTGGTTTCAAAAGAAAAAGGATGGGTAAGACAGATTATAGAAAAAGATTAGCAATCTTATCAGCCAATAAGCCAAGATTAGTTGTAAGAAAAAGCCTTAATAATATACTTGCTCAGGTTGTTGAGTATGATGAAAAGGGAGACAGGGTCATAGTTTCCTCACATTCAGCGGAATTGAAGAAATACAGCTGGGATAAAAATTGCGGCAATATCCCTTCAGCATATCTTGTTGGGCTTTTGATAGGCAGCAAATCAAAAAAGAAAAACATAAAAGAAATGATATTAGACCTGGGATCCCAGAAGTCAATAAAAGGCTCAAGAGTATATTCTTTATTGAAAGGATGTATTGACAGCGGCGTGGTTATTCCACATTCAAAAGAGATTCTTCCTTCAGGGGATAGGATAAACGGAAAACACATCAAAAATTTTGATACTAAAAAATTCGAAGAAGTAAAAACTAAGGTTTTAGGTGCATAAAATGCCAAAAGATACAGAAAAAAAAGCTAAGAAAGAAGAATCAACTAAAGAAGAAGAACTAGTTAAAGAAGAAACAAAAGAAGAAACAAAAGAAGAAACAAAAGAAGAAGTGATAGAAGATGTAGAAGTCCAGATATTGAAAGAAGTAAAGCAAAAGCCAACTTTTGACAAGGGAGCTTGGAAACCTAAAACAGGGATTGGAAAAAAAATTAAGAATGGCGAAATAACTGATATTGATGAGATACTCGATGGCGGTTTAAAGATATTAGAATCAGAGATTGTAGATGCCCTGCTCCCAGACTTGACAACAGACTTACTGCTAATCGGCCAGTCTAAAGGCAAATTTGGTGGCGGTAAAAGAAGAGTATTCAAACAGACTCAGAAAAAAACTCAGGAAGGGAATAAGCCTCATTTCGCTACATCAGCTGTAGTAGGGGATAATAATGGTCATGTAGGTTTAGGTTATGGAAAAAGCAAGGAAACAGTTCCTGCAAGAGAAAAAGCAATAAGAAAAGCAAAATTAAATGTTATTAAGATCAGAAGAGGCTGCGGAAGCTGGCAGTGTGATTGCAGAGAACCTCATACAATCCCATTTGCAGTAAAAGGAAAATGCGGAAGCTGCATCATAGAATTAATGCCTGCTCCAAAAGGAACTGGTTTGTGTGTTGAACAAGGATGCGCAACTATCTTGAAATTAGCAGGCATAAAAGATGTTTGGTCAAAAACAAAGGGCCAAACAAGAACAAAAACAAACTTAATAGAAGCATGTTTTGATGCATTAAGAAACCTAGTCAAGATGAAAGTAGCTAGTAAATACTTTGAGACTATAGGTATAATTGAAGGCAAAGTTGCTGAAAAGGTAGAATAAAATGGATAAAATAGCAATAATAAGGGTAAGGGGAGCTGTAAATCTTAATTATGAAGTTAAGGAAACAATGAACCTTTTAAGATTGTACAGGAAAAACTTTTGTGTTGTTGTAGATAATACACCTTCAATCCAGGGCATGATAAAAAAGGTAAAGGATTATGTAACTTATGGTGAATTAGATGACTCAATCTACAAGGAACTTGTAGAAAAGAGAGGAGAAGAATTCAAAGGAAGAGAAGAAGACAGAAAAGGTAAGATAAAATACTCAAATAAATTTATTACAATCAACAATAAGAAAATAAAGCCCTTCTTCAGGCTTAGCCCGCCAAAAAAAGGATTTGGAAGAAAAGGCATAAAAGTAAGCTTCAGGTCTCACGGGGCTTTAGGTTATAGGGCAGATAAGATTAATGATTTGATAAAAAGGATGATCTAAATGGTAGTCAATAAAAGAAAAAAATTCAGCAGGCAGAGGGGAAGGCATACTCACGGTTGGGGTAGTAAGAAAAAGCACAGAGGCTCTGGTAACCGTGGTGGCGTAGGAATGGCTGGAACTGGTAAAAGGGGAGACGCCATAAAAACATTGATATGGAAGGATAAGGATTATTTTGGCAAGCACGGCTTTAAGTTCAAAGGAGTTCAGGATAAGATAAATGCAGTAAACATTGATGATATCCAATGCAAATTGGAAAAACTCATTAAAGATAAGTTGGTTTTAAAAGAAGGCAACATTTATATAATCGACCTCTCAAAGATGGGTTATAACAAACTGCTTGGAAACGGCAAGGTAATCAACAAATTCAAGATAACTGTTGGATACGCTTCAAGCAAGGCCGTTGAGAAAATAAAGAATGCAGGCGGAGAAGTAATTTTAACTGAAAAAGAAGGAGAGGTAAATTCTTCTGAATAAAATGTCTATTTGGAAATCATTTATTAACAATCTTCCTGAAGTTGCTGGTCCTACACAGAAAAGATTATCCTTCAAGGAAAAATTAAAGTGGACAGCGATTATTCTAGGTATCTTTTTTGTTCTTGGATTAATGCCCTTGTTTGGATTAGGCCAAAACGCTTTGCAAAGATTTGAATATCTTTCTATTATCTTGGCAGCCCAGTTTGGCTCGCTTATCTCATTAGGCATTGGGCCAATGGTCACTTCATCTATCGTGCTCCAGTTGTTAAATGGGTCAGGTATTGTAAAATTTGATTTGACTACTCCTGAAGGCAAGAAATCATTTCAGGGAATTCAAAAGCTTTTAAGCATCTTTTTCATAATATTCGAAGCCATAATCTATGTATTCATGGGCGGCTTAGCTCCAAACGAAGTATTTAGGGGAACCCCTTTATTTCTTCAAATAGAGCTCCTGCTGGTTTTCCAGCTATTCTTAGGCGGAATGCTCATCATGTTTATGGACGAAGTTGTAAGCAAATGGGGATTTGGCTCAGGTATAAGCTTGTTTATTGCAGCAGGAGTCTCACAGCAGATATTTGTCCAGGCATTTAATTGGCTTCCAGGTCCAGGTGGATTGACTGGTATAACATATTCAATAGGCGCAATACCTGCTTTGTTCCAGGCGCTTGCAGCAGGCGACCCTACAACAGCAGGAATAAAAATAGCTACTTTGATAAGTACTGTTTTAGTTTTTGTTCTTGCAGTATATGCCCAGGCAATGAAAGTCGAAATTCCATTAAGTTTTGGCAGGATAAGGGGTCATGGGATAAGATGGCCATTAGCATTTATCTACACAAGCAATATCCCAGTTATCTTAGTTGCTGCCTTGATGGCAAACATGCAGTTATGGGGCAGACTATTGCAGAATTGGTTTGGTCCAAATATTTTTGCAAGGTTTAGCGAAAGCACAGGCAGTCTTATTGGAGGATTTGTTTATTGGCTGCAGTCACCTGAAATCGTTAACAACATATTAACTCATTCTATCAGCGGAGCTCAAGTAATCCAGGCATTAGTATACACTCTTTTTATGATATGTGGCTCTGTTTTGTTCAGTATATTTTGGGTTCAGACAGCAGGAATGGACGCTAAATCACAAGCAAAACAAATGCTCGCCTCTGGATTGCAGATTCCTGGTTTTAGAAGAGACCAAAGAGTCTTAGAAAATCTTCTTAATAGGTATATCTGGCCATTGACTATAATGGGGGCTATCACAGTTGGTTTTTTAGCAGCAGTTGCAGATTTGACAGGAGCACTAAGCAGAGGAACAGGTATTTTATTGACAGTCATGATTGTTTACAAACTATACGAAGACATAGCTAAACAGCATATGATGGATATGTATCCTGCATTAAGGAAATTTATGGGAGGTTAAATATGTTTGAAGGAATATTAAATCCGGTTTTTAATCCATTATTGGCATTGCCTATACAATGGGTAGTCTTGATAATGGCTTTTATCATTACATTAATAATTACCCTTATCTATAGGTTTACCACTAATCAAAGTCTCATGAAGCAGTTAAAAGGCGAGATGAAAGAGCTTCAGACAGAGATGAAAGAGCTAAAAAGCGAGCCTAAAAAGATGATGGAAGTCCAGAAAAAAGCCATGCAGACAAATATGAAATACATGAGCCATTCCATGAGATCTACTTTATTCACATTTATTCCAATCATCTTGATATTTGGATGGATGACAGGCCACTTAGCCTATAACCCCATACTTCCAGGCCAGGACTTTACAACAACTGTTTCATTGTATGACGGAATAAACGGAAATGCCTATATTATAGTTCCAGAAGGAATCAAATTAGTTAGTGAGATTAATAGGACAATAGACAACACACAACTAAAGTGGGTATTGAACGGCAAAGAAGGCAGCTATATCCTTGAATATAACATAGCGGGAAACACATATACTAAAGATATTACAATAACCAAAGAACAAAACTATGCAGCACCTATAAAACCAGTAAAAGACAAAATAGTCAAACAGATAAATATAGATAATCAAAAGATGATTGTCTTTAACTTATTAGGTTGGAAATTAGGTTGGTTAGGCTCGTATATTATCCTGTCAATCATTTTCAGTATGACATTAAGAAAGCTTTTTAAAGTGTACTAAATTCGTGATTAATATGCCAGCACCAAGATTAAGATCAAGGTCATTTCGAAGGGTTTATGTGAAAACTCCAGGTGGAAAGACAGTAATCCATTATGGGCGCAGAAAGCCCAAGATAGCACATTGCAGTAAATGCAGAACTATCTTAAAAGGCGTTCCAAGAGAAAGGCCTTACAAGATGCAGAATATGCCAAAATCAAGTAAAAGGCCAGAGAGGCCATATGGCGGCAAATTATGTTCTAGTTGTTTAAGAAAATTATTGATAGAAAAAGCAAGAAGCCAATAATCAGGATTAAAATAACCAAAAACAAGAATAATCTCTTAGGCACAAGGTGACTTTGCCAAAAAATAAAGAGATTGGAGGAAAAAATGATTGAAGTCGGACGAATTTGTATAAAGTTATGTGGCAGAGACGCAGGAGGAGAGGCTGCAATCGTAGACATTCTTGATGACACTTATGCCCTTATAGATGGTAATGTAAGAAGGAGAAAATGTAACATCTTTCACTTAGAGCCTACATCAAAAAAGATAGACATAAAGAAAGGAGATTCACACGATATTATAAAAGCAGAATTCGAAAAGCTTGGATTATCTGTTTGGGACACAAAAAAGAAAGAGAAAACACAAAGGCCACTAAAACAGAGAGGAAAAAAAGCAGCATCGGCAGAAAATCCAAAAAAAGATACCAAAAATAAAAAAGAACCAGCAAAAGAAGCAAAGAAAGAAGCAAAGCCGGCTGAAATAAAGAAAGAAGCTAAGGCAGAAGTTAAAACCGAAGCCAAAGAAGCAAAGCAGGAAACCCTTCAGGAAAATCCGTCAGAAAAGAAAAGAGCTTCAAAAAAACTAGTTAAAGAGCCAAAACCAGAATAATTCTTTTATTCTAATTTTTTTATTGTTTATAAAGTATAGAACTTTATAAACTAGAGAATTAAATTTTCCGTAGGAAAATTTTTCTCGTTGTTTATCCAGTTTATAATTTTACTAAACTCAAGAAAATTTTTAATTTTCTTGTTGTATATTTTATTATATCTTAGTTAATCACCCCATATAGAAACCCTTAAAAACATAACACCACCCTCATAAACAAATGAAAGACTATTGGAACATTGTCAATAAGGTAATATTCAAATCAGACATTCTCTTGTTATTGTTAGATTCAAGGCTAGTAGAAGAAACAAGAAACCCAGAGATAGAATCAAACATAAGAAGATCTAAGAAGCCAATAATCTATGTCATAACTAAATGTGACTTGGTAAACAAAGAACTAGTAGAAAAATACAAATCTCATCTAAGGCCGTCTGTCTTTATCTCTGCTACAAAACATCTAGGCACAACTATCTTGAGAAACACTATTTTGATGGAAGGCAAAAAAGCATACAAAGGAAAAGACCAATTCACAGTAGGTGTTCTAGGCTACCCTAATGTTGGCAAATCATCCTTAATTAATGCAATGAAAGGAAAAAAATCAGCTCCAACAAGCTCATTGAGTGGATTCACCAAAAGCATGCAGAAGATAAGGGCAGACAAACAAATAATGTTCTTAGACACTCCAGGGGTTATACCTTATGAAGAAAAAGACGAATTGAAGCATGCTCTTACAGGCACAACAGACTTCACAAAAGTACAAGATCCTGATATGATAGTTATGGGTATAATGGAGAAATTTCCGGGAAAGATAGAGTCTTTCTTCAAAGTAGATGTAGATGAAGACAAGGAAAAGACAATAGAAGACATTGCATTAAAATATAATCTAAAAGCCAAAGGCAACATTCCAGACATAAAAAGAACCTCGATAAGAATTCTGAGAGAATGGCAAAACGGTCGAATAAGGTAGAGTGCTCAAGATGCGGAGCATGCTGTAAACTATTTATAGTTGACCTTACAAAACAAGAATACCTTTCTGGAAAATATGATACTATGATAAAAGAACCTACAGACAATTTCAAGCAGGCAGATATGGCTGGAGCAAACATCTTAGCCCAAAAAGACGATAAGAGCTGCATCTACTTAGAAAACAATACATGCACAATCTACAACAAACGCCCAAAAACCTGCAGGGAATTCTCATGCAGCTCAAAAAAGAACAAATACACAGAACTTAGAAAGATAATAAAAGAGCATAAGAAGGATAAATAACTAGTTCTTTCCAACAATTTCAAACAACTCAGAAATATTCAGCTCTAGCCCTACAACAGGAACTTCTATCCCATTATTATTAAGAACCTTAGGTGATATCTCCCCAATATAAGCTACTTTCTTTCCATTTACAATAACTCTTCCGACCCTTCCAGGAATAAAAGAATCATGCTCACAGTCCTCAACACTATAAGAAACATCCAACATCCTAAACAAATAATCTATAACCTGCCTTATCTCTGTATAATCAGCTTTATCATTAGCAGAAACAACAGCAATTCTCTCATAATCCACAACAGAATCACCTTTGTGCACAGTAACTAGCCCCTGCTCAAAAACCCTTTGTGGATACTCAAAATGCTTATTCTTAGATAAAAAATCAATAAGCATAGGCAACAGCCAACTCCTTACGCACGAATAAGTCTCAGACATGAAATTAGTAAGTTCTATAGTGCCAAAATCAGGAATATTCATCTTATCGTAAAGCACAGCCTTATTGGATAATATCGGACTCAAAACCTCCTGGAACCCTAATCCGATAAGCATCTCCCTTATATTATTTCTAAACTTAACCAGCAAAGAAGTCTCTCCAACAGTATATGAGGTCAATGGAATCTCATCAAATTTATCATAACCATAAGCAATTCCTATATCTTCTATAACATCATTAGGATGAAGTATATCCTTCCTATAAGATGGAATCTTAACATTCAAATCACTACCTACATCATAACCCATCTTCTCAAGCAACATTTTAATCTCAGAATTCTTAAGTTCTAAACCTAAAAGTGATTTGACCTGCTCCAGAGTAATCTTTATCTTATCATTAAACAAAAGGGGAGTTGTAATTTTCTTATTTTCATACTTAACATCAACAGAATATATCTCAAATCCTCTATCATAAAAAGCATACGCCATTATATTCATAGCCAAAAGCAAAGGCTCAAGCTCTATTCCAGTACACTCTACAAAAAGATGCTCTTCTCCCGAAACAACCCTCCCAGTTAAATTAGAGTTTATTATAGGCGGAAAGCTCAACACAGAATCAGCACTATCAACCAATATAGGGTATTTCTTAGCATCCTTTAATATCCATGCATACTCTTTTCCAGTTGGATGCTCTTCCAGAATCTCCTGTTGGGTCATCTCTTTCTTAAACTCTAAAGGTATAAACTTAACAGACTCTGGCGAAGTTGCTTTGTAATGAACAGGAAACTTTATTTTATCATAAGAATAAACACCAATCGCTACCTTCAACCTCCGACGCCCATAACTCTCGCACAACTTCTCCTGCAATTGTATCATCTGCTTTATCAGATAATCATCTACCTTATGCCCTTTAGCTACAAAAGCAGCAATATATGGCCTTACATATTTAACAGATTCATCAACAATTAATTTATAATCACTTTTTTTAATTTCTATCTTAGGTATGCCCTTACAACCCCCCAACACACCATTAACCAACCGAGCAAATCCCTCAATAGACCATAAATAAGGCAAGTTTGTATCTCCAAACTCCACACTAACTTCATCAGAATCCTTATCATAACCCTCTAACTCACCCTTGCCATACTCAACTAGCTTAGAAACTTCATCAATCTCAAGCTTCTTTCCAACCAAATTCTGCAAGTCCTTTAATGAAAATTTTATTGTTGGCATTTTAAACTACCTTAACATCTTTCAAAAAATCTAAATTATGTGAAAATAATTCCCTTATATCTTTTATCCCTAATTTAAACATAGCTAACCTATCAATCCCTAGCCCCCATGCTAAAACAGATATCTCTCTCCCTAACAAAGGTTTTACAAGTTCAGGTCTGAATATACCAGAACCTCCTAACTCTATCCACCCAAGCTCAGGATGCTTTGCATGCAGCTCAGCAGACGGCTCTGTAAATGGAAAATAAGCAGGAGTTATCTTTATCTGGTCTGTCTCTGCAAATTCCTCTGCAAACATCTTCAACAATCCTTTAAGATGCCTGAAATTAAGACCTTCTTCAATCACAATCCCTTCTACTTGATTAAAATCAGCACTATGTGTAGCATCAACAACATCCGGCCTGAAACAGCGTGCAATCCCAAAATACTTTCCTGGAATCTTCAACTCTTTAGAAGCAAGCATCCTTGCAGACAAAGCAGTTCCCTGCGTCCTTAATATCAATTGTTTAGTCTTGTTAACATCAAACTTATACTGCCATCCTTTGCTTATTGTTCCTTTCCCTATTTCATGAGACTCTTTAACCCTTTCTACAATGTAATTATCAAGTTTCCCATACTTTGGCTCTTTCACATAATAAGCAGCATGTATATCTCTTGCAGAATGAAACTGAGGCATAAATAAAGCATCCATATCCCAGAATTCTGTCTCTACAATAGGCCCGAACATCTCACTAAAACCCAAAGAGATAAACTTACCCCTAACATCATCTAAAAACCTTGCATAGTGTTGTTTCTTGCCGCCAAAAACTAAAGGAACATTTATCTTTACATCATACCTTCTAAATTTTTTGTTAGCCCAGGAACCATCCCTAACCATAGCAGGAGTCAACCTATCATAAGTCTCTTCAAACTTTATTCCAGACTTACTTAACTTCCTTCCAAATTCAGTCAGCTCAGCTTTCCTTATTTTCCTAGTCTCTACTTTCACAATATTCTTTCTTTTTCTTAAACTATCCAGAGCAAATTTATCTTCATCTGTAAGCTCACTCAACAAAATCGGAAATTTCTTCTTAAGAAACAGCTCTTCTAAACTTTCTTTCTGTAGTATCTTCTCACCCTGAGGTAATATACTAACCATCAATTCCTTATCCTTCCTAATGGCTATAGCAGCCTTCCCCTTTAACACACCTAAACATACACTAACCTCTTCATTGCTTAGTTTTGCTTCTTTTAAAATCTCAGAAACAGGAGTATCTTTCTTAACAAACTTAAGAAACCTTCTTTCAGGCAGCCCCCCTTCCCTATACTTCTCACCATTAGAATCCAATTCAACTATCTCTTTCACATCCTCCCTTAACTTTACAATGCCTTTATTCTCTAACCATTGCAATCCTCTCATCACTTCTATATCCTTTAAACCGCTCTTAGAAGAAATCTCACTTACAGTACTCTCTTTATCAAGAACACTCAAAACTTTTCTCTCATAATTATGCAATGTCTGTGCTAATCTTTCCTCATCCATATTCAATACTCTCTTGGGTAAGATCCTAGAACCTTAAGGAAGAAATCCTCTTCTATAATCTTAAAAGCTTCCTTTATCTTTTCATCTTCTTTATTGCCTTGCATATCTATAAAAAAGATATAATCACCTAGCTTTCCTTTTGACGGTCTTGACTCTATCTTAGTCAGGTTTATATTTCTCTTTGCAAATATGCCTAATAAAGAATACAACAGTCCTGGCTTGTCTGCCTGAGGATATATCGCAATAGAAGTTCTCTCACGTGAACTTTTCTTCCCATCACTTTTGCTTAATACAACGAATCTTGTAACATTAAACTTATTATCCTGTATATCATTTTTTATTACCTTTAATTTATATATCTCTATAGCTTCTCTTGGCACAATCGCTGCCTTGGTCTTATCCTTCTCTTTTGAAATGATCTCTGCAGAAGCAGCATTAGAGCTCGTCTGTATAACCTTTACTCCATTAATATTCTTCCTAATAAACTTCTCACACTGCTCATACGTTACAGGATGTACATACAGTACTTTAATGTCCTTTATTCCATCATACCCAACAAGATTATGCTTTACAGGAAGTATTATCTCTCCAATTATATTTAGTTTAAACTCCATAAGTGCATCTAATGTAAGCCCTATCGAGCCAGAAACAGAATTCTCAATAGGAACTATGCCTTCTTCAGCTTCATCATTATCCACTGCTTCAAAAACATCCCATACAGTATTCTTGAATATTATCTCAACTTTCCTATCCCGTTTAAGTAAAGCCTCATGGCTGAATGTTCCTGCTGGACCTAATGTAGCGATCTTCATCTTAGCCTCCCTTTCTTGACCAATTGCTCTATAACATAATCTGAATACTCTGTTGCTTCTTTTTTGAAATCTCCAAGAAAATTAGAGCCTTCTTTGAAGAATGTGATAAAATCATCTCTATCCTTCCTTTTTATTATCCCTATCAGCTCTCTAGTAGATTTGATATATTCCTCTATTGATCTCTTGTTCTCGCTGTTAAGCATAGCTATATCTGCATATAATGCAGGATTCTGATTCAATAACCTTCCGACCATATCCATCCTTAATTTATAGATTGGAGAAGTATACTGCATACTTTCTTCAACATCTACTCCTAATTTTTTCAAAGCATGAGCTACACATATAGTTGAAAAATGTGTTAATCCCTGTATGATAGACATCATCTTGTCATGCTTCTCAGGAGTTGTGACCTTAACAATTGCGCCATTCTTCTCAAATATATCTTTTACAAACTCAAGCCATTTCTTTGGCCTTGCAGGGCACAATACCACTGTCTGGTTATTTATAGTCTTTACAGAAGGCCCAAAAACAGGATGTGTTCCTATAACTGCGCATTTGCTGTATTTCAGCATAGCTTCAACAGGCTCCTTCTTTATAGAAGTTAAATCCATAAACAATCCATCTTCCTTTATCAATGGCCCTATCTCTTTTATTGTTTTAACTGTAATATCTATCGGAACACTCACTATCACAATATCGCATTTAGAAGCGCACTCCTGTATACTAATGCTGGTCTTTCTGCTGGCTATAACAACTTTATAGCCTTTACTCTCAAAGAATCTCTTGAACCACTGGCCCATCTGCCCTGTTCCGCCTATTATTCCTATCAATGGCTTGTCTTTGTCCATTTTATTAACTCTTTAAGCTTAATCCATTTCTTATCCAATCTAGCCATACTATCATATGCTTTAGCCATGTACAATGAATCAAGTATAGCTATTGCCATCATTGCCTCTGCCACTGCCCAAAGCCTTCCAACTAATGTAGGATCTCTTCTTGTTATCGGTGAAAGCACTTCTTCTTTCATTGTCTTCATATTTATTGAAGTCTGTTTTTTTGATATTGTAGGAGTTGGCTTTACAGCTATCCTAGCTACAATCTCTTCTCCATTAGTCATGCCGCCTAAAAATCCTCCGGCATTATTAGTCTTGAACCTAACTTTTCCATCTTTAGTCAAATATGGCTGATCATTATTCTCAGAGCCTTTCATATTACCTACACCAAATCCAGCTCCAAACTCTACTCCTTTAACTGCTCCGATTGAAGCAAGAGCATGAGCTATTGTTGCATTCAGCTTGTCAAAGACAGGCTCTCCTAAACCAGGGGGAACACCTCTTGCAATAAGCTCTATTACTCCTCCTGCTGTATCTCCTTCACCCTTTATCTTTAACACAGCATCTTCCATTTTTTTAGCAGCTTCAAGATCAGGGCAGTTTATCTCATTTTTTCCACGATTCTTTTTTATCTCATCAAAACCCATTTCTTTTGTTTTTATCCCCATACATTCTTTGGTATATGAGACTATCTCAATCCCTTCTCTTTCCAATATGATCTTTGCAATAGCTCCGCCTGCTACTCTAGCTACAGTTTCTCTTCCAGATGCTCTTCCTGCACCGCACCAATCCTGTGACTCTCCATATTTCATAAAGAATGGATAGGTTGCATGGCCTGGCCTAAATATATCCTTATAGGATCTATACTGCTCAATATGCACTTTTTGAGTATCTACATTATAGATTATGATTCCTAATGGAGCCCCTGTTGTAACACCTTCCTGCCCAATTCCTGCAAATATTGCGCATTGGTCTGTCTCTTTTCTAGGGCTGTTCAACTTACCCACTCCAGGCTTTCTTTTATCAAGCTCCTTCTGTATATCTTCTTTTGTAATCTTAAGTCCAGGCGGCACTCCATCTACTATAACTGATAATCCAGAACCTTTCCCTATCCCATAAGACTCACCGCAAGTTGTAACCCTAAACAACCTTCCAAAACTATTTCCCATCATACTAAACCACCTCGATTTTAGCCCCTAAGGCCTTCATACTTTTAGCATAATCTGGAAAAGTTACACCAATAGACTCTGCAGTTGTTATCTCTGTCTTTCCAGTTGATATCATCCCAGCTAAGCTTAATGCCATAACTATCCTATGATCACTATGGCCTCTTACTTTATTTCCTTTCAACTCACTTTTATGTATTATCAATCCCTCATCCCTCTCTTTTATATCAGCACCCATTCTTTCAAGCTCTTCTGTCATTACTTTTATTCTGTCTGTTTCCTTTATCCTGGCTTGTGGAACATTAAACAAGACAGTTGTGCCTTCTGCAAAACATCCCAGTACAGCTAAAGCAGGCAGTGCATCAGGAGTTGCATTCAAATCAAGCTCACATCCTTTCAAAGCCTTGCCTTTTATCCTTATTCCATCTCCTTCAATACTAACGTCAGCGTCCATTTTCTTAAGATAATCAATAATAGCTTTATCTCCTTGAACATCATTAATATCCAATCCTTTCAACAAGACATTTGATGGAACAATTGCAGCCCCCACTAAAGGAAATGCTGCTGAGCTCCAGTCTGCTGGAATTGATTTCTCAAAAGATTTGTACCTTTGCTTTCCAAAAACTTTAAACTTAGTAAAATCCTCAGACACTTCATACTTGATGCCTTGCTCATCCAACCATTTCATTGTTATTCGTATGTAAGGAATTTCATTTGGCTTAACAACCCTTATCTCAGTATCTTCTTCAAGCAGCGGACATGCTATCAGCAAACTGGAAATATACTGGGAAGACATTCCAACTACTTCAGTATCTCCACCAATCATCTTCCCTTTTATCTTTATTGGGCAGTATCCATTATTGCTGACAGACACAGCTTCTGCACCTAATTGATTAAGTGATTTAAGCAAAGGCTGCATTGGCCTTGCCCTTAATGAAGCATCACCATCTAACTCAATCTCAAAATCACAAAGAGCAGCTATTACACCTGAAATCAGCCTAAGAGAAGTTCCTGAATTCATCATATTAATAACTCCTTCTGGCTTCTGCGGATTATGATTAAATCCTGATATTACCCACTCACTTTCATTATCTGTATTTATCTTTGCGCCAAAAGCAGTGCAAGCATTTACAGCAGCCATTGTGTCATCTGACTTTAAAGGATTTTTTATCTTTGAAATCCCTTCTGCCAATGAAGCGATTATTACAGCCCTTATTGTATGTGATTTAGAGCCAGGAATAGTAATCTCTCCTTCAAGTTTCTCTGTTTTTTCTACAACTAATTTCATATTAATCTCCTCCCTGTAAACAGCTTGAATTGCTCATCAGCCTGATTGATGAACATATCATATCCGTCTGCTGTATTGCATCCTAGTTTTTCAGCTTCTTTTAAAAGTTTCGTCTTTCTTGGATTATACACTGAATCAAAAACCAATGCGCCTTTTTTAATTATTCTCCTAAGTTTATCCTTACCTAGGGGCATTTCATTAACCTTTGGAACCATCCCGATTGAAGTTGCATTTACTATAATATCCACCTTATCGATCTTATTTAATTTATCTAGTCCACCATACTCACATTTAAGTTCATTTCCAAGGCTTTTAGCCCTGCTTACAGTTCTGTTCAATATTATCAATCTTCCGCCCTTGCCCTTCACACCATAACCTATTGCTCTTGCAACTCCTCCTGCTCCGATCATCAAGACTCTTTTGTTTTTTATCTTCATCTTTGATTCTATCACATTGATTGCTCCTTTTACATCTGTATTATACCCTATCAATTTCCCATTTTCATTAATTACTGTATTCACTGCCCCAATCTTTCCAGCAGTTAAATCTACTCCATCAATAAGTTTTATTATCTCACGCTTAAACGGAATAGTTACACTAAACCCCTTGATCAACTTTCTAAAACTTTTCACAAAACTACTTAAATCTTCAACTAAAAAATTTACATACACTTTGTTCATCTCAAGTTTCTTAAAAGCATCATTATGTATCAATATGCCTTTACTTTGTTTTACGGGATTTCCCACTAACCCAAAAACTTCTCCATTTCTGAATTCATTTATTCTATACAAGCCCTTCAATGTTTTTACATCCAGCTGGCCTGGAGCAGACTCCTTTCCCTTGCATAATGAAGCAAATGTCAAAAAGCTGCCAAAAAAATTGCATAATATCCTGCTCACTTCACCTTTCTCACCCATGCAAAAAGCTATCAGATCCTTTCCTTCCTTTTTAGCAGTCTTTAGCAGTCTAAGCATAACAGCATTATCATCTATTGAGTTTGCAAAACTAACTATCTTTATCACATTTGGCTTTAATCGTTTTATCTTTTCATACTTCGCAATAATCTCTTTTTCATCAGTCCCCTTAAAATTATGATAAGACACAATCACTTTAGTCTTGCCCCTTATAGAAATTATCCTTTTTATCTTCTCACTGCCTAAAGAAAATTCAACATCAACAAACTCAGCCCCAAGATCAATAGCCTTTTCAATTAACTTTATTCTACGTGATTCACTAATATTAGATCTTCCACCCTCAGCCTTGCTCCTTGTAGTTACAATCACTGGTTTTATTCGCTTAGCTAACAAAATCTCTAGCCCTAAATCTTTAATGCAGTCAAGCCTTAACTCAATCACATCAGCAGATTTAGAGGCCTCTTTCATGTCTTTTAGAGCTTCCTTTGTCATAGAAGCTGCTATCGGCACAGCTATCATATACTTTCCTCTAAAGCCTCTTTTATTATTTCATTAGAGGCACTCACACCATACTTTGATTTTCCTATTGCCTCTAACAAAACAAATTCTATCTTACCGCCCACTACTTTCTTATCCTTTTTTAATTCATTAATTACTTTATCAGCTTCAAGTTTAGGGATCTTTACAGGCAGACCAACTTTCTTTATCATCTCATTCTGCAATCTCAACCCATCTTCAGAAAGCATTCCAATCTTTCTGGCAATCAATCCCTCTACAACCATCCCCATAGCAACCGCTTCTCCATGTGAATATTTTTTGTAATGAGTCATTGTCTCTATAGCATGGCCTATTGTATGCCCATAGTTTACAATCTTCCTCAGTCCAGCTTCTTTTTCATCCTTCTCAACAATCATTGCCTTTATCTCACAGTTTCTTTTCACTAATTGAACTAATACATCTAAATCTTTATCCAATATTTTACTAAGATTCTTATTGATAAAATCAAAAAGCCCTTTATCTATGATAAAAGCATGCTTCACTACCTCAGATAATCCATTAATCATTTCTTTCTGCGGAAGATCATTTAATATAGACACATCCATATATACCTTCTTTGGTTGATGAAATGCCCCTGCCATATTCTTTCCAGTAGGTAAATCTACAGCTACCTTTCCACCCACACTTGAATCAGCCATTGCAAGCAGTGAAGTTGGAATCTGCGCATAATTTATTCCCCTCATATATGTAGCTGCCACAAACCCTGCTATATCTCCGACAACCCCCCCACCAAGAGCAATTATCGCTGACTTTCTATCTAGCCCTAACTTCTGAGCACCACTTAACAATTCCCCAAGCGTTTCAAGATTCTTGCTCTGCTCTCCTGCCTTAAAGGATAGAATATCTACCTTCAATCCCTCTTTCCTCATCAAATCAAGCAGATTATCTCCAAACAATTTCTTTATGTTGGAATCTGTTATTATCAAATATCTATTTCCAACATTGCTCTTCTTCAGATCAGATGGCACTTTACTCAAGAGATTCTTATCTATTAAAATCTCATAAGAATTGTCAATTTCCTTCCTAAGATTCAATCTTACTTTTTCCATCATAACCTTCTTCCTACTGCTTTTGCAACTGACCTTAACTCTTCCATCAGTTTTGCAAAGCTCTTTGGCGTCAAACTCTGATCGCCATCTGACGTCGCTTCTTCTGGATTTGAATGTACTTCTATCATCAATCCATCTGCTCCGCAAGCAATAGCTGCCTTGCTCATTGGACTAACTAATGAATAATTCCCTGTTCCATGCGAAGGATCAACTATAATTGGAAGGTGGCTCTCTTTCTTTATTATGGGAATAATATTCAAATCCAGTGTGTTTCTTGTATGTGTGCAAAATGTTCTTATCCCTCTCTCGCATAATATTACATTATGGTTCCCTTCTGCCATGATATATTCAGCAGCCATCAAAAACTCATTTAATGTAGCAGCTAATCCCCTCTTTAGCATTACAGGCTTGTTCACTTTACCGACTGCCTTAAGCAGATTGAAGTTCTGCATATTCCTTGTTCCTACCTGTAGTATATCAGCATAATCCGCTACCAAAGGAACATCTGCTGTATCCATGACTTCTGTCACAATAGGCATTCCAGTTACATTTCTAGCTTTTGCTAATAACTTTAATCCTTCCTCACCCATTCCCTGGAATGAATATGGGGATGTTCTTGGTTTGAATGCTCCCCCTCTGAATATATGGCCTCCTGCTTTCTTTACAGCTTTAGCAGTTTCAATAACCTGTTTTTCACTCTCAACAGCGCATGGGCCAGCCATCACAATAATATCATTTGTGCCTATCTTTACATCCCCTACTTTAATTATAGTATTTTCTTTTTGAAACTCTCTTGAAACTAATTTGTAAGGTTTCATTATGGGCAATACCTTTTCTACAACAGCCATTGCTTTCAGCTGATCTTCTTTTAGCAATGATTCATCACCTATTGCGCCTATTATTGTTCTCTCTACACCCATTGAAACATGCGGCTTAAGCCCCATCTTTTTTATCTTTTCAGCAACAGCCTTAACCTCACTTTCCTTTGCCCTTGGTTTTAATACAATTATCATCTTATCCTCCGTTAATTTATTTTTTTAACAATTTTTCAGCAGCCTTAACTATATCTTCAGCTGTTAATCCATATTTCTTGTAAAGCTCAGATGGCTCTCCTGACTCGCCAAATTTATCATTAACACCTATCCTGTGCATTTTAGTTGGACAGTTCTCAGCAAGTATCTCTGCAACAGCACTACCTAATCCGCCGTATATGCTGTGGTCTTCTGCTGTTATCACACATCCAGTTTCTTTAGCAGCCTTAATTATAATCTCTTTATCAATCGGCTTTATCGTATGGATATTTATCACTCTTGCACCAATCCCTTTTTCTTTCAGCATATCACTGGCAATTAAAGCTTCATTTACTAAAGCGCCTGTTGCAATTATCGCAATATCCTTTCCCTGCTTCAGCATAATCCCTTTTCCAATCTCAAACTTATAATTTTCATCATTGATTACAGGAACCTTACCTCGAGATAACCTAAGATAGACAGGCCCCTTATATTTTGCAATCTCGATTGTTGCCTTTTTCGCCTCAACAAAATCACAAGGTTGTATCACTACCATACCAGGTATTCCCCTCATCAATGAAATATCTTCTAACGATTGATGTGAAGCACCATCTTCTCCTGTCAATAAACCGGCATGAGACCCTACAATTTTCATATTGAGATGCGAGATTCCTGCATTAAGCCTTATCTGGTCATAAGCCCTTCCTGTAATAAACACAGCAAAGCTAGACGCAAAAGGTATCTTCCCAGATGCAGCAAGGCCAGCAGCTGTTGCAACAAGGTTCTGCTCAGCTATACCCACATCAAAAAACCGCAAAGGATATTTCTCCTTGAACTTTATTGATCTTGTAGATTCTGCCAGATCAGCATCTAACGCTACCACACTTTCATTCTTTCCAGCTTCAACAAGCCCTTCTCCATATCCGTCTCTTGTAGCTTTCAGCTCTGCCATTTAAACCAACTCCGCAAGCGCTTCTTTCAGCTGATCCTGAGTAGGGGCCTTTCCATGCCACTCTGCTTTGTTTTCCATATAATCCACACCTTTTGATTTTATTGTATTTGCTATTATCATTATTGGCTTATCTTTTACCTTATCTGCTTCATCCAGTGCATTTAATATCTCTTTGAAATCATGTCCGTTTATCTCAATAGTATGCCATCCAAACGCTGAAAACTTATCCTTTATCGGTTCTATATTCATCACATCTTTCAGCTCACCATCGATCTGTAATCTGTTATGGTCTAAAAATACAATCACATTATTCAGCTTGTAATGTGCAGCTAACATTGCAGCTTCCCATATATTTCCTTCCTGCACTTCACCATCTCCCAGCATAACATACACTTTGTAATCTTTCTTATCAAGCTTTCCCGCTAGGCCTACACCATTTGCAAAGCTCAATCCCTGTCCAAGAGGCCCAGTAGATGCCTCTATTCCAGAGCATTTATTTGATTCAGGATGTCCCTGCAGACAAGATCCTATCTTTCTGAGTGTCTTTAATTTAGCCAATGGAAAATAACCGCTTCTCGCTAAACAAGCATATAATGCAGGGCAAGCATGCCCTTTGCTAAGCACAAACCTATCTCTATCTTCCCACTTAGGCTTCTTAGGATTATACCTCATCTTATGGAAGTATAGCACTGTCATTATATCAACAGCAGACAACGACCCGCCAGGATGCCCGGATTTAGCTTCTGTTATCATCTCTAGCACATCCATTCTGATCTGCAATGCCTGCTTTTCGAGTTTTTCTATGAGTTTTTGTTCCATTTTCTCTCCTTATTGATTTTGTTTACTTATTCCATTTTTATGACCTTATCTTTTTAAACTTTTTGAAAAAGCAAAGCTTTTTCTTTGTATTATCCTGTCTACTCCTTTTTGGCCTTAAAAGAATAAAAAGTTGAACAATGAAGTCTCCTGAGCTGACTAACCCAGAGACTTACCAAAAGTAAAAGTAGCAGCTTCTATCTAGAAAGAACTCATCCAAAACAGCATTTATTCTCTCTAGCACTATCATTTTATACATGGTAATACGCTCCAATATATAAATTTTATTATAAAAACAAAGAAAAAATAGGAATTTACTTCCCTATTGGTTTCATCCCTTTCCAGGCAGAGTCAAACAAAGTATCTAATGCCTGCGCAAAGAATGGTGTGTTTACCCATACACCAACATCATAGGTTGGATGTACTTCTTTATCATCTAAAACCATAAACACAAGCTCTTTGCCGTCAACAATGCAAAACCTTGCCTTGCTGTCAGTGTGCCTTACTTCTGCTATTCCTTTTAATTCATCAACAGCGCTCATAGCATCTTTTGTTATTGGAGCAGCAATCCTTATCTTTACTCCTCTTTTCTTAATCTTCTCAAAAGTTGGCTTCAACCCCTCTACTTTTCTTATAAATCCCTGGGTAGTTGTCATCAAGGTTACACTGTCTTCAGCATTCTTTATTGTAAGGTCTAAATGATTATACAGGTTATGTCTTCCTCTTAAGGAACCGCTCAAATCAGAAGGCTCTACAAGCTCTACTCCTTGTGTATGCAATTGGTTTAATTCACCAATGACTTCTGTTCCCTTTAACTCTTCTAATCTGTCAATCTGGCCTTTAGCATCTTCTTTGACATTCTTCTTTACTCTCTCTAAAACTTCCTGTGGGGCAACAGCCAGATATTTTATTGGCTTTCCAAGTTTCATAACAACAAATCCTTTCTTCTCTAAACTCTCAAGAACATCATAGCTTCTTGATCTTGGAACATCTGCTATATCCGAAAGCTCGCCTGCTGTTGAAACCCCTCTGCTTAATAATGCAGTCCATATCTTAACCTCATAGAGGTTTAACGAGAAGTACCTTCTCAATTTGCTTAAAAATTCTTCTTTTACAATCATCTAAATTCACCCCCTTTTTTGGAAGAAGCTTTTTTACTTCTTCATGGGGTAAAAAACCATTACTACTTAATATATGTTACGTTTTTTTACCATGTCGTAGTACTTTTACCAAATTTAAGTTACATCTTATTTTAACTCTAAAGTTATAACAATTAAACATTACCAAGTATAGCTTATATTTAAATATTGTGTAAAAAGAAAATATAGTTTATTCTTATACTTTATTTTAATCTATGTTAGAGATAAAAAACAATCTTTTTATTATTAAATTAAATCAATAGAAAGAACCGCCAACATTGGCAGAGACAGTGGACTCTGTTATTTCTCAGAATGTTTCCACATTAAATTGAACTGGTTTCTGTAAGAATCAGCATTTTTTTAAATAAAAATAAAAGAAATTATAAAATATTATTGCCTTTCTTTCAACAGGTTCTCAACAACAGACGGATCAGCCAATGTTGTTGTATTGCCTACATCTGTTCCACCGGCAGCTATGATCTTTAATATTCTTCTCATTATCTTGCCGGATCTTGTCTTAGGCAATGAATCTGCAAACTGGATCTTATCAGGCTTTGCTATTGGTCCGATCTCTTTTGCAACATGCTGCCTTAATTCTTCAATAAGCTCCTGTGTTTTTTCAACACCCTGGTTAAGAGTTACGAATGCATATAGTGCCTGTCCTTTTATCTCATGCGGCATCGGAACAACAGCTGATTCAGCAACTTTTGGATGTGAAACTAAAGCTGATTCAACCTCTGCAGTTCCTATCCTATGACCAGATACATTGATTACATCATCTATTCTTCCCATCAGCCAGATATCTCCATCTTCATCTTTCCTGGCGCCATCTCCTGCAAAATAATTTCCAGGGAATCTTGACCAATATGTATCTACAAATCTTTGATGGTCACCATATACTGTTCTCATCAATCCGGGCCATGGCTTTTTCATTACTAGATATCCGCCTTCATTTACATCTGCTTCAGAACCATCCTCTCTCAATATGACTGGCTCAATGCCGAATAATGGCCTTCCTGCGCAGCTTGGCTTCATTGTGATTGCTCCTGGCAAAGTTGTTATCAATATTCCGCCTGTTTCTGTCTGCCACCAAGTATCTACTATTGGACATTTCTTGTTTCCAATATTATCATAATACCACATCCACGCTTCTGGGTTTATTGGTTCTCCAACAGTTCCCAATAACTTTAATGAGCTCAAGTCATGCTTCTTTATTGGGTCTATACCAAATCTTGCAATAGCCCTTATCGCTGTCGGTGCTGTGTAAAATATATTCACCTTAAATTTCTCGCAGATCTGCCAAAACCTGTCATTATCTGGATAAGTTGGCACTCCTTCAAACATTAGTGATGTTGCTCCATTTGACAATGGCCCATAAACGATATAGCTATGCCCTGTTACCCATCCAATATCTGCAGTGCACCAATATATGTCCTTTGGATGATAGTCAAAAACATACTTGAATGTTTGGTTAACATACAAAAGATAACCAGCTGTTGTATGCAGAACTCCTTTTGGCTTTCCAGTTGTTCCTGAAGTATACAATATAAATAATGTATCTTCTGCATCCATATGCTCAGGCTCGCATGTATCTTTTATGTCACTTGCTTTAACATCATCTTCCCAGTAAGAATCCCTTCCTTCTTTCATCTCTATCTCAGTATTTGTCCTTTTGACCACAATTACATGCTCTATGCAGTCGCACTTTGAAACTGCCTCATCTGCAGTAGCCTTTAGATGAATCTTCTTTCCTGACCTATAGCCGCCGTCAGCTGTAATGAGCATCTTGCATGTGCTGTCAAGTATTCTATCTTTTAATGATTCAGCGCTAAATCCTCCAAAAACAACAGAATGGATTGCCCCTATCCTTGAGCAAGCCAATAATGATATAGCAAGCTCAGGAACCATCGGAAGATATAAACAGATTCTGTCTCCTTTCTTTATTCCCTTCTTCCTAAGCACATTCGCAAATCTGCATACTTCCTTATGTAGCTCAGTATAGGTATATTTCTTGACATCATCTTCAGGCTCTCCCTGCCAGATAAGTGCTGCTTTGTCACCATATAATTTTAGATTTCTGTCAAGGCAGTTGTATGAAACATTTGTCTTTCCGCCTTTGAACCAAGTAAAATTACTATTCTCTTTGTCCCACTCAAAAACAGAATCCCATTTTTTGAACCAATGAAGCTCTTCTGCTTTCTTTGCCCAGAACGCAGCAGGATCCTTTATAGACTCATTATATATTTTCTTATACTCTTCTTCACTCTTAACATAAGCCTTTTCACTGAACTCAGTTGGTGGCTGAATTTTCCTCGATTCTGTTGAAATAGACGTTATAGTTTTTTCTTCTGACATTATACTCTACCTCCGATTTTATATATTAATCCCCTTTAAATAATACAGAAATTTGGAAATAGCAATCTTATTTAAAACTTTTGCCTATATTTAGTTGAGGGCATAAATAAAGCATTATTATTTAGCCTCAACTAAATTGAAAAAGACAAACTATTTTATATGTTATTTTTGTCTTTTTCTAATCTCAATAATTCAACCTATACCTCAAAATAGCCCCTATTCCCCCTAATCCATCCAGCTTCTTCCCACCTTCATGCTCAGAAGATATTATGCTTACAGAGCCTTTCATAGAATCCACTATCTTCATCATATTTTCTATTTTGGTATAATCCTGGTTCTCTCTTGATTTTTGTATCATTCCATCTGTAACCAAAAGATTCTTTACAGCACCCAAATTAACAGCATTCTCACTTTCCTTTAATCCATAAACCGCTAAACTATTCTTGGCAATCTCTATCAGAAGCTCCTCCACTAAACCTATCTCTTTAGATATCCTGTCTTGCTGAAGAGCTGCCTTTACTTCAGGCCTCCTAAGCACTTCATCAATCCCATTCCTGTCAGTTGCATTGCATGTAGCAAGAACTACCTTTTTCCTTAGCTCATCATCCTTTATCTCTTTTAGCAGATCCTCTTTCCAGAAAGCAGGGCTCGCTATTATCACATTGATTATTCCATATCTTGTTACATACTCACTTATTTTTTTTATGATATCCTGATAGAAATTCCCATCAGACTTCTCCTCCATTCCTTTTTTCCTTACCTTACCTTTTATACTTGTCAATAGATCATAACCATACTTCTTCAGCAAAGCAAAATAAGCCTCTTCTCTGTCCATAACCAAAATCAATATCTTAGAAACCTTCTCCTGGCATGCTTCCTTTAATCTG
>JAHJAV010000054.1 GCA_018813685.1 Nanobdellota archaeon | reverse complement strand
CACTATACGGATAGTGTCCAAAGAGTAATTATTGATTTTGGTTCACTTATTGCTTTTTCTCAAAGCATAAACAATATAGAATTAGCAGCTATTTAGCGTTTACCACTCTGCTAAAGCAGAGTACGGAATTCTCCTTTAAAAATCTTTTAGTCTGACTAATATTTCTAGGTAGGTGTATTATTAAATCACTTTTTATCATTTCCCCCATATTCTCATTCTCAAACCACTTCTTAACTTCGCTTATGAAAATATTAATGTCTTGCTCATGCCACAATAAATCAGGCATTTTAGGAATAACCCCTGTATCCATGAAAGCCATAATTTTTTGTTGTGGCAGTTTTTCTTTGAGCATTTCCATGATTAAATACACATCCATATCAAAGCTCTTTTTGTTTGCTAATGGAGAAATAAAAGAAAATAATCTGGAAAATGAATTAACAAAGCTATCCACAAGCCCAAGAAATGGATGCTCTTGTTTGTATTGTATGATCATCTTAAACACCTTCGTATATTATTCTTACTATATTTGTTTTAAATACTTGTGTATTCATTTTAGAATAGTAACTATTATTTAAATATAGCGATTTCTACTCTATTCGTGACATCCTTAACTCAATCTGCACCTGCTACAGATATTAGCATTCCTTTGATGCTCTGTAACTCTAAACCTAAATAAGTTGTTACATCTTTTGCAGAATCTGAGCTTGAAATAATACTGGCTTCTTAGGTATTTAATTCTTCTTGAGACAGTGGCTCTGTCTATCTGCAAAAGCTCAGCTATATTCTTCTGTGTATGCATCAAGCAATAATATTCAAGAAACTTCTGGTTGAATTGGTTTAAGTCTACAATTGGGTAGTTTTTGTCTTTTATTCTGTTTAGCCGCATAGGGTGGAATGTTTCCAAGTTTTTGAAGTTTCGTTTCCTTAATGCTATGCCTAGCTTAAGGAGCCTTTTTCTGATTGTTTCATCTGTTAATCCTATAATGCCAGCTATTTTGTTAGTAGAATAATGATGGTTAGTGTAAAGCTTTATGATTCTTTGATTTATTGGGTTTGATTCAGAATAATTAAATTTGTACCTTCTAAGGCTCTCGGGAACTATCAGCTTAAGATGCCTTTTTATTGTTGGTATTGAACAATTGAAAAATGATGCAATCTCTTTGATTGGCTTTCCATTATAATACATGTCCTTCAATGTGTCAAGATTAATCTCTTTTCTCAGAAATCGACCCTTATTGAATTTCCTGTTGTCTTTAGCCTGGGTGGATTTGTACCATACCATAGAAATCACTGAGGAAATTTTTACTTCGATAAGAAAGGAAAAATTTTAGAAGTAGAACGGTTAAATGCTTTTCAGAAGATTGAATAAAACTATTTTTTCTGTACTTGGCTCAGATATTTAGCTGGAATATATTTTCTAATCTGCTCTATGCTGAACTCATGCATCCAATCAGAAGGCTTCTTTTCCCAATTTTGGAGACAAATTTCAAACACCCTGTTTTTTTCTGGGATTGGGAAACTTTCTTGCTCTTCTAACCTGCATATCTGCTCATAGAACCAGAATATCCATCTTGTCTCTTTTCTGTGCTGGGCAACACACTCATTAATAATAATGTCCCAATCAAGTTTTGTGGCATCGATTAAAGCTCGGATGTCAATGAGATCCTGCGGTCTGTCTGTTACAGCCTTAAACAATAAAATGTCTTCGTTTGAGACCAGGTAAAGGTCAAGGTTGCCAAATGACCCATACTTAGCTGCTCTTTTTTGCATATCTTTTGTTAGCCTAAGCATTCCACAAACAACATCAACAAGAATATCTATTCGTGAGCCAGATTTGTCAAGGAACACAAAAACGGCATCTTTGTAGAATTGCTCCTTAAATAATCCTTTGTCTATTTTATATCCGATTTTTTCAAAAGAGCCTTTAATTTGATGCAGAGCTTTTCTATCTAATAAGACCAAGTCAACATCTTTTGTTGCTTCCTTTAGCCCTTTCAGGCTTAAAGCTCCGCCGCCTATCATGTAGATCTTAACCCTAACAGGAAGTGTAGACCCTATCTTTTCCAGCAGTTCAATGATTGACTCCTTCTCAAACATTTTTCACACCATACATATTTAAAATTCTTTCAATTTCACTCCGTGTAATTGAAGGAATTTTTGTATTCTCTATCCTATCTTCGCCTGCCTTAAGCATCCTGATTGTTTTTATAAATTCTTCGAAAAGCCCATCAAGGTCATATTTGCTGATAAGAAAATCAAGATTTATGCTTTCCAGATGATTCTTTAGGTAAAATGCAATAGCCAATCCTAAAAGTCTCGGTTCATCCCCTATCTGCAATAGGCTATGAGCCAATATCTCTTTTTTCTCTAGTTTTCTTACCGGAACTATACAAAAATAATCAATAGTTCTTACCTCTACTCCAAAATTAATATATCTGTTAAACCCTGTAAGCTCTGTAATCATTGGTTTTTTTCTGGTTCTAAACAGCTCTTCTTCATTGAATTTCCATAATATCCTTTTATTCTCAGGCGTAAATGTCCTAAGGCTATTCAAGAAGCTATATATCGAAGGGTGGGCTTTCTTTGCAAATAGATACTTAGATTTCTCCCGCCACAGAAGATTAGCGTATCTAAGCGATCTTAAGTTATTCCTAACCGTGGCTTTGCTGGTATTAGTAATCTTTGCGAGTACACTAACACCTTTCGGTCCATAAATCAAAAGCTGGAGTAAATCGAGTTTTGTGCCATATAGAAAATCAAGGTATTTCATGTAAGGCTTTGCCAAATACATTTCTCTAAAGCTGGCTGCTATCGGACTGTCAGATAACCTTAATCTCATTTTCATTCCTGGCCTTTCCCTTACTAAGAAATGTGCTCTTTCCATCTCTATTGCCAATTCTGAGCATCTGTTCCTGGACAGGCCTGTTTTTAGAGCTAATTCTGGCAGATTATCCACTCCATTGGCTATCTGAACCAATATGCCTATCATAGTTTTGGAGATTCTCATTTTAGGATGTATACTAAAAAGTCGATAAAGTATATAAAGTTATCGGTTTTTTTATACATTTTTATAATCTAAGGAGGATAACTATAATCAGAAAAAATAAAAAAAGAAAAGGGCTTAGTATTGCCCTCCTGCTTCTCCGGCTGGTTCACTGCCATTGACAAAATCCCTTGCCTGCTCCAGCACTTGTATTGCCTTATCGATGTCATTAACGCCTAAGGAGTTTGTGTTCTTCCACTCCCCATCTTTCTGGTAGCTCCTGTTCAAGCTCACTGTCTTGAATTCGTTTCCATCTTTGGAGACGTTCTTCCAAACAGTGGCCTTAACTAAGCCTATGTTAAATTTTTGTTCTGGTTTTTCTGCCATTTTATTTACCTCTCAAAGCCTCATCTTTGTGAAGCTTCTTTTCTATAAAATAAAAAGAAGCATTCATAAAACCTAAAGAGCGAGAATTGAAATGTATCATAAAAAATCTGTAAGCTGAATATTTTTTACTTTTTTCAACTCCAAAATGGGGATTAGTTTTCTTTCCAGTTTATCTGTCTTATTGGGATACAATGAAATTAACTTCAATCCATTATTTTTATAAATTCTAATTTTCTTATCTTTTCTTTTGTCGTAAGATTCTTTACCAGATAATCCCCAATATTCAATATAAACATCAAAGTCAGGTAGGTACCAGTCGCATTTATACCTTGAATTAGCTATCTTCTTTTCAACTATATGCCCTACACCCAAGGAATTCAATTTATCATCAATAAGTTTTTCAGCTCTGCTTCTTAGAAAATGTCCATCTTTAGCTTGAAAAAGGTGTCCATTGAATTTGCTATTATTGATTGATTCTCCCCATTTTCTTAACCTTCTTATAATTGTATTGCCATGAACACCATAATTAACCCCTATTTTATTTGCACTATACCCCTCTTTATAAGCCCTAATCATGTGGTCTTTGTAAATCTCTAAATTCTTTCTTTCCTTTTTACGTAAAATGCTAAGTATTTTTCTGGTTTCCCATGAATGTTTTCGACCTTTACCAGCGATTGAAATCTTATGCCTAACTTCAGCCGGCATTTTTCTACCCGTAATCCAAGGAATCTTACCTTTGTTTGCTATGCCTATCTTTCTTTTAGTCTCTTCTGAATGATGTTTGCCAGTTATCCATGGCTTTTTACATCTCATTTTCAGAGAAATCTTTAAGCAGGTTTCCCTTGAACGTTTTCTGCCTAAGTGAAATAGTCTTGACTTTTCTATTGCCTCGGGCATGCGCTTGTATTTTACGAATCTCCTTATACCTAAATAAGCCGCTTGGCTTGCTATTTGTTTCCAGTCCCTTTTTAGGTGATCAACTAAAAACTGCCTGTCTTTAGTCATGGGGTAATATTTCTTTAGAAAGCTGATGTGTTCAGGAGGGATTCTCATCTTGCTACCCCTATATTGAGATAGGGTTAAGCTCATGTTCTGCTACAAGATGGAGGACTTCGGAAAATTCGAATTGCTCGGCTAATGGTAGTAATTCTGCCCTTAATAAATCGTATTCTTCGTCACATAAATCAATAATTCCGTAGTTTGCTAAGATTCCTTCGATATCTTCCTTTAACTCGTCTACCTCATAAACAAATCCAGACTGCTTTACATACTCAACTATCCTATATACCTTATATCGATTTATCATTTTTGCATCACCTTTTTGAATTTTTTATTTCATGAAAATAAAAGAAAAAATTCTTACCGGGGTGATGTTATATCAGTAAAATGATTTTAGCCGACCCTGAAAGGGGAAAGATTTACTAAACAGTTTGCGATGAGCAAATCTGTTAGATAAAGCTTTAGGCGTAAAGAAATCCTATAATTAAATTTTATCAATCAAATCCTTCAATAATCTCCTATGACAAAACCTATCATCTTTTTCCCAACATAATAAACTAATCACTTCTCCATCCTCTTTCTTTTCTTTTGGCTATAGCGCAAATCCTGCACCATGTTCCCCTTTCTACATTGGAAGGAGTAGCTTCCCAAACATGCCCTTCCCTGCACTGCCATGTTAGGTTGGTGTGGTTGTTGGTATATTCATTAGATAGGCATTTACCACCTTTGGCCTTTGCTATCTTGTGCATGTCTTCGATGCCTAGTTTTCTTTTGCTGCTGCAATAAGGGCACCAACTTCCGTTTCTTATGGTATTGGCAGCAGCTT
>JAHJAV010000053.1 GCA_018813685.1 Nanobdellota archaeon | reverse complement strand
TGTTCATCTTTTATTGTGCCGGTGATGGACTCAGTATGCATGTCCAACCCAGCGAATAATTGCATTTGTTTCATACAAAACACCTCCTGTTTTGTAATAATAAGCTGCAAGCAGCTATAAAAGAATTCTCATCGCTTCACATACTGAAAAAGACAACATTTAAAAATAACAACCTATTTACCTCTTTAAAAGAGGTGAGATAAGCCTCTAAGATTTCTAGAGGTCAATGGAGGGATTATAATGAGATTAGATCAAATAGACTTTGGAGAAAGGAGTCTTGTGCATCAAGCTTCAGGGGGAGTAGATGTAGTGGGTGTAACTAGGATATTTTTAGTGCATACACAAACCAGTCCGGGAGAAAGGGTTTACCATACACGTATGATCATTGCAAACTCCTTAAAGCAAGCTAATGAATTTTTCGTTGAAACAGCAAGAGCCGACCTTGAAGCAAGAGTCGAGTTTAGGAGGCAAGCTGATACAGCAGTAAGAGCATATGGGGATGCACAAGAACAGCTAATGAAATCAGAAGCTGGTAGATTAATGATCACCGTTTTAGCAAAAGGCGACCCATACATTTTAGGGGAGGGTGAAGAAGAGCAACTAGCCTCGTTTGCAGATGCACCTGCAGTACAAAAATATTTACAAGCTAGAACTGAATTGAGCCAATTTACAGGTTGGTCAGTCCCTGACGCATCTAAGTGGTATACCGAATTAGATAAAGAACAAGCTGAATGGGATGCGATGATACACATAAGAAACCCAACACCAAATTATTGGAGATCACTATCTATGTATGGCAGCCATGATCCTGTAGGGGTAGAAGAAAAGGCAATTGGTTCTGGTGAGCTGTTTAGTATTGACCGTGCTGCCCTAGATATCAGGGAAAGCCATGCTAACCCTAGAGATTCAACACAACCAGTTTTACTTTACGCACAGGGAATGCCCTATATGCCTTCCATTAACAGGATAGTTGTTGCATCGGGAGAGAATAAAGAGTTAGCAAGAGCCCTATTGGGCAGGTGCTCATCTGCAAATCGGGTAACTTTTAAATCCAATGTAGCCTTTTCTTCAATAAATCCAGGGTATGTGGCTGATTTTGTTTATGGACCAACATAATTGTCTGAACCTACAGGATAAACAGAAATATTTATCAACAAAACCATCTTTCTTTGTATTATCAGATGATACAGAAAAAGATAACTCAACATCCCATTTCATTCAGTACGGAGTTATCTTTTTTCGTATATTTTAACTTGATAAAATGAACTACGCAATAATTGTCGCAGCAGGAAAAGGCACAAGGATGCAGAGCAAAGTAAATAAGATTCTAATGTCCTTAAACGGCAAAGCAATAATCCACTATTCAATAAAGCCATTTGAAGAATCTCCTTTGATAGACAAGATCCTGATAATAGCAAACAAAGACGATATCCTGGACCTGAACAACATCATTTCAAACTCCAATTTCAAAAAGATAGAAAAAATAATAGAGGGTGGAGAAAAAAGGCAGGATTCTGTCTATAATGGATTAAAGCTGTTAAAAGATGCAAAACCAGAAGATATAATTCTGATCCACAATGGAGCAAACCCCTTTATCTCAATAAGATTGATTGAGCAGATAATCAAAACAGCGAAGATCTATGGCGCATGTGCTGCTGCATTTCAGGCAAAAGACACGATAAAAGAAGCAGATGAAGACAATCTAATTATAAGGACAGTAAACAGAGATAGGTTGTGGTGTATGCAAACTCCTCAGGCAGCAAAATACAAGCTATTGATCAAAGCGTTCGTAAGAGCATATAATGATGAATATTATGGCACAGATGATGTTGAACTGATAGAAAGATTAGGGCAAAAAGTAAAAATAGTGGAATGCAGCAGAGAGAATTTTAAGATTACAACTCCTTTAGACTTAGAAGACGCAAAACTTATGATGAATTCAGATAGGGTTGGGCTCGGCCAGGATTCTCACAGATTCACAGATGCCCCAAAACAATTAGTCCTGGGCGGATTAATAATCCCTAACGAAAAAGGTCTTGAAGCAAACTCAGATGGAGACGTAATATTGCACAGCCTTTTCAACGCACTCTCACAATCAGTTGGCGGAAAAAGCCTTGGATTCTATGCAGATGAATTATGCAAAAAAGGAATTAAAGACAGCTCCATCTATCTTAAAGTAGCTCTAGATATTTTAAAAGAAAAAGGATTCAAGATAAACAACATAGGCATAATGATAGAAGCAAAAAAGCCAAGATTAGGGATATATGAAGAGCTGATAAAAGAAAAGATAGCTTCTCTCTGCAGCATAGGCTCTTCGCAGGTTGGAATAACAGCCACATCCGGAGAGGAATTGACAGAATTCGGAAAAGGAAACGCAATACAGGTATTCACTATTGTAAGTTTGAGGAAACAAGATGCAGCTTAAATCATACGCTAAAATTAATCTGTCCTTAGACGTACTTGGCAAAAGAGAAGACTCTTTCCACGAAATAAATTCAGTAATGCAGAAGATTGATTTATATGATGAGCTCTCATTTGAAAAAAGCAAAGAAGTGATTGTAAACAGCCAGTTTAAAGACGATATAATCCTAAAGGCCATAAATAAAGTAAAGGAACTTTTTCAGATAGAAGAAGGAATCACAGTTTCCCTTAAAAAAAACATTCCAGTTGCAGCAGGCCTTGCAGGAGGCTCTTCAGATGCAGCCACAACTCTGATAGCTTTAAATGAATTATGGAATCTCAATTTAACAGCAGATTCACTTATAAAGATAGCAGCAGACATCGGCTCAGACATCCCATTCTTCCTTTCAGGAAACACCTGTTTTGTTGCAGGCAGGGGAGAGATAGTTCAGCCAATAACCCTCCCAGAAATGAACCTTATTTTAGTAAATCCAGGCTATGAGCTCTCAACAAAACAGGCATATTCAGACTTAGACAATAAACATCACAAAACTGCTTTCTCAAGCTTAAAACTACTTTCGAATTCGAAAAATTTGAAAGGGTTAGGAAATTCAAAGAATTTCCAAAGCAAAAACTCAAAAAACACAAAAGAGATAGCGCAAAATCTACATAATGATTTCATCCACATCCAAAAAGATGGCGTAAATCAAATCATCAACAAATTAATAGAAAATGGAGCCTTAAACGCCTCAATCACAGGCAAAGGCCCGACTGTCTTTGGAATTTTCGAAACACAAGAAAAAGCGCAGGAAGCATATAAAAATCTAAAAGATAAATATCCATTTGTTCATTTGACAAAAACAATCAACTAATTTTTAACAATAATGAAAATAATAAGGGCAGAAGAATCCGGATTTTGTTTTGGAGTAAAAAAAGCACTAGATAGGATCAACTCCATAAAAAACAAAGAAAACATCTATGTCTTAGGCAAATTAATCCATAATCCTCAAGTAATGGATGAACTAAAACAACAGGGCATCATATTTGTAGAAACATTGGATGAAGTCAAAGGCGGAACATTAGTTATATCTGCGCATGGTGTTTCTGACGATATAATCCAGAAAGCAGAGCAAAAAGGCTTAGACATAATAGACACAACCTGCCCTTTGGTAAGAAACGTCCATAATATAACAAAAGACCTGCAAAAACAAGGTTATAGGATAATAATCTTCGGCGATAAAAACCACGCAGAAGTAAAAGGAATACAAGGCAACCTTAAAGACCCCCTAATAATAAACAGTATTGAAGACCTAACTAATTTAGAACATGGAAAATATGCTTTAGTTTCTCAAACAACTCAGGAAGTAGTAGAATTCAATAAGCTAAGCGAACATCTTAAAGAAAATTCAAAGCGAAGTTTTGAAGGTTTATCAAATAAATTTGATAAAAAAATCAAAGACCTAATCATAAAGGATACAATATGCTCTGCCACAAAACAAAGGCAGGAAAACGCATTGAAAGTAGCAGCGCAATCAGATTTAATGGTTGTAATAGGCGGCTATAACAGCGCAAACACCAAGCGCTTAAAAGATATCTGCAGCAAAATAACTGAAACAAAACATATAGAAAAAGCAGATGAATTAAATAAAGAATGGTTTCAAAACAAAAACACTATAGGAATCACTGCAGGAGCATCTACACCAGAAAAAGTGATTCAGGAAGTCATAGGCAAGATAACTAATTTCTAGAAAACTTTCTTCAAACCCCTATACAAATACCACAATAACTTAGCCCTAAAAGGAATCTTCCCATCGCTAACCATCATCTTAATCTCTTTATTTGTAGGTAGGGTAAATAATTCATTTACCTTCTTCTTCCTAAGTGCAAGATACTGCAGATCATAAAAAACTATCCCAGCTTTCATCAGCTTTCCAAAGCTCTTATCACATAATTCACCATATCTTTTCAAAAACCCCTTATCAAATCTATCCTTATTCAAAGCTTTTACAGCAACATCAGCAGCAATCCTTCCAGACTCTAAAGCAAAATATATCCCTTCTCCTGTTCCCGCATAAACAAAACCTGCAGCATCCCCACAGACTAATAGCCTATCATAATAACACTTGTCAATAGGGCCAGAACATGGAACTATCCCCCCATAAGAAGACACCAATTTCATCCCTGGATTTGCTTCAGAAATAAAATCAACAAATGCCTTTTTCACATTCAATCCCTTAACAACTGTTCCAAATCCAACATTAGCGAGATTCTTGTCTTTAGGAAATATCCACATATATCCAAGATACTTCTCGTCAAAATATGCATAGAATTTATTTGGATCAAACTTATGATTTTTATAAATCCCACCATAACAAACAAGCAAGATAGGATTCTTCTTCATTAACTTATACTTCTTCTGAATCTTAAAATTACAGCCGTAACATAATAAAACTAGCCTTCCCTTTAAAATCCCCTTGTTTGTTATAACCTCTGCGCAATCCTTTTTTATTATAACATCTTCACACTTAATACCTAACCTTAATTTATCCTTAAAATCCTTAGCCAGCCACTGCTCAAATCTAGGCCTGTCAATCTGCAGATACTCAGCCTCAAAAGTCCTATGAATATTCTTATAGATTATCTCATGCTCATGGACAGTATTTCTCACAAAAGGATAATCTTTCCTGCCAAACAACTTAACAAACTCCTCTTCCCTCACACCTTCTCCGCACTTCAAAGGATAGCCTATCTTCTCTTTACCGTCAATAACAATAAAAGAAAGAGATTTTGGCAGTTTAGAAGCTGCCATCAATCCAGCAGGTCCTGCTCCGACAATAACAATGTCGTACATCTTTTATTCAGTGAACATACCTGCTCTCTTTGAATCATACTTCCATTCTGAAGGCAGCTTGCCTGTTCCTTTATAATATTTTATTAGTTTCCTTATCTTAGATTCAGTTATTATTATGCCTCTTTTGACTGTTTGATCTCTGTTGTTTGCATCTTTATGTTTGTTCAATGCAACAATCCTCTTTATCAAAGATAAAAGATCTTCAGGTATCTCACCTAAAAGCTTCTTTTCCTCTAAAAGTTTAGTTATTGATTTCTTGATTACTGGCTTTATGCTTGGAATCCCATAAGTATCCCTTAATATAACTCCTATCTTTGAAGGTGAATTCCCTTCTTTAGCTAACTTCATAATCAACATCTCAACTTCTCTCTCTTTATATCTCATCCATGAAGGCGCAGTAGGAGTTGCAGGCCTATGCGAACCAGCTGTTCCTCTCTTTCTTGAATACATTCTTGCCATTTTAGTTCTTCTCCATCAAGATAAATAAACGAGAAATTCTTTCTCGCCAGCATACACAAGCAGTGGAATCTCCACAACCGGTATATCTCTTGATACAACCTAGAAATCTAACTTTATTTAAAAACCTTATGTTTCGAACGCCAGCGAAAAACAGAAGGTATTGGGCTTTGCACAAAACCTTTCTAACAGGCCTTCTTCCCATCGATTGCCCTGTTCCTAATCTTCCACCTTAGATTAGAATCCTCTTCCCCATCATAACCATAAAATTCTTTCTCCCTTTCATCAAAACTATTAGTCATAATCCACTCTTCTTTATCTTCATCATACTCCCCCTCATAAGACTTATGATAATATGTTCTCTTCCAGTTCTTTGTTATCTTCTCTATGCATCTATCCACTTCTTCATCGATCTCATCATATCTAAGGTTCCTTTTTCTAGCATCTTTTGTTTCCCTCATCATACCAGCCAACACACTAAATCCAGTTGGATTTTGCTCTACTTCAAACCTTTGCAATGTTGTCGAAGCCTTAGTATCTGTTTTCAATACAGAAACAGGAGTTTCATCTATTACAACATAACCTACTAATAGAATTAATCCAAGTACTATTATTGTTCCTACTAGATACTTAACATCCCCCATGAGTATCGAGAATGAATCAGCGTATATAAATATTTTGAAAAATAAGAAGTTAAAAAATAGCCCCCGGCAGATTCGAACTGCCGTCTTCGGCTCCAAAAGCCGAAATGAATTGTCTCCTTATTGTAGCCAATAAGAATTTGACCACTACACCAGGGGGCTATAGTTCAAAGAAATAATCAGCGGTTTATAAAATTATCCATTAGAAAAGTATATATATTACCTTCACTTAAACCACTATAAAATGAAAAAACTATTAGCCTTGGCATTGATTGTTTTGGCTTTGGTTCTAGTTGGTTGTAAGGATACATCAGTAACTGGTAATGCAGTTGCAGCTGATAAGGTTGTAAAAGACTCAGTAGGCAATCCAGCAAAAGAAGCAGCAGCACAAACAGGAACCTGTAAAGACTCTGACAGTGGAATAAATACAGCAGTTAAAGGCATTGTTACAGCAGGAGAAGAAAGATTCTATGATACATGCCTTAACGGTTTATTGCTTGAATACTACTGTGATGGAAACAATAAAGCCAACCAAAACATAAGATGCCCAAATAAATGTGATGGCGGGAAGTGCGTTTAAATCTGACGAAGGTTCGTCTGATTTGCTGAAAATCCGAGTTAGGGCTTTCTTCAAATCTTAAATTTACCCAAAGCTTCCTCTTCCATAAAGTGCATCTTAGAAGGCACTATCAGGCACTGAGGGTATTTATTAAATTCTTTCTTAATCAGTTCTTTAGCCTCTCCAAATTTTATCAGAATATCTTCAGAACCAACACCGCAGCAGCAAACACATAATTGCTCAGCAGGCATTCCGCATTTCAAAAGATACTCTAAAGCCAGCTTCACATTCATATACTTATCATGCAGTGGATCTAGATCAAGCAAAACCAATGTATGCAGATCATTCTTAAGGTTTTTCTTAATAACCTCATATGGAGATTTAACATTCTTGTTATCAAATGGTATAGTAGTTACTCTCCCATATTTGTACATGTCCAGCCCAACAATCCCTACTGCAGTTAATATCGAAGTATTATGTATCACTTTAGTCTTAATCTTAAGCTCTCCAGCCCTTTTCCTAAGGTCAACATGGGTTGTAGCAGAAAAAACATCCCCAACAACCAAAAAAGCAACATCTTTATCAGCAGCATCTTTTAGTATAGTTTCAGAAGCTTTGTTTTCAACTAAATCCCTATCAGCAGCTATTATCCTTTTGCCATAAAACTTCTCCAGCTTTGCCTTATCACACTTAACCAGCTTAGAAGTATAAACCTCAAGATAAACAACATCTGCCTTTTTAACTGCTTCAAGACCTTTTACAGTAATGTCTTTTTCATTCCCTAATCCTAAACCAACGAAGTAAAGTGTCATAACCCAAGAAAAACACAACTTCTTATTTAAAGCTTTTCAAAAGATTTAAATCTGCAACAGTAACTTTCTCAATAGAAAAATGAGAAAAATCCAATTATTCAAGCCAGCACGCAAAAGAGCCATCATTATAGGGATGGAAGTATGTTATGATAGCAGCCTTTCTGATTTTGGAGCAGCGTATAGCGGTCCTTGGTGTGGTGATAAACTAAGGGTAACAGACACAACACACAAAAGTCAAAAGGTTTTGTTAGATTTTGATTTAGAAGGAAGATTATTGGGTATAGAATTAAGGCACGGAGAATATGCAAATGAAATAAAGATCATGGAACGGAATTATAATGGTGATTTTTATATTTACTTTGAAAATTTAAGAAACTTAAGTCCTGGTAATAAACTTGCTCGTCCATTTGATTATTGGAATCAAGATGTTTGTATCGACCCTGCAATAGCTAAGGCATTGGTCGATGAACTGGAACAGTTCATGAAAGCGATTGTAAAATATGAAGTTGAAAAAGGAAGATTTAGAATTCCGCCATGGCGCCCAGAGGGAGATTGGATCAGTGATGAAAAACCAGAAAATATTGCTGATTTATTAGAAAAAGCTAAAAGATTTAATTGGGAATCATCACAACAAAATGAGCCATATACACGAGCTTATCCAACTCCTATAACTGTCCTGCCACCAGAAGTAAGGCCAGACCAAAACCCTGTTTTTTCAGTAATACAATTAACTCAGGGATGCAGGCTTAAAGATGAAAGGGGCCCATGCAGTTTTTGTGGTTCTTATAAAGGTATCCAATACAGAGAAAAAACTTTAGATGAATTATCAGATCATATTGCTAAGGTAAAGGATTTTACAGGTGAAGGTTGGAAATATGTAAGAAAGATTTTCCTCGCAGACGCAGACCCCCTTAACACTAGAACGCCTACAGAAGCTTATTTGGAATTTTTAAGAAACCAAATACCTAAAATTTCACATTTTGAATCCTTTGCAAGTACTGTTGCTATTCTTTCAAAAACTGAACAAGAATGGGCAAGACTAAAAGAATTAGGATTAAACATGCTCTACTGGGGCGTTGAAAGCGCAGATGATCAAACATTAAGGATGTTGCACAAACCCCACACCCAAGAAATGCTCTACAAGGCAGGTGAACGTTTAAAACAAGTGGGTATTAATTATGCAATTATTTTGTTGGCTGGTGTAGGAACTTTAGACCCCCATATGGGTGAAGGCGATGTGAGGGACAATTCCCACGTAAGAGCAACCAGCGAGCTTATGAGTTTCTTGAATCCTCCAATGGTATATGTATCTAACTTATCTATTTTGCCAGGAACAAGGTTATATCAAAGAGCCCAATTAGGTGATATACGGCCCCTATCCCAACCAGAAGTATCTTTACAAAATGGTGAGATTAGAACTAAGACTCCTTTTTTCTGTAAAACTAGAGGCCAATATGGTATGCAATTTATTACAAGAACTTAAAAAATAAAAAATGCCTTCCAAAAAACAATTGGGGGTGGTTAAATGGAAGGCATAGAATGAACATGATTCTTATCCTTTGTCTTTGTTCTAAAAAAAGAAAAAAATTGCCTTCATTAAAAAACGTTTTTGGGGGTGGTTTCAAAATGAAGGCAAAAGAACTTTCTCACCACAAAGACTAAAGGGGTGAACGTTAAACCAGCTCTATGCCTAATTCTTCTGATATTTGCTGGGCTCTTGCCGATGGCCTTGTATAATCAACCTTGCCAAGTATCCAAGGTGACTTTACTCCTGTTATGATAGTCATAACTGTTATCTTCCCTTTCATATCATTGTCTATCCTTGCTCCCCAGATAACATTTGCATCTGGATCTAAGCTTTCAGTTACCAATTCTCCTACTTTGCTTATTTCATCAAGTGTCATATCAGGTCCGCCGCTTACATGGATCAAAGCTCCAGTTGCTCCTTTATAGCTTATGTCTAATAAAGGATTAGATAATGCTCCTCTTACAGCTTCCTCTACCTTATTGTTTGTGTCAGAAGCGCCTACTCCAATTGCTGCAACTCCGCCGTTTGTCATGATTGCCTTTACATCTGCATAATCCAGATTGACTAATGAAGGTACAGCTATCGTTTCCACAATTCCTTTTATCATTGTTGAAACAAGCTCATTTGCAACAGCAAATGCCTGCTGTATTGGCAGATTGCCTGCAATACTTACTAACCTGTTATTATCAATTACAATTACAGTATCTGAAACTTGCCTTAGCTGCTGTAATCCAAACTCTGCCTTATCAACTCTAGCTCTTTCAATCTTAAAAGGCATAGTTACTGTTCCGATTACTATAGCTCCGCAGTCTTTAGCAACCTGTGCCACAACAGGTGCTGCTCCAGTTCCAGTTCCTCCACCCATGCCTGCGCATACAAAAGCCATATCACACCCTTTTAAGGACTCTTTAACTTCCTGCAAACTTTCCTGGGCAGACTCTGCTCCTTTCTCAGGAAATCCACCACATCCAAGACCTCTTGTGACGCCTCTTCCAATAAGGATCTTTCTATCAGCATTAATTATATCTAAATGTTGTTTGTCTGTATTGGCTGCAATTATCTCTGCTCCCTTAATTCCTTTCTCATATAACCATCCCACCATATTGTTGCCAGCTCCCCCGACACCAAAAACCTTAATATTTGCTTGTCCTACTTCTACACCTAAATCGTTCCTTCCTATGTTCATATCCATTTTTACATCCCCCTTCGTGGCTTTTGTATCCTTCAATATAGATATTAGAGTACCGAAATATTTATATTGAAGCTATTTCATTATGACTTCTAAGAAAACGGTTTTTAGTTATTCGCGCCAACGAATGATTGAAACGATTGATAGTTTTCCAAATACTAAGAAAATTGTTTTTGCCAAAAGACAATTTAAGACGCACAAAATGAGTTTTCGCCAAAAAACTCATAATTCTTAAATTTTATATTTATTATATCATAGCTCATATTTAATATTTTCTAGAAACTTTATAGTAGTAAAAAAATAGGACTATTTAGTGATTTTTTTAGCAATCTTCTTTACAGCTTTCTTTGTTTTCTCTATAGCGTCCTTAATTACAACACTTTTATACCCTCTTGCTTTATGCCCCTGCCCCTTGTTAAACCATCTGTCCAGATAAACAATATGCTCAAGAGCCTTTCTGGATGGCATTTCAGGCTTCTCATCAGCATAACCTATAGTGAGAATTGCTTGTACAGAAACATCATCAGGTATACCAACTGCCCTCTTAACTTTATACTCGTCAAAAGCACCTATCCAGCACGATCCTAATCCTAGATCATTTGCAGCAAGCATCATATTCTCAATAACAGCAGCACAGTTCTGTATCGTATACAATCTTTCGCCTCTAGAGCCATAAAACCTATCTGCTTTTTCTGGCTCACCCGCAATAACAATATGCACAGGAACCTCTTCCATCCACTGTTGATCAAAAGCAGCTTGTGCCAGTTTCTTCCTCACACCCTCTTCTCTTACAGCAACAAACTTCCAGTTCTGTATATTCCCTGCAGAAGGTGCAAATCTGCCAGCATCCAATATCTGAACCACTTTATCCCACTCAACATCCTTATCTTTATACTTTCTGATAGATCTTCTGGTTCGTATACATTCCAAAGTTTCCATAATAACGTTTTTATAGGAGTACTTATATTTAATATTTTTGATATTAAGTATGTGCATAGCGTCATAAGGTCAAAATTCTATAAAGTTAACATTATCGACGAGCGTTGCAGGGGGTTGTCCCTTACGGGGATGCAGCTCCCCCCATAACCCCGTCGGGAATTTTGAAGACGCTATGCACATACGATATTAAATGAAATACCTCGGGCGGCTTCAGCTATAATTCAATTAAATATCTTCCCAAACAAATCTAATAAGGCGCCCAATCGCTCAAAAGATAATAGCCCTGCATTATAAGAAGCATTTATTTCTTCTGCACTCAATGCCCTTGAAAAGATTGCAACTTCGTCGATAGTGCCGTTGAACGTATAAATACCGCCAACATAAGCACCTATCTTTAAATTAGCATGTGGTGTTCTACTTTCCATAGCTGATGCAGTAGTTTGAGCATCTACACTTCCATCCAAATAAAGTTTAACTGCATTATCATCAGTAGTTCCATCCCAAGTAAATGCAACATAATGCCAGCCTCCATCAGTAATAGAATGCTTTGATAAACCTCAACCCCCATTTTTAATTTTCGATTTAAGGCACTTTTTGTCGTCAGTAAGGGTTTAAATCAAAAAACCCATAAACTTCTGTTAAATCGCCTGTATTTAAGTTTGATATCATTTTGTCGACCAG
>JAHJAV010000005.1 GCA_018813685.1 Nanobdellota archaeon | reverse complement strand
TATTAAAAGAGCATAGCCTGCACCAGTGCCCGCTTTTTAATGTGCTGGGCGTAGCTTCCCATATATGTTTGTCTTTGCATTTCCACATTAGGTGAGTGTTAGCATTAACATATTTTTTAGATAAGCATTCGCCCCCTTTAGCCTTTGCCAATCTCTGCATATCTTGAATGGTTGGTTTAGGCATTGAATGAATTTTAAAGAAAAGCCATTTCAAAGAATTTTCGGGATTCCCAAAAAAATATGGCTTATTAGTCCGTTAGATATATTAATCGAAAATGTCCTTAATTCATTTAAATTAACTTAATGTGCTAAAAATGGAAACTCAGCTAATCGTGACATTGAGCCCCTACTTACAGCCGGATATCGGAGAGGGGGTCTTAGTAAGAGTAGTCAATAGGGAGCATCTAAACAGCCCAGTTAGGGATTTAGTTTATGAATTATTAAATCCTAAAGCTGATGAATACAATCCTGCTTATAACACTGAAGATAGGCTGCTTGCAGAAGTAGTTAGAAGCTGGTTTGCTGAAATGGGTGCAGATCCAGTTAGGGCGGTTGTAAGATTGTGTGCATTTCCATTTAATGATGACCAAGCAATACCCTTGGAATTGGATAAAAGAGTTTCTGATTATGCTAAAAGAATAATGCAGGCTAAATCGCTTCCCGGCGCATCATTTGCAAGCAGATATGATTTGATAGATTTAGGCGTAGCAGTCAGCTATTGTAATCCATGTTAATCATGCCAACAAAACAACACTCTGTTTGTCAACTTTAGGCATAAGAGTTACATAAGAAGAACAGCCTCTCTCTAACTTTATTTGGATTTTTAGCCTTTCTTCAGGCCTAGTGGCTGATTCTAATAAGTTTCTGTCTAAGAACTGGATAAAGGGTGGATTAATCCTAACGAGATGGTAATTCCTGATCCTTGGACTATAAGCCCTTGTTTCATGGCCTGTTTGAATCTGAGGATTATAGTATGTAGAATTGTAGATAGTAGGATCTACCACATGCCATCTACCACCGTAATAAACTCCAGTTAATTCGTGGCCTTCTACTAAATCGGGGCAAACACTAAAGTAATTCCACCCCCCTAAAGGCAAATTAAAAGTGAAGGTATTGATATGAAATGCAAAACCTCCTGCAACATAAACCATCCTCTCAAAAATTTCTGAGAATTGGGTGCAAACTCCTTCCCTATCTCTAAGGGCATCCATATAATCATTTTTTTGGCATGCATATCTCATATTCAGTTTAATCCATTCAAGCAACAGGAGCATTTCCTTAAATCGAAAGATCTCTCTTTCACTATCACTTGCTCTTATTTTATCTTCTAATCTTAGACTTTTAACTATCTCCACTAACTCATCAGAAGTCCTTTCTTTCGGCAAACCAGGTATTTTTATACCTCCCTGATAAGGGGGCGAATGTAAATGATCACTGCTGACAATGACATCCAATACCAAAGGGGCGTTTTGTAAAAACCTAATCTTACCTTCCCAACAGCTTTCTGACTTATGAAGGCCATAATTACATCCCAAAACATGGATATGGGGTGTAGGGGCAACTCTAATATTCTCGGGCTTATCAAAATTAGGTATTTCTGGATCTGGTGAGTATACCAATCTTAACCTTGCACTTGAGTCATAACCTAATATGCCTTTCAATCTGCAATCAGGTGAAATAAAAATCCCTTCATGAAAGGTTACTCCCTTTAATTCAGACTTTTGGTTCAATAATGCATTTTCAATCCTTTCAAATAAGTCAGGAATCTCTGCCCTTAATTCAAGTACTGCCATGTTTGATTGCCAATAAAAAATTATACTGATTAGTTATATTGCTATCTGCCTTAACCCAATAACCATAGCCCGGATTGAATTGGTTAAGCTTGTTTAAGCTTTCATTCCTTCCCTTTACATTGCTGGTCCAATTAGGATTAATATAGCTGTAAACAACCGAATAGTTTATTGAAGTTTCATTCAGCAAAGAAGCGTTTAAGGAAGGATAACCAATAAAGTTCCATCCATTAGATAGGTTTAGATTCAATGAACTAAATTCATCTCCTTCTATTGAAAGGTTCTGCGATTTAGCAGAATCTACCCAATAAGATTTTTGTTCGCTTATTGTCCTAAAATTGTTGCTTGCATTATTCTTATAATAAGCCCATGTTCCATTATAAGTTAACACATTTGAAACGTCCACATTTCTTAGTATTGAGTTGAGTGATTTAAAAGTTACATTCAAAGGGAAAGAAATAAGGTTCCATCCTAATTCTAATTGTTTGTTAAATTTAGTAAAGTTTTTTCCATCATCCTCCAATGCTAATGACTCAAAAGAAACATTGAAATCATAGCTTAATGTTGAATTGGGTTGTTTTATTAAAGGAGTTATTCCTACATTATCTTCCCAGAAATCCTTTCCCTTAGGTACATCATAAAACCCGCCAAATGTGATTGGGGCATCTAAGCTTGATAAGACAACCTTTAAGCTCGGCTTGTAAGCAGGTTCAATATAAGCATATCCTTGTGCAGCAGAATCTATAACATTATGTTCTCCTGAAACATCAATTGAAAGCACATTGTTTTGTTCTCCGGGGAAATACCCTGAGGGAGTAGTCGGTATCCATATGCCATTCAGGCTGGTTCCGGTAATATTAACATAGCCCATATCACCTGTATCTCCTATTCCTTCTGTCAATAAAGGAGTTTGATTCAGGTAGTTGCTCGCTATCTTATATAGGTTTAAATCCCCTGTAGAGTCTGAAAGTGCCCCTGCTAAAGTTATCTTATAATCTCCATACCCAGTAACCTTCTTTTCATCAGGATCATAGCTAAAGTATAAGCTTGAATTCCATGTTCCATAAGTTCTGTCTGAGCCATTAGATACATAACCAATTGCTTCAACACTGATTCCACCTGTATCATCAGTTATTGATTGTATTGTTGTATGGCTAAGGTTTGCTCCTGGCAAGAAAGGCTGCATATACCACGAACTCCCCCATCCGTTTACATCAACACCAGGATGAGGCCTTATATTAAAAGTTCCTGCGTCATCAACCACAGTCATAAAATGATGGTTTTTATGATAGAATCTATATTCTGTGATAGCGCCATTTATTATAGTAGTTATATTATAATCTGTCAATAGTTCCTGATGTTCTTCTTCCACTATTGTAACAGCCACTTTCTCAGTCTCATTCTGAAGCACACTAGCATTATCAGAAGTATATATAGTAAAGAAATCCCAGCTGGAGTTGACAGCGCCAGTTGCATTCACTTCCCATGTTATGTTGCATTCTTTTCCATCTGTCATGTTCTGGAGGCATTCATGATAAGAATAATTAGTTGGATTCTGAGTTGCGGTATAGAAAGGAGTGGCTGTTGGATCCATGAGGATAGTTTCTTTTGAGTCTTGGACATAGAAGGTTAGGTCGTCTGTTTCATCTAGTTCGTATCTAGAACAATTATCCTCATCTCCCAAAATTTGAGAAACTCCCCTTATGGTATGATTACCCCCAGCATTTCCTAAAGTGAAATTGGTAGACAATAATCCAAAAGATTCAATAACTGGGCATTGTATACTTTTTATAAATATAAATGGTGAATTCTTAGTATTGTTTTTATAAAATAAATTGACCACCCTAAATGTATCTGGACAATATTTATAAATATCTACCCTGACTTTTCCATTAGCATTTAATCCTATTCCATCAAGACTACTTATAGTCATATTCTCGATAACTTCATCACTTAAATATTTAAAAGGACCAATATCTGGGCAACCATCAATAGTATTTGGTGAATGGGGTTCATGTGCAGGGGTTCCATTCAAATAAGTAGCATTATCTGCGGACATTAATAATTCAGAACCAGCAATACAAGGACTTTCTGAAGTCTCACAATAAGGCGCCCCTAATGAAGGATTATAAACAGCATTAGGATCCAAAGTAGCAGTCACATTCCCGCAATCCCCCTCTTTGCATCTAACTCCAGTTGTAAAATTAAAGAACTGGTTTTGTGTAACATTGATTGAAGAGTTGGGTAAAATAAGATAAGGAATCAGTCTAGCAGCATAAACCATATTACTAAATAACAAAAATAGTCCTATAACCATAAATGTTCTCTTTGCCCCCATACTTCGAGAGTAATGCAAATGATTTTAAAAAGCTTTCTTTTTCACAACTCTAAAGTTACTTCAAGAAATAAAAACAAAAGGTTTATATATAACGTATTCTATCACCATACATATGTCTGCTAATAACATACAATTTACAAAAGTTGAAATCCAAATATTGAAATTTATATTCAAACACTTTAAAGATAGGTTTAACGCCAGGCAGATTTCAAAGATACTAAGTTTAAATCATGCCCATACAAATAAGTTATGTAGCGGATTATATAAAAAAAAATTATTGTTAAAAGAAAAGATAGGGAACTCAATTTACTATAGATTTGATTACTCTAATGTATTAACAATAAAGTTCATGGAGTATCTGCTTAGCTTAGAATACCAAGAATCTCCTAAGTGGCTTAGTGTTCTTATCTACAACTTAAATAAGTTCAATAAGCTTATTGAACTTGGATGTATTTTTGGCTCTTCCATAAAAAGCAGCAGTTATAATGATATTGATGTCCTATTGGTTTATAAAAAGAATAACTCAAGTAAAATCAATAAAATAAAAGATGAAATAAGAAAAGCAGGATTGATGGATAAGCCGATTAGATATGTAGATATGACTGAAAAGGATATTTTAAATAATAAAGGGGATAAAGTGATTTATAACATCCTATCAGAGAATATCATATTTTACAATCCGAATAAATATGTTAAGGTGATAAAATGGCTCAGATAGACAATCATTTAAGGTGGTGCTTAAATAATCCAAACCGGCTAAAAAGAGTAAAGCCTGACAAGGAGTTAGCACAGATGCACCTAAAGAAATCAGAGTATAATTCAGAAGTCATGAGGCTTCTCGAAAACTCAAAAAAATATGACTGGGCATTGAATGTTGGATTCTATGCTATATATCACTGTTTTCTGGCTTTGTTGGCAAACTATGGGTACGAATCAAAGAACCAATCCTGCACTGTTACTGTGTTGCTAAAGCTGATTGAAGAAAATAAGCTGGATTTTGATAAGGATTTGATACTCCAATTTGACACATTAGATGTAAAAAAAGAAACAGAAAGCCCAACAATAAGGCAAAGCAGGGAAACCTCAACATACGGGATAAAAACAGAAATAAACACAGGCCAGCTTGCAAGATTAAAGGAACTGGCTATAAAAATACAAAAAGAAACAATTAAGGTATTAAGTTAACCTATTTTTTATCTTTCTCTCCTTTTAAGGCTTAACCTGTCTTTCACCAGCTTCTTGATTTCAGCCATTTCCTACTTGCATCCTTATTGAATATTCTAAAAGTATGGCTGCCCCTTTTCTGAGTGATTGAATTCTTAAGCTGTTTTTTTGTGGTTCTTTTGAATATAATTGTAGTGGTAAGATATCTCTTTATTCCCTGCCTCTTGATTGTGAATACTTCTATCTTCATTGGAATTTGTTCGGTAATCCTCCAATAGTTGGCTGCAGCCCATCCCCCGATAAAATAATCTTTCCCGTTCATTACTTCATCGATAAGGGTAAATGAGTCCTCTGACCATTTTCCAGATTTAGCCTTTATCGGAATGAGGTAATATTTATCTCGATTAAGGCTTATAATTCTTCCTTTTTGTATTAATTTATGGATAGTATGCCTTGTTTGGTTGTATGAAGAAAAAAAACCAGCAATGTCTTTTCGAGTGAAGAAATACTTCTTCTCAAACTCAAGATAAGCTACAATTTCAATTTCTTTGTCTGAAAGCCCTTTCATTTTTAACACCAAATAGTACAATTTGCTGTAATAAATGTTACAAGTATATAAACCTTGCGTTTTTTTGACAGTCTATACTTAAAAATCTGTTTTTGGAATTATATTTATAACATACATATATCTTCTAACAACAAACACTTAAAGAAATAGTTTTAACCAGTGATATCTCCAAACCCTAAAGAATTGATTATCCTCATACAGTCTTCTGGCGTGTTTAATTCATATTCTACTTCTTTTTTATCTGTTATTTGTTCATTGCCAAAGTTCCAGACTATGACTGGGTCATTAATTACACTTACCATTCTTCTATATTTTCCCAGCAATCCAGCTACATCTAGATAATTGGTTAAATCCTCAATACACCCCTTAGGAATACTCTCCACATAAGTAAATTGGCCAGCTGTCTTCCCTTCATCAGGTTTTATCCTTATCTTTATCTCAGTTCCATGCTTCTTGATTTCAACCTTTCTTCCAATGTAAACATTCTTC
>JAHJAV010000052.1 GCA_018813685.1 Nanobdellota archaeon | reverse complement strand
CCGATCTCTCTTTATGGATAAGTGGAATTCCACTAAGAAAATGTGAAGATACTAAAAATATATAGGGGGAAACATGAAAAACAAACTATCATTAAAAATCCTTGTTGCTTTGGTGACAAGAACAGGTGGATTAACCTACAAAGAAATCTCTCTAATCACAAATTACCATATAAATACGGTATCGAGGTATGTCAGCTACTTAGACAATAAAGGCCTGATAGACATGAAGCAGGAGAAATCAAACAGCATAAGAGGCAGAAAATGGGTTAATGTTGTTTCTTTAAAGAAGGAATTCCTTCAAACAAAAGATATTGCAGACTTCTTCAATAAGGTGATTAAACAATTAGGGGGTGGATTAAATGACATTTTCACTGATTAATATATTTAGGATTGCGTCTTTTATAAAAAGAGGGGATACAAGAAAAAATGCCCCGGTGGGAGAGGTGGGAATATGAAAAACGAAAATGTGCTGCAAAAGATAAAGAAGGTTGGTGAGATATTAGGTGAGAAGACTATATTCACAATAGGGGTTGATTCTAAAAATCAAAGAATTGATCTGATTTCAGTAGATATTTGTCATACAAGGGGCGAAGTAAAGAAACAGATAGCACAGCTACCGCCAGCAGAGTATATTGGGTGAGAAAATGGAAATAAAGATTGATACTACTAAGGATTCGGTTGAAAGCTTGCAACAGGTACAGAAGATTCTTAAGAATAAGACTCAAAAAGAGAGGGATGTTAAAAAACCAAAAAAACAAGCCAATCTTAAAGATGCCGATGAGTTCCTTACTCTTAAATATGGGGTTTTTATTATAAAAACACTATCTAGTCTATGCCAGAGAGATATTCTTGAAACAGAAGAGTATACAACTTCTACATGGGATAAACAGAAAGAACTAAGGAAAGATGTCAGGGAAGAACTCATAATTGACCAATCAACCCTGTTTAGGGAGTTTGTAAAGCAGGTAAGGGATTTTAACTTTCCAAGTGTTGATCCATACATTTTCCAAAACGCACTTAAATATATAATTGGCAAGCCAATTTACGAACCTATCTCTATGTACATAAACAATATCAAATTAGGCAAAAAGAACTTACTGAGGGTATTGTTTTGAGGGAAAATGGCAGGTGAATTGACAAAAAAAGGGAAGGAATTATTGGAAAAGAGTAGATCAATGAAGTATAATGCTATTGATTATGTCAAGACAATGATGGCATGGGCAAATGACAATCTTTCGCAAGATGAAATACTTGAAGTAATAAACTGCAAAGAGGGCAAGGTTATAGGATTAGACAACCTGCAGAAAGAGGTTATGGGGCTTGAAGAGACATTAAAGATGAAGAGAAAGGAGCTTTTGAAGAAAACACTTGCTTTGTATTTTATGAAGCAGGATAATGGCCATAAAGATGGAGATAGTTTAGTTGGTTTTAGTGAGAGCATGAATTCATTATCAAGCAGAGATGGAAGAAGCAATCTGCATTGAAGGGGTGATTAAAATCAAAGAATACACATTAAAATTAAATGAATATGAGCTTGAAACTATAGGGAATGCTCTTATGGAGTACGAATGTAATCACATGGCTATAATAGATTTCTTAAAAAAAGCAACTAAACTTAATACTAACAAGAAGGCAGTTTTAACAAAACGTGAAAAAGATAGGCAAGTTGCATATAGACTGCACTATGAATTCTTAAAGCTGAGAAAGCCAGATTTAGCAAAACTTTATGTTAAAAAAGGATTGATAAAAAAGAGAGGTGCTTAATATGGAAACAAGATTTAATTGCCCTGTATGTAAAAGTGAACTTGGGATTGAAGTTATAAAACCAAGACGTATAATGATAAAAGGAGATTCCAGGCTGGATGATGCAATGGTTATAGTCAATCTATGCACTGAAAAGATAACCTGTCTAAACAAGAGAAAAACCAAGGAAAACGCCAGAAAGTCAAGAGAGATTATTGAATCCATACATAATCTGCTTACAGATGTTTTAGCCTTGCCTAATGGAGTAAAAGATGGGATAATGGATAATCTGCAAAGGAAGGTGAAAAGATGAAAATAATAGTTTTGTTATTGATATTATTGGTTCTTGGGCTTTATTTCTTTACAGAGCCGACTAAAGGTATAATTAGGGTAACTGGAAGGGCAGCAGCAGCTGTTACAAAAGAAGTGATCAATGATGTGAGGACTTCTCAGGAATATGCCCAGCTAAAGGACGATATCAAGAATCAAACAATGGAAAGCTTACAAAAGATAAATGGGGGATAAAAATGGAATACGAAGATGAATCTATTTATGGGGAAGATTTTTTTCAAAAGCGAGAGAACATAATTACCAAGAGAGGTGAGTAAAATGGGTTTTTGGAAGGATTTATTCAAGGATATGGACAAGCCTGCATTTGTTTATTTTAATATCCATGCTGATACTGCTGAAGAAGCAAGGATTGTAAGGGATATACTGCAGGGAACTAACAGCGATGAAGCTAAAGAGATGATAAAGAAAAATCCAGAACTAAAAAAGATAGCAAAAGCTCAAAGGGAGATGATAGAAGCTGATTATGATTTGCTGGAATGATAAAAAAAGAATATTGCACATAGATTTTAGGGGAGGTATAAAATGAAGATATTCATTGATTTGGAAAAAGAAGATCCTGAAGATTTGAAGGTTGTTGGAGAGCTGATAAATAGAAGAGTGCCTTTGGATGAAGAATTACATCCTAATCAAGAATTGGAGTATGACGAGAGACTAATACTTGCTGTAATCGAAGGGCTTGCTGTAAAAGTAGGGCGTACTGTTCCTATCCAGGATATTTATGAATGGGCAAAAAAGCTGAACTTTACTGAGAAAAAGATAGCCGGCAATATTGATTCTCTTAAAAAAAGAGGAGAGATATTTGAAGTTAGAACTGGGTTTATACAGAAGATATGAAAATGAAATTATTAGGAATATCCAAATCGAAAACCCGTAACTATTATGTTTTTGAAAAATGCGACAAATTTATAGAATGTTTTGATAAATTATTGAGCAATATTGGATTTAGTGAACTTCAAGTACATGGCTTTTTTAGGCCTGATGGAAAGCCCCCACTTAATAGCATAAAAGATGTTGTAGATAAACACCACTTCTTTGTAAGTGATATGCACCATATAGACCTAATAATTGGTGTAAAAAAGATATTTGTAATAATCTACTCAGCTGCAGACCTGCAAACTGAAATTTTTGAAGAGGTAAGCAAGTTTTGGGCTTTCGAATGATTAGGATGAAAAAGAAATGTGAAAACTGCTGGATTGGCAAGAGCTATAAGAAACACGGAGTTTTAACACCTAGGCAATACGTAATCTGTTATGGGCAATGCCTGTTTAATGAAGATGGTGGAAATTGGGAAAAGGAATGAAAAATAAAAAATTGTTCAAATATATCTTAATCATTCTTATCTGGATTACCACAATAGGCGATATTATTACTTTCTATCTTGGCAACTACCATTTTGAAACAAATCCAGTATATCTGATAAGCAACGGATCTATTTTCACAACCATACTTATCAAAATTGGAGTATTAATTGTTTTATCTGTTTTGCTTTTCGTTCTTCCCTCAATAGCTAAGTCAAGACGCATGAATAAGCAATTTATTGATTTTCTGATATACTTGCTCTGGATTGCTGGAATTAGCATTATAGTAATGCAATCCCTTGGAATAATATCCAACTTAAAGATAGCCGCAGAGCAGCCATCATTGAATTCTGTGCTTCCGCAGGAAAATGCATTAAAAACATATTATTCATTTTATATTTGGCCATATTGGGCTGTGCTGTTTTTAGCAATTGTAGGATATATAGTATATTCAAGGAAAAATAAGAGGGGAGATAAAACATGAATAAATTCCTTATTTTCCTAAAAAACTTTGCAATTTGGATGTTGATTTTTCTTCCTATAATATTCTCATGGTATGCAGTCCATGAAGGTGCTCATGCTATAGTGTGCAAGTTGGAAGGAGGTAACCCCACGCTTGCACAAGTCTTTCCACATCCAGCAGTAAATTGCGATGGAATTACTCTTGATGGAAAGCTCGTAATTTCTCAAATAGGTTACTTCTTTTATGCAATAATTCCCTATATAATCGGGTTTCTAGTGCTTATCATCATTTTATGGAGTAAGAAAATTAATTTAGCGCTTTTTGCTCTTGTTTCAATGATCATGATGGATGTATCATTAAATTTTGTTTTATCCCCATTTTCAACGACTGATTTTACTGCGATAGCACATATTAGCGTTCCCTTATTTATCTTATCGTGGGTGATTGCTTTCTCAGAATGGATGGTGGGCTGGGTTAACCTAAAGCGGCAATGGAGAGGATTGAGAAGGAAAATATTTAGGAATAGGCATAAAAGTTGAGAAATTATTAGATGATAAGTATGTGTTACAAGGGGGGGAATAAAAAATGACCAATAAATTAAGGATAATCGGGCTAAACATAGGTGCTGGAAAAGATTCAATCACAGGAAGAGGTTTTTTCAATAAAAAAAACAATGATTTCTGCTACATACCTATTGAAGAAACGCAAAAGCAAAGAAGCAAGTTTACATTTAGGGATTTAAACAACCCCCTCATTAGAAAGGCTGCAGACACCCCCTGCCATTATGACCCCGAGTTTACAACTTATACATATGGTCATGTTAAAAGGGGGTTTGGAGACCATATGCTCTATGAGCCGGATTTGTTGAATTCTGATGTTTGTCTTTTCTTTTATGCAACATTAAATATAGATAATAATCCTGCTAAATGGGGTGTTTTTATTATCGGGTTTTTTGAGGTAGACAAAATTGTCAATGCTATGAGTCTTACTAAAGAACAGATATTCTCACTAGCGGATTTTAAAAACAATGCCTATCTAAAAAGAGAAGAGCCAGGTGTAGATTTATTAATAAAAGGCAAAAATGCTTCAAAACTGTTTAAGCATGCAATCCCTTTATCTAAACTGGATGATCCAACAGAGATTGATTCAAAATTTGCAGATTTGATTACTACAACCTCTGGGAAAAAGATTGAAAAAAGTAACTCCTGGCATAGATGGGTCCTTTATTCAGAGAATCCTCAATTCCTAGAGATACTTAAAAAACAGGAGTAAACAGAATGAAAAAATACGTTAAAAAAGAAGACAAACATACCAGCAGTGAAAGTGAATATAAGGAAGGTAAATTGATTACTACATATTTTCATTTTTATTGCGATATATGCGGTGTAAAGCACCCTGATGTTTGCGTAAATGAGTTATGCGAAGAAGAAGGCTTTCCCGATGGTGATTACTGCTGGGATTGCCAGAAATCAATGCATGAACAGGGATTTGTTGGGAAAGATAAGAGTATTTATTCTTACAGAAAATAAGGAAGATTTAAATAAATGAGAAGAATGAATATAGGTGAGGGTTGTTAAGAATGAGAAAATATGATAAACGATTTTTGAAGTCAATTAAGGAATTATCAAATTATTGTAAGAGTTGCGAAAGCAAAAGAAAAAAAATAGAACCTTATGACATATGGAGTGAATCAGACCTCAAATGTTTTCTGTATAGGGAGTTGATAGATATAAACAGTATGTTTCGAGATACTTTCAAAGTAGAAGTAATAAATAGAACAAAAAAACAATACCCTAAAGAATATGAAATTAGTTCAGTTCATTCTGAATTCCAATATAGTATATATCAGACAAGTAGTAAGAAATCAAAAGGTAAAAATAAACCAAAAATCGTAAAGAAATCAGCAGACTTAATAATCCTAGATAAAGATGAGGTTAAATATGAAATAGATAGTGAAAGTTTTGGTTTTTTTCTTGATGAAAAAATAAGAAAATCTCTTATCGTGGAACTAAAATTCAGTTTGAAGGATTCTAAGAACAAAATCATTAGTAAAATAATGATGGACTATGAGAAGTTAAGTAAGGAAAAAGGCATCCTTAACAAATATGTGGTACTTTTTGATGTAAACAAAAAAATGGAAAAAGATTTTTTCTATAAAGAACTAAAAAAGTGTAGGGGGGTCAGAATTGTCTATATAGACCGAGGGGGGAGAATTTTGACTAAACCCTTAGGTTTATTAAACGGTGTTAAATGATCAAAGCAATAACCTTTGGCTTTGGTGAAGAATGGCAGTGATGGGGGGTTACTCTCTTAATTTCTTCTGCTGTTCTATTTTAGTGCTGTCTTTATTCCCTTCGCCCCACCCAGAATAATAATTTAATCTTTTTTCTTTTCTTAACTCAAAAGATGGCTTTTTCTTTTTCTTCTTGAGCTCATCTTCTTTCTTCAACTCTTCAATTGCCTGAAGTAATGGGTTTGTCATTTTCTAAACCTGTAAACATAAACCTCTCTGTTGCTTGTTTTACCTAATTTAGCCATTTTGAAGCTAATAGTCTTAGATTTCCTGAGCTTATGCAAAGATGTTATAACAGATCCAGAAGATGCTTTTAACTTACTATATATATCTCTAGACGAAAGCCATTCATCCTTATGTTTTTCTAATAAAGTATAAACTTCTTGCTGGCCCATAGACTAAACATTCTTTTCTAAGTATAAATACTTTCCGTCAGCCTTCCACTACTCGGCAAGCGAGTTGCGGCTTACTAAAATTTTGCCCTTCAGCCAGGGGCGCTCTATTTCTTATTTTCAAAAAGTACAAATATTTATATAGAATAGGGTTAGTACAGGTTTTAAGGGGATTTTCACTAAAAGGGGTTAAAATGACATCAAAAGTGCTAAATGAATTAAGGGAGTTTGAAAAAGAGCAGGAAACTAAGCTGGAGGATGTTAAAAAAAGCTCCTTGGTAATCATAGAAAAGGCTAAGAAAGAGACTGAAAAGAAGATTTCTGATGAAAGAGATAAACTAGCCAAGAAAAGAGAAGAAGAGATAGAACAAGCCAAAGAAGAGGCAAGAGAAAAAGCAAAGGATAGTATGAGTGAGTATAAAAAGAAGATAAGCAAGCTGGAAAAGAAGTCTTCTGAGAATTTTAAGAAAGCTGTTGATAGAGTATTTTCTGCAATATTTGATAAAAATGTTTAGGCCGGCAAAGATACACCATATAGTTGGAGCAGTAGTTGAGAACAAGGTAAATTTGATTGTCAACAGGCTGCATGAACTTGGAATCTGCGAATTAAAAGAAGCAGAGATTGACTTAAGCTCTAAGTACTCTTATGAATTAGTTAAGAGTGTTGATGAGCTGTATACGCGATTCAATATAATAACTGATATGCTTGAAAGGTACAAAGAGGTGGTTGAGCCTGTAAACAGGATAAAGGAATTATTTTCTCCTCAGATGCCTGCAAAACACAAGAGCATAATCTATTCCACAGAACAGATAGTTGAAGAGGTCAAAAAACATCTTGATGCCATAGAACCTAAGGTAAATGAAAAGATAAATAATCTGCATAAGATAAATGAAGCTGTAAAAAGAAATGAATTTGTGATTTCAAACCTTATATTGATGCCTGATTTAAAAACTGAATTGTTCAGATCTTCTGAAGAGGTAAATGTTTTTGCAGGTTTGATAAGCGGTTCTTCGCTGCCCTTGATTAAGGTAGAGTTGGAAGAGAGGGCTGTGATGATTGCTGATGAACATGATAAGAATCATCTTTTTATCACTGTAGTTACGCTGGCAGAAGATTCAGCTAAGGCTGAAAAATTGCTGCATAATACAGGGTTTCAGATGATTGAAGTGCCTTATGAGGGCAAGAAGCCTGCTGAGATAATAAAAGATATAAAAAAAGAGATTGAAGTTATGCTGGCTGAAAGGGACAAGATAGAGAAGTTCCTTGCAAGAATGCATAAGACATATGAAAAGAAGTTTATGTTGTTAGGTGAGGAGCTTGAGATTGCAAAACAGAAGATAAAAGCACTGCATAACTTCAAGACAACAGAGGCATTTTCAGTTATTGAAGCGTGGGTTCCTGATAAGAATCTTGAGAAATTTTGTGATACTCTAAAAGAGAACTCAAAGCAATACTATATTGAAGTTGAGCAAAAAGAAGAAGCGCCAACTTTATTTAATAATCCTAAATGGATAAGCCCATTTGAGATGATAACAGAGCTTTATTCTCCTCCAAAATATAAGGAGTTTGATCCTACCCCAATAATAGCAATTACATTTGCATTGTTTTTTGGTTTTATGCTTACAGATGCTGCCTATGGAATATTGCTAAGTGTATTTGGGATCATGATGTATAGGGGAATTGGAAGAATCAATGAAGGAATGAAGAAGTTTTCAATGATAATGATTGTGCTAGGAATATCGACAACAATAATGGGAGTTATATTTGGGTCTTATTTTGGTGATTTTTTCCAAAAGATAGGGATAAATCTGCCAATACTGATTGATTCTATGAAACAGGTGCTGCTTACACTGATTATAGCATTAGCAATAGGATATCTTCATCTATTAATTGGACTTGGTGTAGGATTCTATGAGAATATACGCAAAAAGCATGTGAGGGATGCTTTTTCAAAGCAGGGAGTATGGCTGTTTTTTTCAATGGGGATATTGATGATGGTCTTGAGGGGAAATATTTTTGGAATGTTTTCAATCGGGATTGCAGTATTTATGCAGCTGCTGCTTAATTTCCTTGATGGTGGATTAGTTTCTTCCTTGCTTTCTGTATTTAGTTTTTCAGGATATATAGGGGATTTATTTTCATATGCAAGGCTGATGGCGTTGGCAATAAGCACAGCAGGGATTGCATTGTCTGTTAATTTTATGGTGCTTATGGCAATAGGCTCGATACCTATAATCGGATGGCCTATTGGAATCCTTATATTTATTGTAGGGCATCTATTCAATATAGCGATGAACAGCCTAGGGGCGTTTATCCATTCAACAAGGCTTCACTTTTTAGAGTTTTTTACTAAGTTTTATGATGGCGGCGGAAGGATGTACAGGCCTTTCAAGGCTGAAAGAAAGAATACATACATTGTGAAATAAGATTAAATAAAATTGTGGAGGTAGTAAAAATGGTAATAACATTAGGAACTGCATTTGCTGTTGCTGGAGCAGCTGTTGCATTAGGTGTTGCAGGAGTAAGCACAGCATTAGGGGTACAGTCAGCAGGAGTTGCTGCAGCAGGAGCTGTTGCTGAAAAGAAAGAGAATTTCAAGAATGCGCTGGTATTGCAGGCATTGCCGCAGACACAGACAATCTATGCATTCATAACAGCTTTGCTGATATTGATGGGAGCTGGGCTTCTCGGAGGAGGAGTAAAAGAGCTTACAAATGCACAGGGGCTTGTGTTATTTGGAGCTGGACTAGTGGTAGCAATAACAAGCATATCTGCAATCTCACAAGGGATTGTTGCTGCAAGCGGAATAGTGAGCTGCGCAAAATCACAGGATGCATTTGCTCCGTCACTTGTGTTTTCAGGACAGTGCGAAACACCAGCGATTTTTGGGTTTATACTTGCAATAATGTTATTAGTGGTAGGAATTGGAGTATTGGGATAAATTTTACTTTGTAAGATTTATCTTTTATTACATCCATCGAGGTAAACAAAATGCAGGTCTTTGGAAATATAGGAAATCTGAAAAGAGCAATTGAGAAGAAATACTCTGATAAGGTAAAACAGGCTGAAAAGGAAAGAGACAAGCAGCTTGAGGAGATAGACAGAGAACTAAAGAAAAAAATAAGTGTGATGAGGTCTCATTCAGATACTGTGATAGAGACAGATTCCAAACGAGCTTTCCTGAGGATACTGAGTGAAGAGAGGCTTAAAGCAAAGAGTGAATTTGAAGCAAAAAGAGAGAAACTGATAGAGTCTGTCTTTAAGGAAGCTGCTAAAAAGGCAAAGGATGTTGCCCATAGTAAACGCTATGCAGAGTATGTGAAATCAAATATGCCTGATGGAGATGGATTTTCTTTGGTGGGCGATGATAAATATTATATGGAAGATTTTCCAGGGATTGCTGTTGAAAAAGGAGCTATAGGGATAAGGGTTGAGTCAGAGGGAATGATATATGATTTTACACTTGATAATATAATCGAATCGAAGAAAGAGGCATTGAGAGAAGAGGTAAGCAAAGCACTTTTTGAGTAGGATAATATGGTAAATGAAACTTTAGTGAATATAACAAGCATGATCGTGAATGGAACTAATTCAAGCACTGTAGATGGGGCTTCAAAACTTGGATTGTTTAAGGGAATTTTTAATCCATCTATCATTACATTTGTTGTGCCTTTTGCTTTTGTCGGAGTTGTTCTAGTATTTGCAATAAAGAGGGTCATGCCAATGAGTAAGTTCTTGTATGCTAATTCAAGGATACAGGCAAGAAGCAATTATATGGTATCTGAAAAATTAGTGAAGGAGTTGGCTGAGGCTAAATCGTTGAATGAGTTTATCAGCTTATTAAAGGAGACTGAGTATGGATATGAGATTGAGAAAAGCAAGGCTGATCTGAAGAGCATACATATTGCACTTGAAAAAGGATTTATTGATTCTGTATTAGAGATGGTTGCATTTAGCCCTAAGAAATCAAAGCCGCTGTTTAATGCTTATCTGATGTTTTTTGAGGTTAAAATACTTAAGTCTGTCTATAGGGCAAGGCTTTTGGGGATTGAGCTTAAGGAAGAGATGACTTATCCTATTGGAATCATTGATGATACATTATTGAAGCATATACTTGCTACAAAGACTGTTGCTGATATGAAGGTAGTGATGCAGAATACTCCATATTCCGGAGTGTTTGATAATAAGTATGCAAGCTTAGAAGAGTTTGAGGTAAAGCTGGATGAATTTGTATTTGAGAATTTTGTGGATACTATAAAGAAGACAAATATGTATGATGGGAAGTATGTCATAGATTTATTGAACAGAAAGATAGATATGAACAATATAATGGCTCTGCTGAAATTGAGGATCAGGGGAGTGGAGAGATCAAAACAGAAAAGGCTTTTGGTAAATAATAAAAGTCAGCTTTGCTCCAGATTTGACAAACTGATAAAAGCAGAGACATTAAAGGAGTTTGTCCATGGATTTAAGGGGCTCCCATACTATCTTTCCTTGGAGAAAGGATTTGTGAAATATGAGAAAGATGGTACACTAGTGCATTTTGAAAGTGAGCTTTATAGGGATTTCAAGAGATTTGTTGTAGGGAATGATCTAAGCCATACGCTAGGACCATATCCTATGTTTTCATATCTTGTGAAGAAAGAGATAGAGCTTAGAAATATGTATGTGATAAGCAGAGGGATAGACGGGAAATTCCCTCTTGAAATGACTATGGGGATGGTAATATGATAGTGCTGGGTAATGCTGATTTTGCTGTAGGAATGAAACTTGCTGGGATAAGGGATAGTTACATAATAAAGAATCGAGATGATGCATTAGAGATACTTCGGAAATCAGATAAGAAAGAGTTTATACTTGCTAATTTCAGCATAATAAGGATGGTCCCTGAACTTAGTGAGTTCAAGAATGTAGTGAGTATACCTGATGATGCTAAAGAGTTTTTGAAGAGTGATGACCTGCAGGGAATTATAAAATCTGCTGTGGGCATTGAAGTGAACATATGATAATAAAACATGAACTGAGAGGGGATATAATATGGGAAAGATTGTAAAGATTGCAGGACCTGTTGTTGTAGCAGATGGAATGAAAGGGAGCAGGATGTATGATGTTGTAAAAGTAGGAGATGAGAAGCTTATCGGAGAGATAATCCAGCTGAATAAAGACAGGGCAACAATACAGGTGTATGAAGATACTACTGGTGTAAAACCAGGTGAAGCGGTCATATCGACTGGAGCTCCGCTCAGCATAGAGCTTGGACCAGGGTTGCTTACAAGCATATATGATGGGATTGCAAGGCCACTGCCTGAAATATCAAAAATAGCTGGTGATTTTATACCTCGAGGGATTGAGGCTTTTTCTCTGGATAGAAAAAAGAAATATAATTTTGTGAGTAAGGTAAAAGCTGGTGATGATGTACAAGAGGGTCAGATAATAGGGACTGTAAAAGAGACTGATATTATAGATCATAAGATAATGATGCCTATTGGTGTGAGTGGGAAAGTTATTAGTGTGAGTGAAGGTAATAAGACAATAGAAGAGCCTGTGCTTAAAGTGGAGACAAAGAATGGTGAAGTTGATGTAAAGATGTATCAGAAATGGCCTGTAAGAGTCCCAAGGCCGTATAAGGAAAAGTTAGATCCTACGATACCGTTGATAACTGGGCAGAGAGTATTTGATACTTTTTTTCCGATAGCAAAAGGTGGAACAGCCGCAATTCCAGGGCCTTTTGGAGCAGGCAAAACTGTTTCACAGCACCAGCTTGCAAAGTGGTCTGATGCAAATGTTGTTGTTTATGTAGGATGCGGCGAAAGAGGAAATGAGATGACTGAGGTTCTTTATGAATTTCCTAAGCTGATTGATCCTAAATCAGGAAAGCCATTGATGGAAAGGACTGTGTTGATTGCGAATACTTCAAACATGCCTGTTGCTGCGCGTGAAGCATCTGTTTATACTGGTATAACTATCGCTGAATATTTTAGGGATATGGGATATGATGTTGCTTTAATGGCTGATTCTACTTCAAGATGGGCAGAAGCAATGAGGGAAATATCTTCAAGATTAGAGGAGATGCCAGGTGAAGAAGGGTTTCCTGCTTATCTATCTTCCAGGTTGGCTCAGTTTTATGAAAGGGCAGGAAGGATAGTGACTCTTGATGGAGAGAACGGAAGCGTTTCTGTTATAGGAGCTGTTTCTCCTCCTGGAGGGGATTTTTCAGAGCCTGTTACACAAAATACATTAAGGATAGTGAAAGTGTTCTGGGCATTGGATGCTCCTCTTGCTTACAGAAGGCATTTTCCATCTGTAAATTGGTTAACTTCATATTCACTTTATGTGGATAAGGTAAAGGATTATTTTGATGATATTGCAAAAGGATTTTATTCGATTAGGGCAAAAGCAATGATGATGCTGCAGAAAGAAGCTGAGCTAAGGGAGATAGTGCAGCTTGTAGGACCAGATGCACTGCCTGAAGAGGATAAATTATTATTGGATACTGCGAAGTCATTGCGGGAGGATTACCTGCAGCAGACAGCTTATCATGAAGTAGATACTTATTGCAGTATTGAGAAGCAGCATATTATGCTGAAGATGATTCTTGACTTTAATGATGCTGCGTTAGGGGCTATTGATGAAGGGGTTAAGGTAAGCAATATCATAAAGGTTCCTGTAAAAGAGAGGATAGCAAGAATGAAATATGTAAAGGATATTGAAAAAGAGTCTTCATTGATCACAGCAGAAACCAAAGAGCAGATAAAGAAACTTGTAAGTGAAGTAGTTGATCTTTCTGCTGGAGGGAATTAAAATGCTCAAAGAACATACATCAGTGATTGAAGTTTCAGGACCACTTATGGTTGTTGAAGATGTAACAGGGGTAGCTTATGCTGAATTGGTTCAGGTAACTACACCTGCTGGTGAAAAAAGACTTGGACAGGTTCTTGAAATCAGGGATGATAGAGCGGTAATCCAGCTTTTTGAAGGAACATCAGGGATTGATACAAAGAATACCAAGGTAAGATTTATCGGCGAGACAATGAAGATAAGCGTAAGTGATGAGATGATGGGGAGGGTGTTTAATGGTGTTGGAAAACCAATTGATGGATTGCCTGAGGTTATACCTGAGGTAAGACTTGATGTAAATGGGAAGGCTATCAATCCGTTTAAGAGAACATATCCTGCTGAATTTATACAGACTGGAATGTCTACTATAGATATCAATAATACACTTATAAGGGGGCAGAAGCTTCCAATATTTTCAGGAGCAGGACTGCCGCATAATAAGTTAGCTGCGCAGATTGCCAGACAGGCAGTTGTTCGGGGCAAGGAAGAGAAGTTTGCTGTTGTGTTTGCTGCAATGGGGATAACAAATGAAGAAGCATTGTTCTTTAGGAATGAGTTTGAAAGAACAGGAAGTTTAGGGAATGTTGTAATGTTTTTGAATCTGGCTAATGATCCTGCTATTGAAAGGATAATAACACCCAGGATTGCATTGACAACAGCTGAGTATCTTGCTTTTGAGAAAGATATGCAAGTGCTTGTGATATTGACAGACATGACTAATTACTGTGAAGCTTTGCGTGAGATTTCTGCTGCTAGGAGTGAGGTTCCCGGAAGAAGAGGATATCCAGGTTATATGTATACTGATCTAGCGTCCTTATATGAGAGAGCAGGAAGGATCATGGGAAGAAAAGGAAGTTTAACACAGATGCCTATACTGACTATGCCGGATGATGATATAACTCATCCTATAGCAGATCTTACTGGATATATCACAGAAGGGCAGTTTGTTTTGAGCAGAGATATGCACAGAAAAGGAATTTATCCCCCTGTAGATGTTTTGCCTTCACTTTCCAGACTGATGAAGAATGGAATCGGTGCTGGTAAAACAAGAGAGGATCATGCAAATGTATCTGATCAGTTGTATGCTGCTTATGCAAACGGAAGAGAATTGCGTGATTTAGTTGCTGTTATAGGCAAAGAGAGCTTGTCTGAGTTAGATAGGAAGTATCTGGATTTTGCAGATAAGTTTGAGGCTATATTTGTTAAGCAAAGTGATGGTGATAATAGGTCAATTGAAGAGAGTTTGCTTATTGCATGGCAATTACTTTCTGATATTGACGCAAGCGAGCTGAAAAGAATAAAGAAAGAGTTTATTGAGAAATACTATAAAAAATAAGAATGTCCTGAGAGGTAGTTTAGCAAATGATAATAAAACCAACACGAATGGGTTTACTTTTGGCACGCAGGAAGCTAAAGATAGCTGTAAAAGGGCATTCCCTGCTTAAACAGAAGAGAGATGTTTTAGTGCTTGAGTTCTTTAAGATTTTACGGGAGATAAAGAAGTTAAGAGGAGAGATATCCAATGGATTAGTTGATGCCCAGAAATCACTTTACAATGCACAGGCAATTGAGGGAGAGGTAAATATAGAGAGGACTGCTTTTGGACTTTCTTCTGGGGCTTCTGTTGAGCTAGGGTTTAGGTCTATAATGGGATTAGAGGTTCCATTGATTAAGGAGATAAAGACTGATAACCAATGGTATGGTTATTTTGGGCAGACAGTTGAGCTGGATAATGCAACTAAACAGTATAGAGATATATTTCCTTCGCTTGTTAGGTTGATGGAGAAACAATTGGTTTTAAAGCATATGGCTGAAGAGATAAAAAAGACTAAAAGGAGAGTGAATTCATTGGAGTACCTGACAATACCTCGTTTGGAGAGGACGCAGAAGAACATTGCATTTAAGCTAGAGGAGATTGAGCGAGATAATTTCAGCAGGCTGAAGAAGATAAAGAAGATGACTGCAAAATGAACATTACTCAGAAGAGAGAAGCTGAGAAGAGGGCTAAGTTTTTTATGTTTTTGACTGTTGCGAAGATTGTTTCTGAGTTTATGATTATATTAGGATTTTTTATATTTATTTATTATTTGGTCAGAAGGGTTGGTTAATAGAAAGGTTTATATATTACTTAATGTAATAGTACTATTACAATAGGTAATAATTATGAAAAGCGAAATAAAGATATTAAAACTTCTGCTGGATAAGAAAGAAGATAGATTTACAATAAAAAAGATATCTGAAGCATTAGGCATCAATTACAGGATCGCTTATGAAAATGTAGGTTTGCTTGAGAAAGAAGGCCTGCTTAAAGTAACTAAGTTAGGCAATTCAAAGATATGTGAGTTCACAAATAAATTCAGCAACAAGACCTATGAGGCAGAATACCTAAGGAGGGCTGAGTTATTTAAGAGCAAGGATTTTTTAGTGATATACAATAGGCTTGCTGAGCTAAATTTTTCCTTTATTGCCTTGCTTTTTGGATCATATGCAAAGGGGACTGCAAACAAACATTCTGATATTGACATATTAAGTGTTGGAGGAGATGAAAAAGAGATAAAAGCAGCTATTTCTTTGCTGCCTGACAGAATACACCTAACATGGGTAAGCTTTGAAGAATTTATACATATGGCAAAAAGCAGAGAGTTTACTGCTGTAAGCGAAGCCATTAAACATAATATAATCCTGATCGGAATAGAGGAATATTACAGGGTGATGGAAAATGCTAACAGATAAGAGAATAAAAGAAGCTGAAAATAATGTGAAAGCTTACATAGAAGATGGGCTGTTAAGAAAGGCAAGCACGGACAAACAAGTCATAAACATACTTTTGAGAAATGCCAAAGAAAGCCTAAGGGTCGCAGATGAAATCCATAACAAGAATCTTTCTGAACTATGGGCGATTGTATGCTCATACTATTCGATGTATTATTATGCAAATGCTGTGCTTTTAAAACTTGGATATAAGATAGGGGACAAGATTGTCCATAAGGTAACTTCAGATGCACTGATTGTCTATGTAAAAGGTAAATTGAAAGAATCACTGATTGAGGAATATGAAGAAACAAAGGAAGAAGCACTTAATCTTGCAGGCCTAAAGGCAGATGCCCTCATAGAATCATTTGATTTTGAAAGAAGCAAAAGAAGCCTTATACAATATAAGACAATAGAAATCGAAAAGCAGTCAAAGGCCAAAACTTCACTTCAAAGAGCAAAGGAATTTTCAAAAGAGATGGAAAAACTGCTAATTTGATATTTTTCTTTTTACTTTCTGAAATCCAAATGCTAAGATGCCGCCTGCTATTGCTGTGTAGAACTGGAAGAGTCCCATGCTTGTTAAGAAGATTACAGGGATTATGTTTAATTTGAAAAGTAAGTAAGCTATGCTGAAAAGGAATAATGATTTTATTGCTGAGCCTATTGTTAAGGTGATCCAGTAGTTTAGCTTTTTGTTTAGATTTAATGCTTTGAAAGCTGCGATTAATATTGCATTTCCTATCCAGATGAATGGTATTAGATATAGCAGGAATATTGTGAAAGGACCAAATAAGATGCCTCTTGAGAAAGCTCCAAGAGTTGGGGCTATTATTACTGGTAATAGTTTGTAGCCTTTTATGTTTAATGCTGAAGTTATCAATAAAGCGTTTACTACTATTCCTACAACTAACTGAGGATGACCTATCATTAGCGGCAGAAAGAAGGAAACGATTGAGTAGGTTATAATTTCTAATATTTCTGTTCTGTAGGTTAGTAAGTAATCCTGCTTGTTTAGGAGCTTATTTAAGTATTCCATGAGAAAAAGAAAAGAAGAAGTGGTTTAAATAGGTTGCGGTTGAGCAAAGGATAATTTTGGCTAAATAAATGAACCAATTCTTCTGTATATTTATAATCCATTCTAGTGAACGGCAGATTTAAACTAACTTCTCTAACTAAAACAACTTTAAGTCACCTACGGGCAAACTTTCTCGTGCTTCGCACTCGAATTTTTCCATCTCTCGAGCCTCCAGCCAGCCTCACTGCCGTTCGGCGGGTCGGCTCGGAGGGAAAAAGAACATAACATCGTTATATTCAATTCTTCACAATGCTCGCGCTTGTTCAGAACTCGAAACCTTTAATCTTCTTCCTTATTCCATTTCATTCCATAATCTCAAAAGTTAAAGCTTTCGCCCTTAGCAGGGGAATCTAACACTGTTAGTTTCAATTTTTTGGGGCAAAATAGTAGAAAGGGCAAGAAGTCAAAAAACAAAAACATTTAAATACTACTCTTTAGTTATAACTTCTATGAAGAAATTAATTACATTATGTACCATTGTATCTGCACTTGCATTTACAGGTTGTGATAATTCAAATACCTCTAGTACTGAGAATCAAAAGCCAGCACAAATTAAAGTTTTATCACAAAACGAAATTCAAAGAATTCCCAAAATTAATGATGCTTTAATCCAAGTAAATCGATTAAATACTGCTTTGGATTCTAGAGTTTCTAGAATGAATGGATATCCTGTAAATTATGATGACAACGATAGAGTTTCTAGAATGAATGGATATCCTGTAAATTATGATGACAACGATAGAGTTTCTAGAATGAATGGATATCCTGTAAATTATGATGACAACGGTAGAGTTTCTAGAATGAATGGATATCCTGTAAATTATTGACTTCTTGCCCTTATTTTTTTAATTAATGGAACTTCGTTCTTGATGTAATTTTGCCCCAAAAAACTCTAAAATTTTCCTTCGGAACGTTGCACTAAATTTTAGGTCTTCCCGTTGGTCAGACGAAACTAACAAGAATTATGTCGAATAAAAACAGCACATTTTCCCACCCAATAGGAGAGATGCTCGCAGAAGTTTTATATACTAACTCTTGATTTATATTGTTATGAAAATAAAAGGGGTTCATGAAGAAGAAGTCAAAAGATTCATAGAAAAGACTTACCAACTTAGAATCTTTTCTATTGCATATCATCCTCATGGAGAAAACGGGGCTTCTTATTTTTTAGAAACGGATAAAGGCAAATTTTATGCTAAAGTCTTTGCAAAAAGTTCAGAAATATACAAGAGCATTAGAGCAATAAAGATATTTATCGAATTTTTGTATAGAATAAAAGATGAAGATAATTTTGATTATATTTCTGTTCCAATAAAAAATAAGAATGGAAATCTTATCTCAAAATTTAAAGGATTCCCATTAGTCATAGAAGATTTTATCTCTGGAAAAAACCCAAAGAAACTTCTAGAAAAAGATTATGAAGAAGTAGGAGAAATTATAGGCAAATTTCAAAATATCAATCCTAAAAAATTTACAAAAATCAAAAAAGATATTTTGGATATTAAATGGGAATCAAAAATTCTAAGGCTTTTAAATAAATACAAAAAGAAAAAACCCACTGCTGGCGGAGAAAAAGAATTACTAAAAATATTACAAAGAAAAAAAGAGATACTTGAATCTGCAGTAAATTTTTTGAGAAAGAATGTTTCAAAAATAAGAAAAAGAGAAAAAGAGTATGTTGTAGTCCATGAGGATTTACACAAATTAAATCTCTTAAAAACAAAAGACAAAATTTATCTTATAGATTGGGAAGGATTAAGACTTGCCCTTCCAGAAAGAGATTTAATTTGGTTCAGAAAGGGATTAGGTTTGAATCCTTTTTTCAAAAAGCAATATGAAAAATTTAAGAAAAATAAGTATAAAGTTAATTCAGAAATCATGAAATTTTATGTTGTAAAAAGATTGTTATCAGACACAACTTATTTTTCTCAACAAGTTATAGACCGACAAGAAAGTTATAGAGAATCAAGAGGTTATATAAAAGAAATTCAAAGTGAAATCCAAGAGTTAGAAGAAACTTTAAAATTGTAATTGCATCTCTATTATATAATGCCCCCCCAATGTGCTGTTTTTACTCCTTCGCTTCGCTCGGTAACGCCTTGCAGGCTCTCGGCATAAATGCCTCGCACGACTTAACAGGGGAAGCCGTCCCACAATCATTTTTTAAAGGCTAAGAACAAAAAATAAAAATCCAAAAGATAATCTAGCAGCTATTAGCTGCTCTCAGCCTCCAAATCTTCTGTAAGTTGTGTGCTATGCACACAAGATTAAACTCAGTCT
>JAHJAV010000051.1 GCA_018813685.1 Nanobdellota archaeon | reverse complement strand
CCAGACTGTTCTGATTATATTGAAAACAATATGGTTAATACAAAACCTGTTGCCAAAGAAGAATTTGATGAGGTTGAAGGATTATACAATGAGGGATTATTATCAATACAAACCTATGATAAATTTAAAACTTTATATGAAAACAAGTGGGCATGCCTGGAAGATTCAGATTGTGATGGTTCGTTATGCACAATGGGAAATCTTTTCTGCAACTATTCATGCATAAATGGGCAATGTAAGATTACTGGCTCATTTGAGCCGCTTTCAGCCATAGATGTTGATAATGATGGTTTTAGTGACAGGCCAATATTTGACTTGAACAGCGACGGCATTGATACAATTGACATATTAAATGCCCTTGAAAACTGGGGAAATGAAATTAACGGTGTCAAGGTTGATGCTATGGCAATACTTAAATTGCTGGAATACTGGGGGAAATAATCATCACTTCAGCCTTCTAATCATCTTTACAGCTGTTTCAACGCTTCTCTTTGCATAGCTTTCTATTCTTTTTATGCCGTCTGCTCTTGTCATGCCTGGGCCTGAAATTCCTAAGGCTACTGGCTTTCCTGACTGCACGCTTAAGTCTGTTATCTTTCTTGCTGCGTTATGCGCTACGATTTCATCGTGTTTTGTGTCTCCTTCTATTACTGCCCCTAAGCATACAACACCATCAATGTCTTTCTTTTCTACTAGCTTTCTTACTGCTAATGGCATGTCAAATGCTCCTGGCACTCTTATCAGCTTTGCTACTTTTGCGCCTAGAAACTCTGCGTGCTCTTCTGCTATCTTACCCATCAGATGGGTTATGTCTGCGTTGTAGTCGGATATTACCATTCCTAATTTTTCGTTTGTCATTTTAGTGTTCCTCCCAATTTTCTTTATAATATACTTCAATTTTATCTTCTATTCTTCTGTACCTAAGATGATTTAGTCCTGTGCTACTTAGCCTTTCAAGCATTTCTCGGTTGTTGACCCTTTTCCCTGTTAAGTCAGTTTCCCACCCTAATTTTTGTTGATTGCATGATGTCACTAAGTATTCAATAGGATCATTAGATAAGAGATTAACTCCGAGGACTTGAGGTAGTTTTTGATCTGTTTTATCATTGAATGGAATCAAATGCTCGTCTATTGTATATTCTCTCATAGGACTTCTTTTCATTTTATAGCACCCATACTTTCTTTTCCCTGCCTAATTCCCTTACCTGCTTTTTTTGACAATTCGTTTTTTCCTTTTAACAGGGCTATTGTATTCATCGTATGATCATAAGTCCTGTTTTTTACAATTTCATAAAGTTCTTTTTCACTTTTGCCTTCATCTAGGTGGACAAATACTTCAATGATGTGTTTGTTAGTAAGTAATTGAGTTTGGATCAATCCCTGCGATGCTTCGTGAGCACATACTTTGTCTATTGGTTTATCTCCCGGCATACCCAAAGCTATGCAAATATCGCAGTTATGCTCTTCTAATAGTTTTTTGCAGGCTACAGGGAGGTCTTTTACACCTGGAACTGTGTATCTTTCAAGCTTTATTCCGGGTTCCATGCTGTCATCTAATGCTTTTTGGACTATCTCAAACATATTTACTCTGGCGAACATTGTATCAGCAATACCTATTTTTTTTGACATTGTTTTGTTAATTTTGTCTTTTAAGTTTTCAAATTATTTGGATTAAATACACCAATCAAACACCCCCTCTTTTTTAGCTGAGCTTTACTTTGTCGTTTTCCTTTAGGTTTAATTTGTCTCTTAGGTTGACAGGAGCAATAAGCTCTATCATGCTTTCTTCGTGCCTTGTCCTTTCAGGAACTACTATAGCAGCATCGATGTTTTTTATCTTTACTTTATAGCAGGTTAATGAACCAAAGGTTCTTTCTTTTGTCTGGAAACCTTCTATCTTAACAGGCTCTGAGTTTGAGATGAACAACAAAAGCTCTTCTTTGTTTATGCTTAGGTTTAATGTGCCAGGATATGCTTCAAAGCCAAGCTTTTCTTTGAAACGATTTTGATATTCTTTTTGTGAAACATAATAAGCGCCTTCTCCAAATCCTTTTTTGAGTGTTCCTGTGATTGATGTCTTTTTTGCTTTGAATATTGAGTTTAACTGTCGATATGTTTTTTGAAGTAACTCTCTTCCTTTATTGTCAAGGCTTATTGTCAATCCTGCAGGGTTTGCTGTTCTTTTGATTAATTTTATATCTTCCATTTCCCTTAGTTTTCTGCTTATTGTCTGCTGCGGGATGTTTAGCTCTTTTGATATCTTAAGTGTAGATGTTTTTAAGCTGCCAAATAATCCTTGTTTTTTTGCTATGAATAATAAAAGCTCTAAATAATCGTACATATAGAGTAGGAATGAGTATTTACTTATAAATGTTATGTTACTTGAAAATGGGTAATAAAATTCACAATGCTTATATATAGGTAATATTTACCATATAGTAGTAACATATAAGAGATATATAAAATGCAAGAATTAATCATAACCAAACAAATAGCAAAACAAGGCAGTCAATCAATAATTGTATTGCCTAAGGTATTTGAAAATATACTAAAGCCAAGGGATTTGGTTGAGGTTAGGATAAAGCTTGTTCAAAAGTATGAAAACCAATCAAATAAATGAGTTTAAGGATACAAAATGAGCCCTAATAAATTTGGCAGAGAACCTTTTGAAAGAACAGTCCGCAGATATCTAGATGGATCTTTAAAGTTTGCAAAATACATAAGGAGAATGGTTAGTGATTCCACACAACGCCTTAAACCTGCATTACGAAATGCGTACTGGCAGTTAAGCGACAAAGGGGTTACTCAACAGGATTTTGATGATTCATACAGAGAGTATGCTGATTCTGTTACCAGTTTATTCAGAAGACTGAATGCTCTTGAGCAGGGCATTAATCAAGATGGGGGCAATAGAAGAAAGGCTAGAGAAACGGTGCCCAAACAATATAGACTAGGCTCTTCACTTATAGAAGCATTAGAATATTCTGTTAATGAGGTACATAGTAATGCAGGAATTGATGTTGGAGCAATAGCTTCTGCAAATGATGCTCCAGGATTCAACTATAAGTTATTTCGAATGGCTCAGAAGCAAAGGGGAAAAGAACTTGATGCTGAGGTTGGGGGTTACTTACATGGTAATTTAGATGATTTATTAACAAGACCCGATGGGCAGAAAGGACTTAAAGATAAGATTCATGACTATATGGGTGAAATTGAAGAGCAAATCAGATTGAAAGACTCTTTTTTAAAGAAAAGATTTTTTGGATTTAGAAATGATTGGGCAGCATCATTAGAATCATTATCAGCAGCTAAAACTGAAATTGATGCTCTTGCTTCAGAAGTTGATGCATTGGAACAGAGAAGAGTCCCTTTCCAAACAAAAGACGTAACTGCAGAATGCGGAGCATTATATGTAAAAAATTATAAGTTTATAGAGCAATACAGGGCAGCCTGCCAGTTGTACTATGAATCAGGTTTGAAAGGAATTGAAATTAATGTGGGCGGTAAACGCGGCTTAGGTCCTGATATTCTTACTAATGGAAAAAATCCATTCCTCGAGACCCTAAAATTTGCTTATGATTGCGGAGCAAGGGAAGCAAGGTTTATTGCTAAAAATTCTAATCCGGCAATAAGCGCCCTTTATGTTAGTGAAAAGGGACATGATAATACAGGAAAGATTCATGATTTCAGAGAAAGATTCTTAGTAAGATACCTGACTGAGGCTGCTAGAAGGATTGTAATTGGGGAGTATGACACAGCAGAAAGAGGGCATGTTATTGACCCTGAATCAGCAGTTAGGGTACTGATTGATAATGTTGGCCTTGCTGAAAGTATTCAGGGGTATGTTGAGGTTAGCAGCAAAAATTTTGGAGGCTTGGGGGATTATTCAACTAATGATCTTGTAGCGCTTCTTTTCAATCCAGGAGATGTTATTTATAATCCTATTAGTGGCAAAGGAAGCAGGGACAAAAGACAGTTTACTGATATTGAGATAGCGTTATCTGCTATGGCTTTAGATGCATTCTTAAAGCAAGCAGAGTACGGCAGATTGAGGGGAGATCAAGATAAAAGTGAATATGGGTTTTTGAGAGAGTGGCAGGGTATACTTAACGAATGTTTTGGGGTAAATTATGAGCTGGATGAAAAAGGGCAGCCTAAACCAATAGATGGCTGGAAAGAAGGAGACCAGTATTTTCAGGTTTTAGCTGGAAGGGGAAGAAAGCTGAATATGGTAAGCGAGGCTGTTCCACAGATGGGTCATTTACTTGCTCCGCAGGTGCGTATGTGGATTCAAAATGAGTTAGCTGAGACTATAAGCCCTACATTGGTGTATCTGGGGGGTTATATTAAGAATCCTAAAAACATCCATGGGTAATTTGAAACAACAGAATTCCACCAATTTGTGATTGGTGGTCGAAGTGGAATTCTGTGTGCTCAAAAACCGCATATTGGTGGAGTTCTGAGTATCAAAAACCACCTTGCTGCTGTTTCGCAAACCTCATTATGCCACTCGTCTATGGTGGGTGGTTTTTGACAATATTCCAAAACCTTTTATAACTCCTTTTATTTCTTTATTCTTAGATGTTAGACAAGCAATTATTAATTATAGGCATTGACCCGGGAACAACTTTAGGATATGCTGCAATCGATTTTGAAGGAAATCTTGTTAAAGTACATTCTGAAAAGGAAGTTGATATGGGGACATTGATTTCTGAGATTGTTAATCTTGGAAAGCCGTTGATTGTAGCTGGTGATAAAAAGTATACTCCTGGTTTTGTTGAGAAATTAGCGATTAAGCTTGGGGCAAGACTCATAGGGCCTGATTATGATCTTAAAGTAATCGAGAAGAGGGATGCTGTCAGGAAGTATGAAACAGGAAATCAGCATGAGATAGATGCTTTGGCTTCTGCTGTATTTGCTCTTAAGAAGTTAACTCCATTGTTGAACAAGATAAATGTTTTTGTACAGCATTATAAAAAAGAAAATATAAAAAACCAGCTGATTGAGTTTGTTGTCGGCAAGGAACTGAACATCAAGGATGCTGCTGAAATCATAGAAGAACAGAAAATCAAAGATTTTCCTATCTCAAAATCTAAAGATTTTGAAAAACCTGAAAAGGAAGAGAGAAAGCTAACTGAGAAAGATTTTCTTGTATTGTATAAGCGGTTTAAGGATGCGCAGAAAGACATACGTTTGCTGAGGGAGCAGAATAAGAGATTAGAGGATAAAACTACTGCAATAAAAAGGGATTATGAGTATATGTTCAAGCAGATAAGCAGGTCACAGCTGGATAAGAAGATGCAGTCTTTGCTTGATTTTAAGGAAGGGAGAATAAAGTTTTTTGCTAATGAGCTGAACAAGAAACAGCTTGAGATAAAATCTATGAGGGGTGAGGTAACTAATCTGCTTTATTTTCTTTCTAATATTGGCTCTAGTGTACTGCTAAAGAAACTTGATAACTTAGGAATAAATGAGTTTGAGAAAAAGAGGAATATGCTGAATATTAAGCAGGGTGATGTGCTTTTAGTCAGGGATCCAGATATAGTAAGCGATAAGACAATAAGCGAGATAAAGGATAAGGTGCATGTTATATTATATAAGAAGCCTGTAAGCAAGAAGATAGAGTCAAGGCTGCCTTTTATCTTTATCAATTCTGCTGAGGTGAAGATAGAGGAGAATGAATATTTTGGAATTGCTGACAGGGCTGATTTTGAAAAGATGAAGAATAAGAAAAGCTTATTGCATAAGATTGTTGAGGATTATAGGTCAGAGCGTTCCTGAGCTTTTAGCCTAAACAAAACAGTCACCCTATAAACATTCTTGCTTGTCAGCTTATGTTGTGTGAATATCCTTCTTGAGATTGTGAGTTCACCTTTGAATGATTTCTTTAGGAGCTTGCCTAGTTTGAGAAGGAATTTATTTGAAGAGATGTAATAATCAATACCTGTCTTATGATATTCTTCTTTGGCTATCCATGCTCTTTGGTTGTTCTTGAACTGGTTTCTGATGAAGTTAAGGCATTCTTCATTTGGGTTTCTTAATTGTAATGTTCCTTCGAAATAATTTGGATTCTTGTTTGGTTCCATAGCTATACATTAAAACCGATAACTTTTTAATACTTTTCTTATCTTTGTTCTGTTCCATGGATAAAAAGAAGGTTAAAAGCGCATTAAAGAAAACGTGGTGGTTTATCTGGGAAGATGACAGCATATGGAGCTGGATAGTAAATATCATCCTTGCTTTTGTCCTGATAAAGTTTATTGTCTATCCTGGATTAGGGCTTTTGTTTAGCACAAGTTATCCTATTGTAGCTGTTGTTTCTGGCTCTATGGAGCATGACGGCAGCTTTAATAATTGGTGGAGTTCGCAGCAGAGCTGGTATGTTTCCAGGAATATAACCCAAGAAGAGTTTTCTGATTTTAGGTTTAAGAATGGCTTTAATAAAGGAGATATCATGATATTGTATGGCAAGAAGCCAAAGGATATACAGATTGGAGATGTAGTTGTGTTTAGGAGCGCAAGGCCAGACCCAATAATTCACAGGGTTGTCAAAGAATGGGAGCTGAATGGAAAGTATTATTTCCAGACAAAAGGAGATCATAATTCAGATTCAATAACTTCTGTTGGTTTAGATGAAACTAATATACCTGAAGATAACCTGCTTGGAAAGGCAGTTGTTAGGGTTCCTTTGCTAGGCTATATCAAGATTTGGTTTGTTGAGATTATACAGTTGGTTGTGAGGTAAACATGTTTTTTTCGTCATCTTGTAGTTTTGTTATTATTTTATTTAAAGTTAGGGGTATAAAATGAATAATAAAACAAGACAAGATGCCTATAAAAAAGTAATCAGTCTAAAGAAACAAGGATTTGGTAGGAGAAGGATATACCAAAACCTTCAGAATGATGGATATACCCACATTTCGGAAGGTTCAATCTCGTATTGGCTTTACTATGGAGGTAAACCTAGGAATGAACCTACTGGAAACTTCGAGAAATTAACTTCTGAAAAAGCATTTGTCTTGGGGGTTGTAGGACCGGGAGATGGGTATATATGCTCCGATAGGATTGGTTTACAAGTTATAGATGAAGATTTTGCTCTTAAATTTAAAGCAAGTTTAGAGAAAGTGTATGGCCTTACATGTAAACAATACTTACAGAAAATAAGTGGATATGGGAAGTTACCTAGACATAAGATTATGCTATATTCAAATCAATCTGTATTAGACCTAATTAGTTATGGAGTAAGCTTAAGGGAAAAAGATTGGCGAGTGCCTAATGCAATCAAAGAAGCAAAAGAAGATGTTAAAGCTGAATATATACAAGGGTTCTCAGATTCACAGGGATCTGTTGGGAAAAGAAATATTTCTTTAGCTTCAAAAAATTTAAAGGGCATTCTGGAGATAAAACAGCTTTTGGTAGATATGGGTATTCGAGCATCTGTACAAAAGGGTAGTAATACTTACTTACTAGCTATCCAAGATAGGAAATCTTTAGAAGACTTTTATTCAAAAATTGGTTTCTGCACTGAGCGGAAAGAAAGAAAATTAGCAACTGTTTTGAACAAATATAAGTTTTATGGGACACCAACAAAAAAAGTGGATAATTTAATGCCAAAAATAATTGAATTGAGGCGAAAAGGTTATAAACAATATGAGATTGCTAATAGTCTTAACTTAAATCAATCAACTATTTGTAGAAGATTAAAGAATGGATTAAAATGATATTTTGTAAGAAGTGCGGTTCAATATTGATTCCTAAGAAAGAAGGAGGAAAGACTATTAGCTCTTGCTCCTGCGGGTATAAGTCTTCTGACAGCGAAGCTGGAAAGATGAAAGAGACTGTAAAAGATAAATGTGCTGGGGTAGAGGTTATACATGATAAGGAAAAGTATGAAACTTTGCCCAAGATGAAAGCTGATTGCCCCAAGTGCCATAATTCAGAAGCACATTTTTGGGAAATGCAGACAAGGGCAGCTGATGAGCCTGCGACTAAGTTCTTAAAATGCACTAAGTGTAAACATATATGGAGAGATTATAGTTAAGGGGTTGGTGTTTGTTATTTATATTTTAGTTCTTTTGCTTCTTTAGTTATTCTTTTGCATATCGAATCAAAGTCAAATGGTTTTTGTATAAATCTTTCTTCTCCAACCAATTCCTTTGCTTTATCATATAATTCTTGAGAATCTGTTCCTCCAGTCATTATGTAAACAGGTATATTTGGATTAGTACTTGTCCTTACAGCTTGTATTATGTCAGTACCGCTTGGAGTTTGATTTAAGTCTGTGACTACCAAGTCATATAATGCAGGATTAACATTAAATTTTTCGATGCCTTCTTTGCAAGTTTCTGCTACATCTGCACTACATCTACATCTATTTAAAAATCTTGGAAATAGATCTCGTGTGCTTATTTCGTCGTCTATAACCAATGCCCTTAAATTTTGTTCACTCATATCCTCTTGGAAACGAAGCTTGTTTATAAACCTAACTATTTTAGTTACTATTTAGTGGTTATGAAAGATTATTATACCTGATGTTTTATCGGTGTTTTATGGAAATCAAGGAAAGCAGTTTTAAGATTATTGTTAAGGCAAATTCACCTAAGAATGAGGTTACTGGCTATGATTCAGATAGGGGGGCTTATAGGGTTAATATTAAGGCAAAGGCTGAAGACAATAAAGCGAATATAGAGATAATCAGGTTTTTTTCTAAATTGCTCAAGAAGAGAGTTAGAATCTTAACCGGGCTGAAGAGCAAGGAAAAGATAATCAGATTAGGGGATTAAAACAAAAGGTTTTTAAATAAGCATTTCCAAGTTTAATAAAAAGGGGTGAGTTTAGGATTACTACTAAGGAAGATAGCTCTAGTCATGGCATTTTTAGTTCATTCTTTAAGAAAAAAGACTCTTCTTCTTTACCTTTACCTCCTGAACCAGAGCCTAAAAAGGGAAAGACTCAGAACAGTTCTAAGAAAAATTCTAAAAAAGATGATGTTCTAAGTATATTGCCGCCTCCGCCACCTTCATTACTGGTTAAATTAGAGGAAGAAAGAAAAAAAAGAGAGTCATTGGGCAAGAAGAGGTTAGCTGTAATCGGTTCAAAAAAAGAAGAGCTTAGTGTTTTAGAGAAAATTGACAAGATGAATGAATCTGCTTTGAGAAAGGCAGAGGCTAAGAAAAGAAAGCTAGGGGAGTTTGAAAGAAAGAAGAGGGAGAAGGAACAACTTAAACTGGCAAAAGAGAAGCTGAAGGAAGAGGCAAAGAAAAAAGAAGAAGAAGAGAAAAGAAAAAAGATTGAAGAGAAACTAAATAGGGGGGAGGAAAAGAGAAGGCTAAAAGAGAAGAAAAGAAGAAAGAAAGAAGCTGATAGAAGAGCAAAAAAGCTTGAGAAAGAGAGGATAAGAGCAGAGAAAGAACGGATAAAGAGAGAAAAAGGGAAGAACAGAGAAGAACAGATTAAGAAAAAGCAGGAACAAGAAGAAGTAGAGAGAAGAGAGTTATTGATGGCAGAGCGGGCAAGAGAGCTCAATGTGATAAATGCAAGGAAACACGAAGAGCATGTAAGGCTTAGGCAAATTAAGGGAAAACAAAGGAAAAAGGAAGAAGCAATCAAACTTAAAAAAGATCTCAAAAAGAAAAATATTGAGGAGAAATTAAGAAAAAAAGAAGAGAAAAAAAGGAAAAAAGAAGAAGCAATCAAACTTAAGGAAGATATCAAAAAGAAAAATATTGAGGAGAAACTAAGGGTGAAAGAAGAACGGAAGAGATTAAAAGAAGAGGCAAAGAAAAAGAAAGAAGAAGAGAAAAAGAGAAAACAATGGGGATCAGAAAAACAAAAGATAGCAGAAGAGAAACAAAAAACTGAAAAGAAAAAAGAGCTAAATCTTCTTGAAGGACTTGAAAGATTAAACCAACTAGCTATAAATAAAGCAGAGGCAAAGAAAAGGAAGCTGGAAGATAAAAAGAAAAAAGAAGAAGATGCAAAGAAGCTAAAAGAACAAAAGGGCAAAGAAAAGCTTGAACTACTTCAGAAAAGATTCATAGAGCAGGAAGAAAAGAGAAAGGAAATATTGAGAAAGGAAAGGCAAAAGGAGATTGAGGGGCTAAATCGGATAAAAGAGCATGAAAAAGAAGGGCAGCTGAAGCTTAAACTGGCAGAAGAGGAAAAGAAGAGGAGAAAAGAGATAAAATCACTTTTGTCAATAATGAAAAAGAGGGTTAAGGTAATCAAGAGATATGGATATATATTGAAGAAGAGGCATAAGAAGACTTTTTATATATCAAAATGGACTGAGAAAAAGATATTAGAGTACCTGGGTGATAATCAACAATTTAAGGAAGAGTTGGCTGGAGTGAGAAAAGCTGTTAAAAAATACAGGGCTCTTGCAAGCGGGAAAAAGACCTTGATGATTTCTAAAGTTAAAAAGCTTTCAGATAGATATGGAGAGTATAGGGTTAAATGTTTTATAAGAAACCAGATAATAAGAATACTAGGGGATAATAATAAGGCTAAGTTGGCTATTCAAGAGGCTATTAGGAAGAGGATTGAAGAGAAAGCAGCAAGAAAGCAGATGGAACTGGATAAGAAGAGAGAGAAGTTCTTATTTGAGGAAAGAAAAAAAGAGCGGGCTAAGCTTGAGATAAAACAAGCTAAGGAAGAAGCAAAAAGGAAGAAGATTGAAGCTAAGCTTATGATACTTGCTGAGAAAAAGAGGGTTAAAGAAGAAGAGCTAAGGAAAAAGCAAGAAGAGAAAGAAAGAAAGAAAGCAGAGATAGAAAGGTTGAGAAAAGAGAAGAAAGAAGAAAAGAAAAGGCAAAAAGAAGAGATAGAGGGAAAGAAACTGCAAGGGGAGCGGGCAAGAGAAAAGGAAAAACTGAGAATATTACATGAAGAAGAGGAAAAGAGAAAACAGGAAGAGGCAATAAGGCTGAAAGAAGAGCTTAAACAGAAGAAGATTGAAGAACAGTTTAGGGCAAAAGAGGAAAAGAAGAGACTGAAAGAAGAGAAAGAGAGAAAGAAGCAGGAAGAGAAAAAGAAGAAGATTGCAGAGATAGAAAGATTAAGAAAAGAAAAGAAAGAAGAAAAGGCAAATAAAAAGGAAGAAAAAACAAAAAAATCCATATTCAATTTTAAGATATTACCGCCTGTACCATCCCCAGATGAACTAGGGGAAGATGGGGGAAAATCAAAAGAATCCAAAGAAAAAAAGAAGCTTGAAGAGATTGAAAGAAAGAAAAAAGAAAAGCTGGAGAATGAAAATCAAAAGAGGCTGGGAGAGGGAGAGAAGAGAAAAGAGTTCCTAATGAAAGAAAGGATGGAGGAACTAGAAAGAGCCAGGATTGAGAAGGAAAAGCAAGAAGAAAAACTCAGAAAATTACAAGAAAAGATAAACAAGAGGGAAGAAGCAAAGTGCTTGAAAGAAGAATCAAAGAAAAAGAAGAAAGAAGAGAAAGAGAATAAAAGGGCAGAGAAGGAGTGGCTGAAGAAAGAAAAGAAAGAAGAGGAAAAGGCAAAAAAAATAATTGAAGAATCTGCCCAACTTGATGAAATTGATAGTCTTAGTGAGATACAGAAAGCAATAGAGGGGGTAAAAGAAGAAAATGCTGAGCCACTTAAGCAGATAAAGGATATGGAGATTGATGTCAGCCTTAAGAATCTGTTTAAGAAGAAAGAAAAGAGATTACCCATCAGGAAATTGCCTGATATGGTTATAGATATTCCTATCAAGAAGCCTAAGAAGCTTGATAAGATAGATATTGTAAAGGAGAGGATATATGCTTCTAGAGATGCTTTGGCTGATCTTGATTTAGACAGAGCAAAGCAAGCTTATATAGAGGCTATGGAGCTTTACAATGGGCTTGATGATGAAGACAAGGCAAAGGTTTATGAAGATATAAGGGAGCTTTATTATGACAGAAAGAATGCTGAATCTACTTTTGGGAAGAAATAGAGCCTAATATATCATTCATTTTGTTTTTTAATTGTTCTAATGATGAAGTGTTTATTATTGTAAAATCCACTGTTTTCAGGCAGTTGTTTATTTCCTGGCCTTTGCTTTTTCCTCTGTTTTCTAAGTTGTCTAAACGCTTGAATTCTGAGAATGTTTTTGGATCACCTGGCCTTTTTCTTTTTGTTATCCTTGAATACCTTATTTTTTGAGGCGCTGTAACCCCTATGATAAAAACATCTTTTCTTTTTCTTAATTCTTTTATTTCATCCACATTCCTTATTCCATCAGCTATTGCTTTATCTGTTTTTATCCTCTTTAATATCTCTTTTGAAAGAATTCCTAAGTTGTTGCTTTCGCTTTTTATATCTGATCCTAGTTTTTGTAGATTTGCTCTTGTTGGCTCTATGTTTCTTTGTTCTGCTATTTCTTTTAGGATGTCTGAATATACATAATGCTCAAATCCTTTGCTCTTTAGGAATTTCACCACTTCACCTTTTCCAGAGCCCATTGTTCCTGTAAGTCCAATTATCATGGCAAAAGAAAAGTATTATATATTATTTAAAGCTAGTGTTTTTAGGGTAAAAATGAAAGCATATCTTGATATTGTAAAAAAGATTCTAGACAATGGAATATTCAAGAAAGATAGAACAGGAGTAGGCACGATTGCAATCTCTGGTGTAATGTTTGAGCATGATATGTCAGATGGTTTTCCTTTGTTGACTACAAAGTCAGTGCCTTTAAGGCTGGTTGCTTCTGAACTTGAGTTTTTTTTGAGGGGAATATCTGATAAAAAATGGCTGCAGGATAGAGATAATCATATATGGGATGAGTGGTGTTCTCCATCTATTGTTCCTTATGCTCATGACTCTGAAACAAAGAAAAAGATGCTTTTAGAGAGGGATTTAGGGCCAATATATGGCTGGCAATGGCGTCACTTTGGGGCTGCGTATAAAGATTATAAAACTGATTATACTGGTCAGGGTGTTGATCAGGTGAAGAGGGTTGTGGAGCTGCTTAAGACAAATCCAGATGACAGGCAGATGATTGTTCTTGCATGGAATCCATTAGATGTTGATAAAGTAATACCGCCGTTCTGCCATTATGGGTTTCAGGTTACTGTTTTAGATGGCAAGTTGAATTTGATGTGGAATCAACGTTCGGTTGATGTTGCTTTAGGATTGCCTTTTAATATAGCTTCTTATGGGTTGCTGCTGCATTTGCTTGCAAAAGAAACAGGGTTTAAAGAAGGCAAGCTTGTTGGTTTTTTAGGAGATACACATATTTATTCAAACCATGTAGATGGGTTGAAAGAGCAGTTTTCCAGGGTGCCAAAGAAGCTGCCTACTGTTAAGACAAATAATTTTACTTCAATATTTAATTGGAAGTATACTGATTCAGAGATTATTGGATATGAACATCATCCAAGAATAAAGTTTGAGATAGCGGTGTAGGTGATTTAATTATGACTGATATTGTTGTGATTGTGGCAATTGCGCAGAATGGGGCAATAGGAAAGAATAATGAGATACCCTGGCATATAAAAGAGGATTTTTTGCATTTTAAGGAAAAGACAATGGGATGTCCTGTTATAATGGGTGATAAGACTTATGATTCATTGCCTGCTAATTCAAGGCCTCTTCCTGGAAGGGAGAATATTGTCTGTACTCTGCTTCCAGATTATAAGGCTGAGGGTGCTACTTTGTTTCATGATTTTAACAAAGCGATAGAATATGTTAAAGGAAAGGGTGTGGAGAAGGCATTTGTTATTGGCGGGGCTACTATCTATAAATTAGGGATGAAGGTTGCTGATGTGTTTGAATTGACAAGGATATATCATGATTATGATGCAGATGCTTTTTATCCTGAAATTGATTTTTCAGATTGGGAAGAGATTGCTAAGGATGATCATTCTGGAATAGATATAAAGAATAAGATGAATGTTAAGTTTTCTTTTATAACTTATAAGAGGAAGAAACAATGAAGAGTTTGTTTATTGTTTTAGATGGTTTAGATGGCTCTGGAAAAGGGGAGATGATAAAGAGGCTTAGGGCTTATTTTAGCAAGAGGGGGGTTAATCTACTGATTACCAGGGAGCCTACAGATGGAGAGTATGGGAAACAAGTCAAGGAGATATTAAAAACAGACAAGGACTCAAGGGATAAGGCAGAAGAATGTTTGCAGCTGTTTGTTAAAGACAGGGAAGAGCATCTAAAGAATATTATTGAGCCTTTTTTAGAAAGGGAAAATGCTGTTGTTATATGTGACAGATATTATTATTCAACTATAGCATTTCAGCATACACAAGGAATTGATCTAGAAAAGGTTGTTGCTGATAATATGGATTTTAGGACACCTGATATTGCTTTTATACTTGATCTGCCTGCTGAGATGGCTATTGAGAGAATAGAAAAAAGAGGGGCGGATAAAGAGAAGTTTGAGCAGCTTTCTTTCATGAAAGAATTAAGGCAGAATTTCTTGAAATTAAAGGATGAGTTGGATGATAATATCAAGATAATTGATGCTTCTAAGTCCAAAGATGAAGTTTTTGAACAGATAAAAAAAGAAATGGATCTGCTTATTTAACAGTTGCTTTTGTCTGGGAAGTATAGAATGGTTCTGATGTTTCTGTTTCAACCTTTACTGGCTGTCTTTTGAATATTTTTTCCCATCTTAGTATTAATGTTAGTGCGATTGCAGTTATGCAGATTATAATTATCGGAAGAGTTAGGCTGACTTTAACTGTGTTTTTTTGAATTGCAGGATATTGGTGGCATGAGAAGTCAGAGCCGCAGTAACTATCTCCTTTGCAGTCTTTGTTGGAGCTGCATTCTCTGCTATTTATATTTATTAGCCAACCTAGAAATACGATTACAATCAGAATTATTATAATCGCTGTCAAGCCGCCATCTGCTTTTTTATTCATAATGGTTATGGGTTATTCTAGGGATATTTAAATCTTTCTGTCTTTCACTACTTTTTAATAAGAACTAAATAATTGATTGTTATTTTTTGTTTTTGTTTTTGTTTTTTTAGTATCAGGTTGTTTGGTAAATTTAGATTGTGTCAAGTAAAAGTTGGTAAAATATTTACCAGGATATTAGTCTATATTTATTAATTATATAGTGAATATCTACTATGTTATATAGTAAACTTTAGGAACATTTATAAATGATTATTGCCATAATCAAAAAAATAGCATGTTTGGAGAAAGAAAAAGGACATATAACGAGCTTCAAAAGCTCATTCTAATAGCTTTACGAACAAAAAAGCTGACAAAAAACCAGATTTATAGAAAAACAGGCATTAGGTGGGAGGTAATTGACCGCCAGATTGTTCTTCTTAAAGGCCGTGATTATGTTGATGTATTTTTTGCTCATGAAAAGATGAAAATCTATACTATAACAAATGAGGGTTTGAGGTACCTGAGGAAACTAACAAGATGATAGGCAGAGCACTAAAAAAGGACTTGAATAGATATGTTAAAGAGAATTTAGCTAAAGGCCACTCTGTCGAATCCATCAAGTCTGGTTTGATCAAGTATGGTTATGATCCTAATTTTATTGATGGATTGATTAGGGGTGCATTGAATAAGCCTAAGGCTGCTAATTATGCTGCATTAGCTTTTGTAGTAATGTTATTTGCATTTAGTATCCTGGTTTTACAGCCAGAAAAAACAGGATTGATGGTTTTAAGCAAGGAATCCAGTTATACTGACAATATCAGTTTAAGTTTTAATAGCAGCCAGGAGTATATATGGGAAGTTAAGAATCCTGGAAATTTAATGTCTGTTAGGGTAGATGGTGCACTAAATAAGAATGGTTATGCACGAGCTTATCTGGTTTATGATGATAAGCCATATCAGATATTTGACAGCGGCAAGTTTGATGTGGATACCTCTGGGTTGATTACTGGTTTAGTTGCATTAGACCAGGCTGCAGTGGAAACAGCAGGTGATAATTTAACAAATAATGAAATTACTATTAGCGGTTTAGAAGGGGATAGAAAAGATTTTGGAGATGTGTTTAAGCTTGATGTCAATAGTGAGTTTGGATGGAATGCTGATCCTTCTAAGCTATGCACTAAGTGGGATATCAATAATGTAATGGTTTGTTATGGGGCAGAGGATTGCTGCGCTTTGATTGGTTTAGGGAGTTCTGGTGAGTGGAACTCTAGTTTTTATCTAAGTTATGGCAGATATGATTCTGGAATTACTAATATTGTTAAATCGCAGGTTATTTATGCTGATTATTCACTTGAGCCAGACAATCTCTATACGGATATTAGGTATTCTGATACAATTAGTGCAGTGGCAGAGTTCTATGAAAAATCTATTAGTTTTAGTGATGTTTGTGTAGATACCTGCTTATTGCCTGGGTTTAATCTTAGCTCTTATAGGATAGTGTTTATTGTTGAGAATGCAAGTTTGAATATTGGCAGCATCAGATATTCTATTGAAGAGAAGAAAATTGTTAGTGATAATGCTCCTGAATTTGTTAAGGATATATTAGATATTACAATCTATAAAAACCAATATGCTGTGGTTAATCTATCTGATTATTTCTATGATTCAGATGGAGATGATTTAGTATATTATTTCTATGATGTGGAAAATATAACTTCTATGCTGATTAGAGATTATGTTAGGATAGTTCCTGACTATAACTTTACTGGTAAACGCTATATGTTTGTTACTGCTGATGATGGCTATTATAATGTTAGTTCTAATCTGTTTACTGTTGAAGTTATTGAAAAGCCATTAAGTTCTTCTGAAGTGGATGTTTCTGAAAGATTAGTTAAGCCTAAAGTTGTTATTAACAGGCCAGTAAGATGGGTCAAGGTAGTGAATGCTTCTGCTAATGTTGTTAATTTAAGCGTGAATATATCTTCTGATGCTCTTAATGTCACTGTAAGGAATATGAATGATGGAACAACGATAAAAGGGGAAAATGTTAAGGTTAATGATAATGGTTTTGTTAAGAATTCTTCGGTGTTTAAGGCTGAGAAGAGAGTTGAGCAGATAGAGAAGGCAGAGGATAAGCTGGGAAGCAAGAAGATTTCAATAATAAGGGAGAATCCAACTGCGAAAAGAGAGATATCATCTATAAATAGAGAACTTCTTTTATTGCAGAATGAAAGGAATAAGCTTACAGGCTATGCTGTTGCTTCATCTGGTAAAGGTTTCTTGACAAGATTCTTTGAATGGCTGTTTAATGTTGAGATTACTGGCTATGCTGTTGCTGATATCAATAAAGATACTGAGAATTTAACTTCTGTTATAATCGAAGATATAGTAAATTTTGTTGAGATTGAGTATTATACAGAAGCGCCCGCTGCTGAAGAGATAAATATATCTAATGGCAAAAGAATAGTTATCAGTTCAGATATTCACTATGAAGATATACTAGTTTATACTTATCTGAAAGATGCCCCTCAAAATGCTATCAAATTATACCATATTGTAAACAACAGCAGACAACTAGTAGATAATATAACATATTATGATGAAAACAACAACAGCTTAATTGACATGATTGAATGGACAATTCCTCATCTGAGCAACCAGACATATGAAGTCAGCATAACAATACTAAATGTACATTCTTATCCTTCACTATACGGCAACTGGACAGTTATGTTCAATGCTACTGGAACTGCCAATCTGACAATAACTGCTACAAAAGAAAGCAATTACACTGAAGAATACACCAGATGGAGCAATTATTCAGATAATGAAACATTGTATGACCTTAAGTTCCTTGAAGTTAGATGTGGTGAAGATGTTTTGAATTATGAATGGATGGGAGAAAACTGCTCAGCACAGGAATGCTCTGTCTTTATCCCTGATTATACCTGCAATCAAACTAGTTATGAAATTTCAAAAGTTTTAACACCAAAAAAACATGTTCTTAAGTTTACATTTGGCGAACAAGAAGCATATGCATATAATTCTGTGGGTACTTGTTCTGATTGCACAGAAGGTTCTGCTTGTGTGATAAACTCAAACTGTGTCATGAACACAAGCAGCTGTACTGGAGGAGTTTGCGACTTTACAAGCATAGTAATTAATGCAACCTTATCTACAGGGTATGTTGGGACTAATGCAGCTAATTTGACATTAAACATAATAGGAGACTTTAATATAACTTCAGGAGGTATATTCAATTTTGGAGCTTTAGCTGAGAGAAACGGTAATGGTGGGACAGCAAATATAACATCAGGCAATTTTATATCCAACGGGCTGATACAATTCTCTGGAGAAGGTGAACAGGGCGCAGGTGGAGAATTGATTGTTAATGCTACCACAATTACAATAAATAATTCAATATCAGGGGGTGGCGGGACTGGAAGTGGAGATGGAGGGACTGGAGGAGTTATAAACATTACAGCTTCTTCAATAAACATCACAGGCGATATAAGCCTATCTGGTGGAGAAGGTGTAACCGGTGGAGCTGGTGGGAACATCCAAATTAATGCAACCAGCGGTAATATCTATATTGGGAAAATCGATGTTTTTGGGCAAAATGGTGTAGATAGTGAGGGTAGTGGAGGTACTGGAGGCGCTATAAAATTGTATGCGCACCTAGGTGAAATAAATGTTTCTGACAATTTATCAGTATATGGTGGAAATGGCGCTTCAGGTCCAGCGAGTGATGGTGGGGCAGGGGGTTCAATAACTCTTGAAGCAGTAGACATATCAGTTAGCAACAGGCTACTTGATGCTCGTGGTGGGATTGGTGTTACTGTTGATGGAAATGGTGGAGTAATCGGCCAGTCCTACTGCTCTAATTTATGGAATTCCTCAACAATATACAATGTTTCTGGTGATATTGCTGGGACAGTTACAGCAACTACCGGGTTAAGCTGGTGCTTTGCAGAAGACACAACGCCGCCGTCATTTTCTGCAGACAAAACAAACGCCTCTACAACAACCTATAACGGAACAGTTGTGCAGATTAACATAACCATAAAAGATGCATCTAATATCAGCTTCTACAGGCTAACAGTAAACGACACTTTAGATGGTTCATGGGTAAACCAAAGCATTCAGGGTGCAACTGGAAATGTTACAGCTATCTTCAATTACACCATTGTTAATTTTTCAACTTCTGGAGGGACATTAGGATGGAGAGTTTGGGCAAATGATACTGCAGGGAATGTTAACATTTCAAATATTTACACATTAACTGTTGCAAACCAACCAACAGGAACCTGTGCAGGTTGTGTAGAGGGTTCTGCTTGTGTGATAAACTCAAACTGTGTCATGAATACAAGCAGCTGTACTGATGGGGTTTGCGACTTTACAAGCATTGTAATTAATGCAACTCTATCAACAGGCTTTACAGGGAGTAATGCAAATGACCTAACATTAAATATAACTAGTGACTTTAACATAACCTCAGATGGATTTTTAAATGCTTCTGGTTTATTTGAAGGGGGAAATGGGGGGATAATTAATATAACATCAGGAAATTTAATCTCATATGGAATAATCGATTTTCATGGGAGTGATCTTGATGCAGGTGGAAGAGGAGGAAAGCTGCTGATTAATGCAACTAATGTGATTATTAATAACACAATAAAAGGCTATTCTGGGTGGAGCACGGCAGGAAACGGCCAAAGCGGAGGAACTGTAGATATTACTGCCTCGTCAATAAATATCACCAGCTCAATAAATTTGAAGGGGGGCGGAAGTTTAAGCGAGGTTGGAGGAGCAGGAGGGAATATAACCCTGAATGCAACAGCAGGTAACATCTATATATCTGAAGTTAACTGTACTGGCAGCATTAGTGATTCTGCTAAACAGGGATCAGGGGGAAATATAAATATATATGCGCACTCTGGTACAATCAATGCTTCAGGTAATTTGAATACATACGGCTGGGATGCACAAGCAGCTGACATTGATGGAGGTGATTCTGGAAATATAATATTAGAAGCTGTAAACATCTCATTTAGTTCCATATATCTTAATGCAACCGGAGGAGATGCGTCTGGAACAGGCAGTGGCGGGAATGGTGGGATAATTAATCAATCTTACTGCCTAAACCTATGGAACAGCTCTGCAGCATATAATGTTAAGAGGGGCGAAAATGTAGAATCAGGGGGGGCGAATGATGGAGAGGATGGGATAGTTGCAGCTGGAACAGGATGGAGCTGGTGTCCTGCAGCAGACACAACCCCGCCGTCAATCTCTAACCTAAGAAACACATCAACAACAAACCAAAGCGCATTCATTGAATGGTCATGCTCAGAGAACTGCAACTACACAATACAATGGTACAATGAATCAGGCTTAGTGAACACCATCTACAACAATACATTTGCTTTAACTCATAACCCCTACTTAGAAAACCTAACAAACTACACTACTTATTACATTAACCTGACAGTATGGGACAGCTCAGGCAATAACGTAACTAACAAGACATTCAACTTTACCACAGCTAAGAACTTACCAACAGATTCAACCCCCCCAACTTATACTAGCTTTGTGAATAATGGATCTACAGTCACCCTTATTAATGGCATTGTGAATTGGTCTGTTACTTTAGCTGATAATAATGGAATATCTGGCTACCTCTTTGCACACAACCAAACTGGAATCTTAACTAACGGAACATTCAAAGCAGGTAATTATGGATTTGTGAACGATACATTAACAATAACCTTAGCAAGAAACAACTACATCTGCGCCCAATACTGGTTCAACGACACTTCCAATAATGTAAACCAAACTAACTTATCCTGCTTTAGTGTTGCTAATAGTGCGCCTACTACGCCTGTTGTGAGTTATCCTGTGAATGGAAGCAATTATTCAGGCATTGTTTATATGAATTATTCAAGCTCTGATGCTGATTCGGATATTATAACCTATAAATTGTATATCAATGGGACATTGAATGCTTCTACTACTGTTAATTTGAGCTTGTGGAATGCTTCTGATGGAAGTTATGCCTTGAATGTCAGCGCTAGTGATGGAACTGATAGTTCTGCTAATGCTTCTACTGTTTACTTTGCATTAGACAGTGCTGCTCCTAGTGTAATCATCATATACCCAACTGACAACTTAAGTATAACATCTAACTCAATAGATTTAAACGCTTCAGCTATAGATACAAGAGCAAGCTCATTGACATATTATTGGGTTGTGAATGAAACTTTGAATTCAACTACTCTCAACAGCAATTCAACATTCAATGCTTCTGACGGTTACTATAATCTGACGTTGTTTGTATCAGATGGGTTGCAGAATGGCTCAGATACAGTATTGTTTACCCTAGATACCGCTCCTCCAACTTATACAGATTTTGTAAATAATGGATCTGCTTCGACTAAGATTAATGGGATAGTGAATTGGTCTGTCACTTTGGCTGATAATAATGGCTTAAGTTCCTACATCTTCGCCCATAATCAGACTGGAACATTGACAAACGTAAGCAACGGTATATTAAGCAGCGATTCAGCATTCATAAACAACACTCTAACAATAACCTTAGCAAGAGACAACAACATATGCGCTAAATACTGGTTCAATGATACCTCTGGAAATATTAATCAAACCAATCTAAGCTGCTTTAGCGTTGCAAACTCTCCCCCGTCCTTAACGACAATTCCATCTCAATCATTGACAGAGGATACTAACCTTACATTAAATTTAGCAAACTATTTCATAGATGCAGATAATGATGATATTAACTTTACTTATTCGGTTACCAATAATATAACAGTTTATATAAATAATTATACAAACATGGCTATCTTAGCGCCAGACAGTAAATTTATTGGTATAAGCTATATAGTGTTTTATGCTTATGATCCAGCAATAAACACTTCTTCAAACAATATAACATTAACTGTAAGCTCTTCAGTGTACTGCGGCAACAACATTAAAGAAGCAGGCGAAGAATGTGATGGGACAGATTTAGATGGACAGAGCTGTTCAAGCAAAGGTTATGATATAGGAACTTTAAGATGCAGTTCTTGTACTTTTGATACTGGTGGTTGTTCTAATGTAATAACCCCTCCACCTCCACCACCTCCACCACCTCCACCACCTCCACCACCTCCACCACCTCCACCACCTCCACCGCCAATACCTATACCTCCTGCAGAGTCATTTGCACCTGGCGAATCTAGAGCTTTAGGTATAAGCGCAACAACTTTGCCTTGTAGAAGAGTGAGCTATACAGAAACAAACGAGACTGTTTCAATAGAAAGGGGAGTTTTAGCAGATGAAAAGATACCTGAAGGGTATAGTGTTATACTGGAACCTTTCAATATGCAGTGTAATGGCCAAGACATTGATTTTACAGTAAGCATACCTGATAATTATGCAAATGTGACACTATTGAGATGCGAAAATGGAATATGCGCACCTCAAGAGATAACTCAGACAGAAAAGCTGCAATGCTTAGATTTAATCGATAGGGAAATAAGCAGGACAACTGATTATTTAACTCCTGAGTTGATGAAGTTAGACATCAAACCCAAGAAATTAGATATTTCAGAGTTCACAAAAGTGCTGCAAAGCGGAAATAATTCTGTAAGGTTCTATGGGGAATCATTTAGTAATATAACAGCAGAGATAATGAAAAGCGAGAATGCAGTAGAAGAGGCTAAGAATCCTTATCTAAAAATAATTGGAACTCCAGTTGTTGTTAAGTTTAACAGAAAAGAGAAACTAAGCTCTGAAATAAAACTGCCTTATACTGAAGAAGAGAATATAGACATGGCAAGTTTAGGGATATATTCTAAGGCTGCAGAAGGCTGGAATTATATTGGTGGAAACATAAGCTCAGAAAATAAAGTTATTGTTGTAAATATAAGCGACATGGGCAGTTATCTAGATGAAAACAATACAGCAATATTTGCAATCATGGGCATTATATGTGAGAATTGTTATAATTCTTCTTTAGTTAGGGTTTATAATAGCACTAGCAGGGATGCTATCATACTAGTTCATGGATTAGGCTCATCGCCAGATACATTTAATGAGATAATAGGTGATATAAAGCTTACGCAGCAGCCTTTCCAGGCATGGACATTTGGCTATAGCTCACAAAGGACCATAGAAGAGATAAGCAAAGAGTTTAGCGATTTGATGGAAGCACATTCTGGTGAATTTGACAAAGTATTTGTAGCGGCTCATTCAATGGGTGGATTGATTGTGCAGAAGGCTCTTTATGATAGTTATAACTCATCTAATTATACTTATGTTATGAAAGTTAAGAAAGCTATTTTAGTAGGTGTTCCTAATGAAGGCTCTGTGTTTGTAAATGCTTATGAGCAGCTTTATAGGGCACTTATCAATAATGCTGCTAAGTATAGGAATATCTTTAATGTCAACAGCAAACTAGTTGATGGACTTAAAGAAGGAATGATAACCCCAAGGGTTCCTGGAATTGATTATTATGTGATTGCAGGAACAAACCCTTATGAGCTTGGAGTAATATCCAAAATGGGCAATGTAAATGAAACCCATGATGGGATGATAACTACCAAGTCTGCCCAGAGAATAGGTGATTCTTACCTAAATGACAGGTGTTCTAATTATTGGGATGTTTATGTTACGCACACTCAGCTGATAGATGATGACCTTTCAAGGAAGCTTATAGAGAGGATAGTTGCCAAAGAGATATTGAATGAAACAGGATTTGAGAATATAATAGGCCATACACAATACTTTGAGCTTAAGATAACTAATTGTAATAGTGCTGATAAATATATTGTTGTAGGGCAGGAAATACCTAAAGAGGCTGTTTTTGATCCTACAATGTGCATGTGCGGAAATGGAGTGTGCGGCGACGGAGAAACAGAGCTTAACTGCCCAATAGACTGCGCAGAGAAGTTTTCACCTGAGGGGATAAAAAGGCTGTGGTTGATATTTATAATCTTATTAATAATTATTTTGACAGGGGATTATGCGTATAGCAGGATAAGGGGGTCAACAGCAAAGGCTGTTAAGTATATTGACAATAATTTTGTGCTATCTTCAAAACATGGCGCTGAAAAGGATATGTTAATTCCTTACTTAGCCAGATTAGGGTGGCCTAAGCATGTTTCAAAAAGGGCATTAGATGATGTCTATAATGATTTCTTCAGAGAATATTCTAAGTTAAAGGTATACATAAAGAAAGAACTAATAAAAAATATAGATCCTGAGATCATAAAAGATGTTCTGATCAAAGATGGCTGGTGTAAAACTTTAATCGAGAGGGCATTTGAGAATATTGAGGCAGAGACTTTGATAATGGAATTAATAGATTATGCCAATAAAGAATTAGATAAAGGAATTCCTTTAGAGATTATAAAAGGAGCTTTGATAAAGGCGGGATGGAAAGAAAATATAGTTGAGGAAGCAATACGGAATGCTAGATTACATCCTTTGCTTAAGGCAAAATAATCATTCTTTTGCTTCTTCTTCGTCTTCTTCCACTGCCTTTTTATCCAGAAACTTATCCAGATTAGTGTTATTTCTTATTGCCTTGTAGCTTATTTTAGGTTTTTTTAGCATTTTATTTGTGTCCGGTTGATCCAAATCCGCCTTCTCCCCTTTTTGTATTATCTAATTCTTTAACTTCTTCAAAATCAGCTTCTTCTATCTTGTTGAAGACCATCTGCGCTATCTTATGGCCTTTTTCTATCTTGTAATCTTCTTTTCCCAGGTTGATTGTGATTATTCCGATTTCTCCCCGATATTTGCAATCGATCGTCCCTGGAGTATTAACAATGCTTATTCCATGCTTTAATGCCAATCCTGATTTTGGCCTTACCTGGGCTTCATAGCCTTCTGGGATTGATATAGCTATTCCTGTAGAAACTAAAACTCTTTCACCTGGATTTAGAATATAGTCTTCTGTTGAGTATAAATCGACTCCTGCATCACCTTCATGGGCATATTTTGGGATAATTGCAGTTTCCTTGAGTTTTTTTATTTTTATATTAATCATTTTATCTCGACCTATGAGAAAGTTCTAAGGATTTTATTAATTAACTTATATTTAAATAATGTTAAAATGAAAAATATATGTTAGAGAGCGTTATACTCCAGCAGTTACGAAGCCTTAAAATCCATTATATTTTCAAGTTTTGTTTTTAGGACCTTACCATTAACTGCATCTATCTTGAAGTTTAGGATTTTGAATGATTGGGTAACATAAGTTATGTTGTATACCTGGCCCATGTTCAGTTTTTGGAGTATGGTTATTATCTTGCTGGGGGTTTCCTGCTTATAATCTTTTACCTGGGTCTTTTCAGCTATTTCCAATGCTTTTGTTATGTCTATCTTTATCTTGTCTTCGTCTAATGGCTCAATCTTAGCTTCTGGCCTTTTGAATATGTTTTCAGCAGCTGCTTTTTTGATTTCATTAGGAGTTATTATGAAGGATGTTATAGTGTCATCTTTGTTGTAGAAGCCTATCTGCCAGTCATTTTGGTTAGCTTCATCCAGAAGCTTGAATATATGGGCTAAGAATGAGTTAGGGTTTTCTTTTTTCCATTGCTTAAATCCTTTATCATCCCTTAATCTTGCCAAGACATCTTTTATTTCCATTCTTTTATTGAAATTGTTAATATTTATATATGTTTGGGTTTTCTTTTGTAGTATGTTGGACAGAGAGAAAAAAAAGGAACTGTACAAGCAAGGATATCGGTTTGCAGGTAGCCATTCTGCTATAAAAGTGTGTGAATGGACCAAAAAGTCACTTAGGGACGAAGATGTTTGTTATAAGGAGAAGTTCTATGATACTATCTGCCATAGGTGTGTGCAGATGACTCCTGCTTTGCAGACATGTACCCATAGGTGTTTATGGTGCTGGAGGGATATAGAATATACCCTTTCTAAATGGGCTGGCAAAGTGGATGATCCTAAGGTTATTGTTGATTCATGCATCAAGGAAAATGCTAAGTATCTTGAAGGGTTTGGCGGCAATAAGAAGACGAATTTTGATAAGTATAAGGAAAGGCTTTTTCCTGAGCAGTTTGCTATCTCACTTACAGGAGAGCCTTGCATGTACCCTAAACTTCCTGAGCTTGTGATTGAGTTGAGGGAGAGGGGGATTAATTCGTTTTTGGTTACAAATGGAACGAATCCTTTAATGCTTAAGAAATTGCTTTTGAAAAAGGCACAGCCCACTCAGGTTTATATCACTTTACCTGCCCCTGATGAAAAAATCTATGTTAGATGCTGCAGGCCACTTATTAAGAATGGGTGGAAAAAGATCAATTCTTCTTTGAAATTAATCAGCAAATTTAGACGGGGGGTTTTTAGATTGACTTTAGTCAAGGGATTGAATATGGTAGATGCTGAGGGGTATGCTAATCTTATTAAGAAGTATAAGCCTAAGTTTGTTGAATGCAAGGCTTATATGTATGTTGGATATTCACAGAAAAGATTAAAGAAAGAGAATATGCCTCTGCATTCTGAGATAAAAGAGTTTGCCAATAGATTGGCTGAGTTTTCTGGATATAAGGTTATTGATGAAAAGGAGAATTCCAGGGTGGTTTTACTAGGCAGGGGGTGTAGGTAAGGCAACATCGACAAATTTACTAGTTGAAGTCAAGAATGACTGTATATTTTCTATTTTATAGTTTCCTTTTCTGGGTTGGTAAAACGCAACATCCCTGCCCTTAATCTGTACAAAATAGGTTGTTGTCTCTCCAGTTTTAGGTTTATAAAACCTGTATATTTCAGCCTCATCAGATTCTATTGGTAATGCAACCAGCTCTTTAGGTTTTGGTGAACCTACTTTTCTGACAAGGCCAGATTGAATCAAGCCACTTAATCTCCCCCTTAGTGCTTGTATAGGTTCATCTTGCTGCAGGCTAATTTGGTTGATAAGTAAATAATGGGGGGTGGGGTCATCTGCTATACGCCTTTGGTCAATATATACTCTTTGGAGATATCCATTATATGTATGCAGCCCTACCAATACCTGAGGTTTTCCTGGTGCAAGAGCCTGCTGCCTTGCAGGAATTTGAGCTAATAGTTCTTCAGTAGTATTAATTTGAAAAGCACCATCTATTTCCCTTGTTATTGCCTCTAATTGCATTCTGAAACCTTCTGCAACTGGCTTTTCTCCTATACCCCCGATTCTATGATTTGCAACGTCGTAATTCTCTTTAAATTCTTCAGAAGAAGGATCACTCCAAAATAAGTTAGCCAACAACCCTTCAACAACCCCCCCATTTCCATCCATAGCTTTGGGTTATAGGGATTCATATAAAAAGTTTTCTATTTTGTAATAGTAACATTAAATGGAGATTATCTTTCCAAATGGCCCTGGATTAATCACTTTAGTCTTTTCTATCTTGTCGTGCTTTCCTGCGTTTTCATGAAGGTGGCCTGAAATGACTAAATCCGGCTTTATTTTCAGGATGAATCTCTTTATGCTTTTATTGCCGCAGTGCTCTTCCATTATCTTGTCTATTTTTGTTTTGTATGGCGGAGCGTGGGTGATCAAGATGACTTTTTTTCCTTTATTTTTTTTGATATCCCTTTCCATCTTTTTGCTTATCTTTTCAAATTGCTTATCCACCATTGAAAAGCCGCCTCCGCCATAGCCTAAGAATACAATATCTGAGTGAACCAAGAGTTTTTTGTGGATGTTAACTATATTCTTGAATGGTTTTGCAAGCATGGTTATGTATATTCCTGATTCGTGGTTTCCTGGGATTATCAGAACTTTTTTGTTAAGCTTGTTAAGTTGATGCAGGATCGACTGCAAATCATTTTCAAATATAGAAACATCTCCTGCGCATAGGATCATATCTGCTTTTTTTGATTTTTTCTTTATTTCTTCGAGAGCTTTGTGCGAGCCGTGAAGGTCTACAAAGGCTAAGAGTTTCATAAATATATCTAATTTAAGAGGTTATATTTAAAATTATAAGAAAATTCACACGTTTTTTTGGTAAACGGGGAAATCACCTGCTATGGTTGTAATTACTTAGTAAAGATAAAAATAGAAAGATTTTAAAATAGATAATCGTGCCTTTGTTTAAAATGGCATCCAGTGATATAAATCAGACTTTAATCTATCTTAACTCTTTACTTATTGCTATGACCAGGCGAGCGGAACGCTTTCCAATACATGTACCATTGGGTGAAGAGCATGGATGGAGAAATGTTGATTATGGAGAAATAGGGGGAATCTTTCTCAGTGAGCTCTCAAGTGAGATAAATCCAGATATTTTAAAATCTGCACCGTCAGTTGGGATTAATCCTCTTAGAATACCTGGTGTGTATCATGGAAGACGAATTTTATTTGATACCTCAGATATCTTAAGGGTTATAGCTCATTATAGAGAAATCTTTCCTTTTAATTTTACAAAGACACCCTATGGAAATACTGATGAAAAATTTTGGATTTCAAACATGCAGTTAGAAGCTAGTTTATGGAAAACACTAACAATAAGGCATACAGAGATGGCACAGCGTTTCTTGGATTGTCTGTTACAGGATTATGCTGGGGGAGAAGAATATTGTGAGGGGGAAGATTATGATTCCTCTGTGCATCTTTTTAGGGATAACCGTTCTAGGCGCATATATGATAGAGTTTCTGCAATGAGCTTAAAAGATGTTGATTATCTGCATGTACTTGAATTAGATCGGTTCCAATATAGCCAGTCAGTCAGACAAAGAATAAATAAGGCTAGACAGAAGGTTATAGATTGTTTGGTATGTGAAGGCATCCTTGAGAAAGGAAGATCTCATGAAAACGCTCATTCTTTTTATGTTAGACTTCATCCGGATTATATTAGGGGAATGTAGGCTTAAATCACCCCATAATAATCTTCAAGAACTATCTTATCTATCTCTTCTAAGTCTTTGACAATATACAGTTTTCCTTCTGCCAGGGCTGTTATCTTTTCTGCAAGCTCTTTTCCCTGCTCGTCTAATTGAATGCCTATCAAAGAAATAGTTATTCCATTGCTTCTTGCTAAGGAAACAGCCTCTAAAGTGTCTTTTTCTGGCTCTTCACCTACTGTCGGCAATGCATCTGTCAATAATAAAAGGTGTTTTGTAATCTCTTTACTTGGAAAAATCTCTATTGCTTTTTTTATAGTGTCTGAGATGTTTGTTTCTTTTGAAGCTTTGATTTTTGTTATTTCTGTCAATAATCTTCTGAAATCAGTTGTTGGCTCTATAAATTCTTTTATCTCTGAGCCAAATACAATCAATCCTACTTTGTCTTTTTCTTCTATTGCTTTGTATGCTAGAGCAATGCCTGCTTTTTTACAGGTCTCTATCTTTTTTCCTTTCATCGAACCAGAAGCATCTAATGCATAGATTAAGCAGATTTGGCCTTTGCTTTGTTTTTCAAATGTTTTTAGGTCTTTTTCATTTAATTTTGCATGGCCTCTTCTTATTGCCAGTTTTAATGATTTTTTTATGGCAATGTCCCTGTATCTATCTCCTTTTTTGTAGTTTTTTGTATCTTCTTTGTCGCCGTAGACAAATGCCTTTTTATGGAGCTTTTCCCCTAGGATTCCTTTCGGGATTAGATTATCCAGTTCTTCTGTGTATAATATTAAAGAAGCTAATTCAATGCCTTTGTCTGAGATTGTTCCATCTTTTTGTATAAGGTTTTCATCTTTTAATCTTTCGATATTTTCTCCTAGTTTTTTCTTCAGCTCTTTCTGGAATTCGGGAATCTTTATGTTTCTGCTTAGGTAGTTTTCATCATAGGTTGTAAGCTGCCTTATCAGAGAAGGACCATAAATCTGTTTGGCTATTGAGTAGTTTTTTACTAACTGCTCAAACATCAAATCTGGTGTGAAAGCGCCTATTCCCTGATTAAGGGCTTCTTTTATTGTCTTTCCGTCGTCTATTGTCTGCTCGTCATTTTCCATGACAGAATTCATAAGCTTGTTCTCTTCGTCTTGTTTAGAGAGTTTTCCAGCAAGCTCTTCTGCTGAGCTTTGCTCTTTTAATTCTATCTCTTCATCACTTAGGCTACCGATACTCACCCCTTTCATTCAATTCCTGGGCTGACTCAAGGAATTTCTTAAACTCTTCTCTGATAAACTCAGATGGGTCTTTTAAATATTTTACAGAAGGCTTTAATTGTATCCTATGGGCTAAGACAGATATTACTGCTTCCTCTATGTCTTCGAATTTTACTGTCTTTCTTCCTTGGAGCAGAGCATTGCTTTGGGCTCTTTCATATAATCCCAAAGAAGCTCTTACAGAGGGTTTTTTTTCCAGTTTTTCATCTTCTCTTAATAATCTTACAAAGTGGACTGCTGAGTGCAATAATTTTTCTGGAAAGTTAACTTCTAGTTTTTCTCCTTTTTCCAGAATAATCTTTTTTTCTATCTCTATTGTTTCTGGATAGCCCATGTAGATAAGGTCGAACCTGTCTAATAAGACATCTGACAATCTTTCTGTTGAGGAATCTTCTGGATTCATTGTTCCTATGAAGATGAAGTCTATGTTAAAGTCAACATCATAAGAGCCTATTGTTGCTTTTCCTTCTTCTAAAACCTGCAATAAGGCGTTCTGAAGCTTTTCAGGGCATCTGTTGATTTCGTCAAAGAATAAAATACCTTTGTCTGCTTTGAAGATTTTTCCTTTTTGGAATGCCTCCAGGCTTAGAGGGCCGTATTTTAGGGCTTTGATCGGGTTGATATCCCCTAATAAATCCTCTGCTGTAAGGTCTGGTGAGCCTTGAACTCTTACAAAGTTCTTTAATCCTTCTGGCAATAGTTTAGCGATGTTTTTTGCTAGTGTTGTTTTTCCTATTCCCGGAGGACCGACAATTATTATATGCCTGTTCATCAATAGAGCTGATTTTATCTGATGTTTTATATTGTCCTGGCCTAAGATGTCTGTGAACAGGTCTTTTTTTTCCAGGAATGTTTTTTTAAGTTCTTTTGACAGCATTTTATCACCTTGAGTGTTTTAAGTTAAGTTAGAGAGATTGAGGTGTTTATAAAGGTTTTTCAAATTGAAAGATGGAAATAGCTTATTTGCGGTTTGGATTAGGGAAGTAGTTATTATTTTCCTGGTTGATTATGTGTTTAGAACACTAATTATGGATCGATGTACTTCTTCTGAATCGCTTCCCTTATTAGGTTCATATAAAAATGTTAGTTTGTGCCCATTTCTTATTGCATGCATTAATATACTTAAAATACTTTTTGCATCGAAAGTCTCACTCCCATACCTTATCATTACATTTCCTTTATATTTTTGCGCTGCCGTTACAAGCAATGTGGCTGGACATAAGTGTATTACACCTGTTCCATCACCTATATTCACTTCTATTTCTGGCTTGTGTAGGTAATGGGCATATTCATCTTCTTTTGATATTTCATTACCTAAGAACCTTACCAGGTTATCTACTGCATTTTTTGCTCTTGTTTCATCACCTTGGATGTCATGGGCATATATTGCTGCATATTCTCCTTTTTTGAGTTGAATCTCACTTAGATCTACTTGGTTTAGATGATATAGTTTTCCCCGATAATGCATTCGAAAATCAATATCCTGGTAATGTTCGATCATTCCTTTTAATCTAGTTACATCATTATTATTTATTTCTATTTCTGAATGAGCATGATATCTTGATAAAACGCTTGCTACAATAAATCCAATTCCTTTATCGATTGCTTCTTGGTGGTCTTCTTCATGTCTTGCTACTTCTGTTCCTGAGCTCATTACTCTTAGCCTTCTAATGGTCCCATATAATTCTCGTGCTCTTGTTTCTACAGCAAGTTTGGTAAGAGAATCTAGTCTGGCTTCTAACTCAATCCCTTCTTCTTTTAGCCTTTGCCCAAAGTATGTTTGCATTTTTTAACTTGGTTTCGTTTAGATTTTTGGATTTCCATCATATCAAACATATTCCAACTTTCAGAAATCCAAATCCATTTTTAAACCTTTCCATT
>JAHJAV010000050.1 GCA_018813685.1 Nanobdellota archaeon | reverse complement strand
GTGGTAAACACCGACGAAATCACTAGATGTAGCTTTTTTTCTAGATTCACTAGTATATAAAGATTTCTATAGTGAAATGTATATAATTTAGATGTTGAAAATATTTATTAGATAAAATATGCTATATTTTTATCACGCTTAAGTGGTAATAAAAACAAAAGATTTATATAGTAGATGTGCTCAGAGATGTATAAGGAGATGAATACAAATATGGACACGCAATACAATCCAAATCCAGTTAACCCAAATCCGGTTAAAGACTTAGATGATGTTAGGCATGAAGCTGTAGAAACAAGCCAACTTCGAAGCCCTGGCATTTTAAGGAAGTTAGTTTCTTGGGGTTTAACTATGTTAACCCTTAACTTAACTAGTTGTACTGGATTGCCTAACCAGGCAGAACTATATGATGGGATTCCTAAACAGGGCTCTGAAAGATTTGATCCTTCATTTAAGGTTGATGTTTATAATAAAAGAGGCATAAAAAGGGCTTATTTAGTTGATAAAAGTGGAAAAGAGGTGTATGACTTAGCCAATGAAATTGATTTCTCAAGATACCATGGTTTTACTTTAACAATACCTTATGATAATGATAAAGGTCTGGATCCTAGGGAAGAGTATGTTCTTGTTGTTGAAGATAAGGAAGGCAATATCACAAGAGCCAAAGAGAGAAGCCAAGCAAATAGCCCAGGAATTGATAATGTTGTTTTTAGAAGAACATCGGAAGGTTTTGAGATTAAAGCCCATGACAGGGATGGCATAAGTGCCGCTAAAATAGTTGATGAAAAGGGGAATGTTGTTTACAGGCTTCAGGGAGGAAGGCATCAACTGGATGTGCTGATAACTAAATCTGCTTTAATCAATGGAGGGATAGACCCCAATATAAATTATTCTTTAAGTGTAGGGGATAATGCAGGGAACAGAGAGGTTGTAGGATTAAAATAAGGTTAATCAATCCCTTTTTCTATATGATTAATTGCGTCATCCAAAAAAGTTATGTTTAAAATCCACTTGTTGATTACATTTAGTAATTCTTCTTCAGTCAATATCTTATCATTGTTCCAGTCTCCTGAGTAGAAATTTGAGTTTCCTAAGTTTATTTCATTTACCTGAACAGTCATTGGTTCTGTTATGTTAAAAGATTGTATATTGATGTTGTTGTAATGATATTCTGGATTGTTTTCATCTAATTGTGTTGAGAAAAGGAATAGATTATTTACTGAGTCATAATGCTGAAGCAGTTTGTCTATCTCTGATGGATCTACAAATATTGGCTTGATCAATTCTGGGTCAGTTATGTCTGCTGGATTGTTGAAGTTTATTGTGACTAACAGGCTAGCATTTTCTGGATTTGGTTCTGGCTCAATATAGTATATTTGATTGGAATAAACTAGTTCTGGGGGGTCATATGAGCTGATTAAAACATGGGCTGGTTTGGTCAGCAATAGATTTAATTCAATGTTGTTTTCAGTAACACTTACATCATTCCATAATTGAGATTCAATCTCTGGTAAGTTTCTAGAATTATACGGTTCGCAAATATCACCAATGCCATTGCCGTTTATATCCTCCTGGCTAGGATTATACATAGTATAACAGTTATCATTTTCATCATAGATGCCATCCTTATCTGTATCTTCTTGGGGTGTTTCGTTTATCTTTTGGCAGTCTAGCATTACTTTCTTTATGAATAAATCAGTTGGTTGAGATAAGGTGTCTTCAGGAAAGTCTATTCTTATATTCTCTGCTTCTAAGAAGTTTGGGTTACTGTCAATTGTTTTTTGGTCTTCATCAATTAATTGTATATCACATTGTTCATTGATTTCATCATCTGTAAAATGGAATGAATATAAATCAGACATATCATGAATATCTGACTCATCAATAGTGATATTTACTCCATTGTTGAATAAGATTCCTTCTGGACCAAAATGATAGGCAATGCCTGAATAAGTAAAATTATCTTTATCTCTTAGAAGATAGAAGCTGTTTGTGCTTGATGCTGTTGTGCTGGCTCGTGGAATTATATCCACTATTCTCGGGCAGCATTGGTATAGATCTATGAGCCTTTCGCCATTTATGTTGCTATCAATTGAACCTCTCATCCATGCTTGAAACAATGCCATGACAGATTTAAGATACACATTTAATTCGCAATGTATCGAGTAAGGATTATCTGTTTCTGTGCACTTTATTTCTGCAGTTGATTCCTTGTCCGGATTTAAATTAGAAATAATTGACTTTAGTTCATCAGTTCCTATCATTACTGGTTTTGTAGTATGTTTTTTTCTTATATGTTTGTAGACATCTGGCCATGCCCATATTTTTTTTATAAGTTTATCAAATTCATATGATTTATCAATACTCATCTTTAATTGGAAGTTACCTGATTTTTCTATTTGAATGTTTATAGTTAACTCATAGTTCTTGCCATATTTATAATCTTTTTTTCCTTTATAATCTGGTTTTGGAATTATAATATCTTCTCTAAATGAAACGCCCGGTATTGGTACATATCTTTTAAAGGCATCTGCCCCATTTAGATCAAGAGCATTCATCCCTTTCTCATCTTTTGATTGTATAAATAGAATAAGTGATATTGGAGAAGAAGGCAAACCACATTTATCTTCATCAGGACCAAAGTAAATCTTTATAACATTTGTTTGTAACCTTAATGGTTCTACGACGCTTGATACTTTTAACTGTGTTACTATCGGCTCTGCAATTATACGGAGGTTTATTATGCCCCTTCCTATCTCAACATCTCCGTCAGGACACAACAACGCAGAAACCCCCTTTACTGTAGAATCTAATTTACCCTCTCCTTTTGTGTCTTTGTCTGTTACCTTTAGGCAGAAATCTGCTGCCTTAGGCAGGTCTTCATCTTTAACCTCAGGGTCTGGTTCATAGGTTAAGCCGGATGAATAATCTCCATCTGCTTTGCAGGCCCCATCCTCCCTTTTGCCAAAATTAAAGGTTAATCCAGAAAACTTAGTTTCTGCATCCCCTATCCTTACATTAGAAGCTTTGCTCGCTTCCTTGTAATCATCCAATTGGCTGCCTGCTATCATGCCATTCTTGCAGCTGTCCTCCTCTCCGGAATCTTCTGTGAATGACTTGAACTCAAATGAATCGCCTTTTCCGTATACAACCCCCAGGTCGCTGCCTGTGATTACAGGTTTGCTGTTGCATACCTTATTCTTCTTAGTGCAGCTTCCACTGACACAAATGTCTGCTGTATCACAACATATAAAACAAGAGTCTTCTACAGGGCATGAATCTCCAGAACATTCTGAACAGGATTCTTCTGAGCAGGGTGTTTCACTAAATTCAACTAAATATTCATCAGTAAGTCCATCTCCAATATTATCTATCCTATCACATATCTCCCGACCGCACATCCCATTATAGCAATAGCCTTCTGTATATTCCTCATTAAAGATATCCTGAATAGGCTCATCAAGTGTGCAGGTTTTCCCATCAACTACTGGCTCTCCATTTGCCACATTCCTAACACTGCCGTTTCCATCACACTCTTTGCATTCATCCTTGATTGTGTTGCCCTCTCCATCCGTATATTCAACCTCTGAGCCCTCTTCTTTTGGAGCATTATTGCATCCTTCATCATCGCATTTGCACTCATTGCAGACAGGAATCTTTGGATCATAAGGAGTACAAGTGCCTGACCTGCAAATCCCGCAGTCTCCGCAGATAATATCACTTGCGCCTACACACTCAAGAGGGCCGCTATCACCATCGCGCCGGCAGTCCTGGCATAATTCAGTGCATATGTTGCTGTTAGGCCTGCAAATGTATCCGCCGCAATTATCATCCCCTCCACACCTGGGATCAGTGCTTTGATCATAACATTCCCCGCATCCTCCGCATAGTGAATCATCTGTTTCAATCCTAGTTACTTCATGACCATCTATTTCTACAGTCACACATTCAGCGCATTCGGATTCAAATGTATCTATTGAACATTTATCGTCATATGGGGGATTATCACCAGGATCAATAGGATCGTCAGGATTAGGCTCATCACCACCAGGGTCATCAGGATAATCACCAGGCCAGTCATTCGGCTCATCTGCCTTTACAGATTGAGCCATCAAATAAAATAACACCAGTACAATGACAATCACCTGAATCATTCTGGTTTTTTTCACTTTCATTTTCATCAGATTATATTTTCACTCTTAGTTTTTTCCTTAGGAAACTTAAATATATAAACCTTTTGCTAAGGTTCCTCTTAGACTAATCCATATTTTTACCAAAAACTTCAAATACATGATATCCTATAACTCAACAAATGGCTCACAAATGCAAACGCTGCGGAAAATGCTGCAATCCCCCTAGATTATATAAAGAAGACATCAAAAGAATAAAAAAATTAGGATACAAAGAAGACGATTTCATCTACACAGACAACCTTAACAACAATTACTTAAAAAACAAAGATGGATGGTGCATCTTCTTAAAGAAGGGAAAAACAGCAGAGTGCAAAATCTACAACTTTAGGCCAAAGATATGCAGATTATATCCTTCTGAATTAAAAAATGGCAGCTGCATACCAGAAGAATTAGCTTTTGATAAATACCTGGAAAAAAAGAAATCTACTTAACAGCCTGCTCTGCAATACTCTCTGCAGCATCAGCAGGTATAGCAAATCCTAAACCTTCTGTATCCAATAACTTAAAAGTATTTATCCCAACTATCTTACTATTTGAATTGATCAATGGCCCTCCTGAATTTCCTGCATTTATCGGAACATCGGTCTGTATATAACCAATTCCAGTACTGTCTACAACCCTATTTACAGAACTTATTATTCCTTCTGTAACACTAAACGAAAGCCCTAATGGATTCCCAACTGCAATCACTCTCTGTCCAACTCTAATATCTGAACTGTCTGCAAAATCCAGATAATCAAATGTTTTGTTGTATTCTATCTTCAATACAGCCAAATCCACATTTGAAGCAGTTCCAACTATACTTACAGGATACTTATTATAATCATAATCCACTACATAGACTGAAGAAGCATCTTCAAT
>JAHJAV010000049.1 GCA_018813685.1 Nanobdellota archaeon | reverse complement strand
CAGCTTCAATGTAAAAATGGCAAAAAAAGAAGAGAATCCGCTTTTCGTCGGAATAACAGACAAGGATGAACTTAGAAAAGGCATGTTAGAATGCTCTAAAGGTATTTTGGAATCCTTAAAATTCTTCGAAAGCTTCAAAGCAGTAAGAGAAGAAAAATCCATACTTACAAAACAGCTTAAATCAGACTTAAAAGACCTCTCAAGATCAATAACTGCTTTAAGAAACAGCTTGCCTCATGTTAAAGATGGCGAGATAAAAAAACCAGAACCAAAGAAAGCAGCTGAACCAAAGCCAAGAATAATAAAGAAAGCTCCAGTAATAGCCGAAAAACCTTCTGAAAAGTCAGAGATAGAAAAGCTAGAATCAGAACTCAACGAGATAGAAGATAAATTAAATTCTTTGTCTTAAACTTTGATTAAATTAAATTTTAAATAGAAAAGTTTATATTACTGATTCATACAAAATTATTAATGGAGCCATACAAGGAACTAGTTGACTTTCTTAGAGATGATTTTGATAAGCTAACACACACAACCAAAAATAGCATAGAATTGCTCGAGCAGCTTATGGATGCTCACACTAAAAAAATTGAAGATGTAAAAGTCATCCTCAGATTATGGGATTCAAAAAGGTTTAGTGCAGGAAAAGCGACGCAACTCTTTAGTAGAATTAAGTCACACAATAAACTCCTACTTGAAAAAATATCATCACTTGAAAAAAACGATTTGCAGGATGAAGAATTCCTAAAAGAAATTCTTGGAGTATATTATCAATTAAGAAAATCACCACCCCAAAAACGATATCAAGAAATTTTAGCCACAATACAAAGTTTTCTTCAATCATTTCGTAATGACTTAAAATCACTTAAATTAATTTTAATCCAACAGGACAAATACCTTAAGAAAATAAATTTTGCTCATTTGGTTTCAGACTTGACAAAACATACAACTCTTTTTCACCTTTTTCATGACGAATCTCTGATTGCTATTCGCTTAAAGAGGACATTCTTTTCAATTATAGTTGAATTCAAAAGACTGCCTAGATATAGAAAACAACGTTTTCATCAAAGATATTCTATTAGGGAAATTGTTCCTCCAGTCCCTAATGAACTCCTCCAGAAAGTTTATGATGGGCCTTACACTACCCTTTTCCCTGATGAGGATGAGAGGTCAGATATTGATAAGTTAACAAGATCGCTTTCACAAAGATACCAAGGAAGAATATATCATTTTTTTGTTCTTATGTGCGGCAATGAACCAGTAGGGGCAATCATGTTTGATTATATGACCTCTGATTATAAAATACGTGAAAAACGGGTGAGTTTTGGTGCATTATGGTATATCTTTGTATTAGAAGAACATAGGAAAAAAGGAGTTCCCTTAATACATAAAAAATTAGTGGAAACTTTATACAAAGACAGTTTAGTAAGAAACGAATGGCCCGCAGGAATCTTTGCAGAAGTTAATGATCCTTACAAGATGACTGACGAAGAGATCAAAACAGACATAAAATCTTCTTTTCATCCAATATGGAGGCAAAAATTCTTCAGAAACAATGGTTACTTAGTTTGTGACTTCGATTACTCTCAACCAGCAGAAGAAGAAGGAAGCGATCTTGTCGAATACTTAGACCTTCTTTTGCTTCCGTTTCAGCCCAGTCTCAAGAAAAAAGTGCCTAATGAGATGATGATCAGTATGTTATCTGTTTTTTTTAAAGTTGAATATTTTATGGATAGGCTTAGATGCAACCAAGACCTTTTCGAAAAGATAAAACAAGACATTTTAAGCAAATCTCGAGTCACATTAAATCCATTCCACGAATCACCTGAATTGATAAAAAGATGTGATAACTTAATGAAAGATGTTTTACATCCTTCAGAGCATTTAACGGGCTAAATTTACCTTTTTTAGCAACATTTTTAAAATGAATTAGTTTTCTGTTCTTATTCACTCCATTGCGGGGATGCCGGAGTGGCCAAACGGGATAGCGTTTGGTAATGATAGGTACTAAACATCCAAACTCAAGTTAACGGGCAATGAGGTTTCCAAAAGATATCGATGATATGCTCAATGGGCCATCTATTAGCTTAGTGCTTACGGGGGTTCGAATCCTCCTCCCCGCATTTTATTCTCATTTATTATTAAACTGTATTCCCTAATGGCATATGTCACTTAGGTGTACATCATTTATTATCAAACAAACATTTTTATATTAATTCTAATTGTAGATAAACCATGGGTAAAATATTGAGGTTTTGGGATGTAGGATTTGGAATGCTTTCTGGAATCTTATTGATAATATACTCTTTAAATCTATTAAAGGTGGATTACCTTTCGCAGTTAGTTTTAGTATCTTTATCATTATTCTTTGTTTTTGCTTTACTAAATATGCTCACTCTTATCGGATATGTTGGAGAAGGGCACATAACCAAATTAGCTGTGTTTCATGCCCTAACAGATATTATTCTATCTCTAACTCTAGTCGCTTTCCTAACTAATTTTCAGATCATCTATTTAGAATATTTAATGCAATTATACAAAAATAAGTTTGTATTGTTAGGTATAGGTAGCTACTTCTTTATTGCAAATATGATTTGGGTTTTTAGGGGGCAATAGGCAGTTTATACCTCAAACCTTATTTGAGGGCCATAACACCCAAGTTTTTATATATCTCAAACCCTGTTTGAGTATTATAAAAACATAGTTTTTATATATCTCAAACCCTGTTTGAGTATTATAAAAACATAGTTTTTATATACTTACTCCTTGAATATTAACTTAAAATGATACAAATCTGCGCAGTTGGCGGCTATAACGAAGTTGGAAAGAACATGACAGCAGTTAAAGTTGATGATGAAGTCGTCATCATTGATATGGGCCTTCAGCTAGACAACTACATAAGATATACTGAACAAGACGAAGACGAGTTAGTAGAGCTAAGCGCTCATGACTTAGCAAGAGTTGGAGCAATACCCAATGACTCCGTCATAAAAGACTGGAGAACTAAAGTAAAAGCGATTGTTCCAACACATGCTCACTTAGACCATGTAGGTGCTTTAATCTTCTTGGCAAACAAATATGATGCTCCTATATTATGCACTCCCTTCACAGCAGAAGTCATAAAAGCAATAAGCAGGGATGAAAGGATAAAGCTAAAGAATGAAATAAAAATTCTAAATGTAAATTCTCATTACAAATTATCAGAAAACATAACCATAGAATTCATAAACATGACTCATAGCACCCCTCAGACAGTTATGGTAGCTATCCACTCAAAACAAGGCACTATAATCTATGCTAATGACTTCAAATTTGACAATCACCCCACAATAGGCAAAAAGCCAAACTATGAAAGATTAGCAGAACTAGGAAAACAAGGTGTAAAAGCCCTTATCTGCGATTGCACAAGAGCCAAACAGCCGATAAAAACACCTTCAGAATTAGTTGCAAAAGAGATGCTAAGGGATGTAATGCTTGGCGTTGACTCAAAAGGCAAGACAGTAATTGTAACAACATTCGCTTCTCACTTAGCAAGATTAAAATCAATAATCGAATTCGGAAAAAAGATGAACAGAAAGATAGTCTTCTTAGGCAGAAGTCTTGCTAAATACTCAGAAGCAGGAGAAAACATCGGATTAGTCAATTTCTCAAAAGAAGCAGAAATCGTAAGATTCGGAAAACAAATAAAAAAGAGGCTGCAGCAAATACAAAAAGATGGAACTTCAAAATACCTTCTTGTTGTTACAGGCCACCAGGGCGAACCAAAATCAACACTTTCAAAGATAGTCACAGGCAAGATACCATTCAAATTCAACCAGGAAGACCATGTTATATTCTCATGCACAGTAATCCCTAGCGAAATAAACATAAGAAACAGGGCAGAGCTTGAAAAAGGCCTAAGGGCGCATGGAGTAAGAATATTTAGGGATATTCATACTTCAGGCCACGCCTCAAAAGAAGACTTAAGGGACCTTCTAAATCTGGTTAATCCAGAAAACATAATACCTGCTCATGGCGACGACGAGATGAAACAATCTTTAGTTGACTTAGCAATCGAAAAAGGCTATAAGAAAGGTAAAACTGTCCATCTTATACACGATGGGGACAAACTATCTTTTTGAGAACCGCAAAGCATTTAAATAAGGATACATTACTAAAATCTCGAATTTAGGGGGTGTCAAATATGAAATTAACATTAGCAGAACCAACTTATCTTAAAGACAGCATAAACATAATTTCTGAACTAGTTAATGAGGCAAGATTCAAAGTCAGCAAAGACGCTATGGAATTAGTAGCAATGGACCCTGCCAATGTGGCAATGGTCATATTCAAGCTATTAAGCTCCTGCTTTACAGAATATGATGTAAAAGAAGAAACACAGATAGCTATTAACTTAGGAAACCTTAAGCAGATCCTAAGGAGGGTAAGCTCTAATGACATGCTAAGTCTTGAACTTACAAAAGATAATAAGCTAAGCATACAGTTAAGAGGCAACACTACAAGAACATTCAATCTTCCAATCATAGAACTTGAAGAAAAAGAGCAAAAAATACCTGACTTAAAGTTCCCGATAGCAGTCACTATGCCATCTTCTACACTTACAGGCGCAATAGAAGACGCAGACATTGTTGCAGAATCAGTAACTTTAGAAGTTGAACAGGGAAAATTCAACATCCACGCATCAGGTGACCTTTCACAGGCAAAAATAGAGATAAGTGCATCAGATAGCATAAAGATAGAAGCCAATGAAAAAGTAAAGTCAAAATACAGCATAGAATATCTTAAAAAGATGATTGGCGGTTCAAAACTTAGTGAAAACGTTGAAATCAGGTTCAACAATGACTATCCATTAAGGCTTGATTTCAAGACAATAGATAAGATATCATTAAGCTTTATTCTCGCTCCAAGAGTAGAGAACGAATAAACTACTTTTTTCTGAATATATTTTTTATCCAATTAGTTATTTTGCTAAACACTCCTTTTTCCCCTTCAACAACTTCACTTTCATTTAATCCATCATCAGTTTCATTCTTTTCTTGCTGTTCATCATCTTTGATTTCAGTCTTCTTCCCTTCTTCTGCACTTTCTAGCATTTCACCCTTAACAATCTTGATTGTATCTACTTTCTTCAATATGGTCAACTGCCCATCAACCTTGACATTAAGGTTTGTCTTAAATTCAATTTCGCCATTTTTATAATCCTTAGGCACAGTAACAGAATATGAATATACTTTCTTTTCCTCATTCGGCCCTAATACTCCTATGTACCCAGTTGTCTCGCCCTTTAAAGAAGACCTGATTTCTTTAGGAAATATGTCTGAAACATCAATCTCCTCAACATTCTCGCTTTTCCTGTTCTTTACTTTAACACTTACCTCTATTACATCACCCAAATAAGCTTCTTCTTTATTATACTCTTTTACTATCTCAACTATCTTAGGGACAGCTTTTACAGTCATTTGCGCAGACTTCTCAAATGTATAGCTTTTCCCAGAAGAAGAAACATAAGTTCCGCTCACTGCAATATTGTATTTTTTGTCCTCTTCAGCATAAGGTGCAGTAAGTGTTGAATCAATCATCTTATAAGTTGATCCAGCAGCAATATTCTTCTTGTCTTTCATATCACTGAATAAATCACTCTTGACTAAGATATTGACATTTTTTATCTCTTCTTTTCCATAATTTTTAACAGAAACCGATAACTTATAGGGTGAATTTGACTTTACGCTTTCATTTATGCTCAATATAGGCATTATATCAGATATTCCCACATTAAATGTTTTTTCAATATTTTCTTCAAACTTCTTACCCCCTACTTCTACATTAGCAGAAGCAGATACCTTGAAAGTTCCTACCCTATCAGCCTTTACCTTAACCCATAAGTTTTTACTTTGCCCTTTATCTAAATTCCCTTTGAAACTAAGCTTTTTTCCCTCAATCTTCAAGTCACTCTTTGCACTTACCAAATCAAGTCTCTCATCTAAATTTATCTCTATCTTAGTTACATCCATCTTGCTAGAGCTATCCTCATTAGTTATTGTTAGATTATATGTAACAGCTTCGTTTTTGTCAGCTGCTTCCTGTGAAAACTCCCCTGTAAAACTTAATGGCTTTTTTACTTTTATGCTTATTGAAGAAGATTTTTGTGTTTTTTCCTTTCCATTAAATTTATAAGACACAGTTGCTATTGAATCATAAGATACAATCTCTTCTGCCCTTAGGCTATACCTAAACTCTTCAGTTCTTCCAGCAGCAATATTACCTTGCCATTCCCCCGCATTCTTCTCAGAAAATACCCTTAATCCAGCAGGATAAGCATCATAATACATTACATTTGAAGCCCCTTTATCTCCATTATTTGTCAATTTAACTATAACTATAACTTGCTCATTTAGATTGGGTGAAGCAGTAGAAAAACTCCTTTCAATGCTTATATCCGGCTCTAAGGAGCTTATCTTGACCTTAATTTTGGGATAATTTAACTCTTCAAAGCAGTATTTTATCTCATTTTGGGTTTCACACTCGCCAACATACATCATGCCCCCCAAACTATTCATCTTAAAAGACAGCTTTTGAGTAGCTTCAAAATACCTCACATAAAAAGAATTATCCCCTGCCAGAAAAGTCTCCTTATCCTCAACCCAATCATCAAACAGCAAGCCAGCAAACACAAACGGCATTAATACAATAATCATAACCAACAAAACTAATTTTTTCATACTATTACTTTCTTATATTTTTAT
>JAHJAV010000004.1 GCA_018813685.1 Nanobdellota archaeon | reverse complement strand
ATTATCAAGGAATCTGTCAATAAGTATAGGCCTGTCTTCAGACATATCCACTGCTGCATTCACATAGCTGGTAAGCATTTTTTCATCATAAACAACTTCCATCCCCCTTCCACCAAGAACATAAGACGGCCTTACCATAAGAGGATAGCCTATTTTTTTTGCAATCTCCAGTGCTTCTTTTAATGATTTTGCAGTTCCGCTTTCTGGCTGTGGAATTCCCAATTTTATCATTACCTGCCTGAATCTCTCCCTGTCTTCTGCAAGGTCTATGCTTTCAGGGCTTGTCCCAAGTATTTTTACTCCAGCTTCTTCAAGCTCTCTTGCAAGATTCAAAGGAGTCTGCCCTCCAAATTGAGCTATTACCCCTATCGGATTCTCTTTATTATATATGCTCAATACATCTTCAACAGTAAGCGGCTCAAAATAAAGCTTGTCAGATGTGTCATAATCTGTAGATACTGTTTCTGGGTTGCAGTTTACCATTATTGTTTCATATCCTTCATCCCTTAAAGTGAATGCTGCATGCACGCAGGTGTAATCAAATTCTATTCCCTGCCCAATCCTGTTTGGGCCTCCGCCTAAGATCATCACTTTTTTGTTAGGGCTCACTCCGACTTTATCAGGCGCATTATAAGTTGAGTAATAATAAGCAGCATCAGCTCCGCTTACAGGGACTGGCTCCCATGCCTCAACCTTGCCCAGCTTTATTCTTTTTTCCCTCATCTCTTTTTCTTTTACTCCTAAAATCTGGCTTAGGTATTTATCAGAAAATCCATCTTCTTTTGCTTTGATCAAAATTTTGTCAGGAAGCTCTTTTCCTTTGTATGTTATTATCTCTTCTTCAAGCTCAACAAGCTCTTTCATCTGCTGGATAAACCAGTGCTTTATTTTTGTCATCTCATAAAGCTCTTCAACACTTACACCTTTTCTTAATGCTTCGTACATTACAAACTGCCTTTCACTTGTTGGATAAGCAAGAAGCTTTTTCAATTCTTCAGCAGATAGCTTGTTGAAATTTTTAGCAAACCCTAGCCCATATCTTCCTTTTTCCAGAGACCTTATTGCTTTTTGGAATGCCTCTTTGTAATTTTTTCCTATGCTCATTACTTCGCCAACAGCTCTCATCTGCGTTCCTAATTTATCTTCTGAGCCCTTGAATTTTTCAAATGCCCATCTGGCGAATTTTATAACGACATAATCTCCAGAAGGAACATATTTGTCTAATGTTCCGCCTTTCCAGTAAGGCAGGTCTTCAAGGGTGCAACCTCCTGCAAGCTTTGCAGAAACCAGTGCAATCGGAAACCCAGTTGCTTTTGAAGCAAGCGCAGAGCTTCTCGATGTTCTTGGATTGATCTCAATAATCACTAATCTGTCGTCTTTAGGATTATGCGCCCATTGGATATTTGTTCCTCCGATAACACCTATTGCCTCAACAATTTTATATGAATAATCTTGCATCTTTTCCTGAAGATCTTTTGAGATAGTCAGCATAGGCGCTGAACAGAACGAATCTCCTGTGTGAACTCCCATAGGGTCTATATTTTCTATAAAACATACAGTTATCATATTGTTTTTTGAGTCTCTTACAACTTCAAGCTCAAGCTCTTCCCACCCAATAACTGCTTCTTCTATCAAAATCTGGCCTACAATACTTGCAGCTATACCTCTATTTGCAAGTATCTCCATCTCTTCTTCATTATATGCAATTCCACCGCCTGTTCCGCCCATTGTATAAGCAGGCCTTATAACTACAGGATAGCCTAACTGCTTTGCAATCTTAAGCGCTTCTTCAACAGAATATGCAGGGTCGCTCAATGGCAGAGGTATTCCCAACTTGTTCATTGTTTTTTTGAATTCTATCCTATCTTCCCCTCTTTCAATAGCATCTGCTTGCACCCCTATAATCTTAACATTCTGCTTTTGAAGAAATCCGCTTTTGAAAAGCTTTGAAGACAGATTCAATCCGGTCTGTCCGCCTAGATTAGGCAATAATGCATCTGGCTTTTCTTTTATAATTATTTTCTCAATCGTTTCGACTGTCAATGGCTCGATATAAGTTGCATCTGCCATTTTCGGGTCAGTCATGATAGTTGCAGGGTTAGAGTTGACTAAGACTATCTTATAGCCTGCAGCCCGTAGCGCTTTACACGCCTGTGTTCCAGAATAATCAAACTCACACGCTTGGCCGATGATTATCGGGCCAGAACCTATTATTAGCACCTTATCTATTCCTTGTATTTTTTTTGACATTTTTATTACCCCCTTAAATCAATCAAAAACTAACTTTATAAACTTTATGTTCTAGATTTTAATTATATTTTGTATAATACTCCTCTAACGAGTTGACTGAAATCTTATTATTAATTAGCGCTTTAATTGCTTTCACAGATGCCTTTGCAGATGACATTCTGGTTATATAAGGTATGCCTTGTTCTACACATGTTCTTCTTATTATAGCAGAATCACTTTTTGCATGAGATCCCCTATGTAGGTTAATAACTAACTGTATCCCATTATTTTTCATCATCTCTAGTAGTAATGAATCATCTCTTAATTTAGGCACTTTTATTGACCTAATCCCATTTTTTTTGAAAACTTCTGATGTACCTTTTGTGCAATACAGCTTAAAGCCCATCTCGATTAACTCTTTTGCTATAGGGACTGCTTCTATTTTATGCCTTTCTCTCCCTATTGCCATTATTATATTGCCGTTTGAAGGTAATTCAGAACCTGCTGCTGCCTGTGCTTTGTAAAAAGCCTTATCAAAATTTTCATCAATTCCCATGACTTCGCCTGTTGATTTCATCTCTGGCCCTAAAACAGGATCTACACCTTTTAGTTTTAAGAATGGGAAAACAACTTCCTTTACAGAAACAAATTTTGGCTCTTTGTATTCTTTTAAACCTAAGTCATCTAATGTTTTTCCAAGCATCAGTTTTGTTGCCATCTTTGCCAATGGTATGCCTACTGATTTGCTTACATAAGGTACGGTTCTTGAAGCCCTGGGATTAGCTTCTAAGATATATACCGCATCATCTTTGACAGCCATCTGCATATTGATCAAACCAATTGTGTTTAATGCCAATGCAAGTTTTTTAGTATAATCTATCACCCTGTCTTTTATTTCTTGCGATATATTCTGAGGTGGTATCACACAAGCCGAGTCTCCCGAATGGACACCTGCTTCTTCAATATGTTCCATTATCGCAGCTACAAAAACTTCTTTTCCATCACATAAAGCATCTACATCAAGCTCTATTGCATTACCTAAGTACTTGTCTATCAGGACAGGATGTTCCGGGCTTACATTCACTGCTTCTTTCATATAACTATCCAATTCCTCATCATTATCTACAATCTGCATTGCTCTTCCGCCTAAGACATAAGATGGACGAACTAAGATAGGGTATGTAATCCTGCTGGCTATTTTTAATGATTCTTCATAGGAAAAGGCAGTACCCCATTCTGCAGAGGGTATCTTTAATTTATCCAATATAGCTCCAAATTTATTTCTGTTTTCAGCTGTATCTATGGCTTCTGGTTGTGTCCCTAATATGTTGACGCCAGCTTTTTGGAGTTTCATTGCCATGTTTATAGGGGTTTGTCCACCAAATTGAAGTATAACTCCTTTTGGATTTTCTCTTTCTATTATATTTAATACATCTTCATAAGTTAATGGCTCAAAATAAAGTTTATCTGAAGTATCAAAGTCAGTTGAAACTGTTTCAGGATTATTGTTGATTATCAAAGCCTCATAACCCATCTCCCTCAAAGCAAAGACAGAGTGGACGCATGCATAATCGAATTCTATGCCCTGACCGATTCTTATAGGGCCGCCACCTACAATTATCACTTTTTTATCATTGTCTGTTGGATTCGATTCATCTTCACTTTCATAGGTTGAGTAAAGGTAAGGGGTGTATGCTTTAAATTCTGCTGCGCATGTATCGACCATCTTGTACGTCGGCAATATGCTATTCTCTTTCCTGAAATTTCTTATGTCTTCTTCTGTCTTTTTTGTTATCCCTGCTATCTGGATGTCAGAGAATCCATTTCTTTTTGCTTCTGTTATGGATTCTTTTGTGAATTTTATAGTGTTTCCAAGCTCATAGATATTTTTTATCTTTTCAAGGAACCATTGGTTTATCCCAGTAAGTTTATGGATCTCTGAAGGTGTAATCCCTATCTTTATTGCATCCCTTATGTACATCAGCCTTTTGTGTGTTGCAACTTTTAGATTTTGGATGATCTCTTCTTTGTTATTGGATATCTTATCTTTAGGATCATGGCCTAAGCCGAATCTTCCAACTTCTAAGGAACGTATGGCTTTTTGAAGTGCTTCTTCAAAAGTCCTTCCTATGGCCATTGTCTCTCCGGTTGATTTCATCTGTGTTCCAATTCTTTTGTCTGCTGTGCTGAACTTATCAAAAGGCCATCTTGGAATCTTAACAACAACATAATCTATTGTTGGTTCAAAGCATGCTTTTGTCTCTTTGGTCACATCATTAGGTATCTCATCAAGTGTCATTCCAATAGCGATCTTTGCAGCTATTCTCGCAATAGGATACCCAGTTGCTTTTGAAGCAAGTGCAGATGAACGAGAAACTCTTGGATTGACTTCTATGATCCGGTATTCCCCTGTTTTGTAGTTTAATCCAAATTGAATATTACATCCACCTTCTACCTTTAATGCCCTTATCACCTTTATAGCAGATGTCCTAAGGACCTGGAAATCATGATCATTAAGTGTTTGAGTTGGAGCAGTTACAATACTTTCACCTGTATGTATCCCCATTGGATCAAAGTTTTCCATCGGACAGATTATTATGCAGTTGTCATTTTTGTCACGCATAACTTCTAGCTCAAATTCTCCCCACTCATTTATACCTAAGATGGCTTTTTCTATCAATACCTGATTTATCGGAGATAGGTTGATGCCTTGTTGGGTTATATCTTCAAGCTCTTCATCTGTGAAGGCTATGCCTCCCCCTGTTCCGCCTAAAGTATAGGCAGGTCTTATGACAGCAGGAAGGCCTATTTTCTTTACAAATTCTTTTGCTTGTTCTACTGTTGTTACTGTCTGGCTTTCTGGAATAGGTTCACCTATCCTCTTCATAAGATTTTTGAACAATTCCCTATCTTCACCTTCTTCTATTGAAGCAATTGATGTTCCAAGAACTTTTACATTGTATTCTTCAAGAATTCCCATTTTTGATAATTTAACAGCTAAGTTTAATCCTGTCTGACCGCCCATTGTCCCCAATAAACCATCTGGCTTTTCTTTTCTTATAATCTCTGCAACAGTTTCAGGGTTTAGGGGTTCGATATATATGGCATCAGCCATATCCGGATCAGTCATTATAGTAGCAGGATTAGAGTTCACAAGCACAACCTTATAGCCTTCTTCACGCAGTGCTTTGCACGCTTGCGTACCTGAATAATCAAATTCAGCAGCCTGCCCTATAACAATAGGTCCGCTTCCGATTACAAGTATCTTTTTTATATCAGTTCTTTTTGGCATTTTCTTGGTTTTTTGTTTTTACTATCTTAAAAAGATTCCACCACTGACGCAGACCGACCGGGTCCCCGTCGGGGTGGTCGGTAGGACAACAAAGTTGTCCGTCTGCCGTCAGTTGTGGTGGAATCTTTTAGTTTATCATCAATACACTACATTATCATTTCAAATCCTTTACAAACTTGTCAAATATATTTTCAATATCCCACGGTCCAGGATTAGCTTCTGGATGCATCTGCACTGTCTGTATCGGCAATGTCTTATGTTTCATCCCTTCTACTGAGCCATCATTAAGATTGACATGCGAAACCGAAAGTCCAGTTCCATCTAATGAATTTGCATCAACAGCAAACCCATGATTTTGTGAAGTTATGTAAACCTTATTCTCTCTTAAATTCTTTACAGGTTGATTAGTCCCTCTATGCCCAAACTTTAGCTTGTAAGTTTTTCCACCTAACGCTAATCCTACAATCTGATTCCCTAGACATATCCCGGTTATCGGCATCTCTGATTGTAATTCTTTTACTAGTTTTATTGCATCAACAGCCATCTCAGGGTCACCAGGCCCATTTGCTAAAAACAATCCATTTACTTTCAAATCTTTAACTTCTTGTGGCTTTGTATTATACGGCAATCTATAAACATTAACTCCCCGTTTTACAAAATTCCTTATTATGCTTAACTTAACGCCTGTATCTATCAGTGCAATTGTCTTTTCACCTTTAGCATCTATAAATTCAGGTTTTTTCACAGAAACCTTAGGCAACAAGTCAATAGAAGAATAATCCGTAAGCTTTTTAGCCTTTTCAAGCACTTCCTGTGCATCTATCTTTTCTTCAGATGTAACCAAAGCACCGTTTATAACCCCATGTTCTCTTATCTTCTTAGTTAACATCCTAGTATCTATTCCGGATATTCCAGGAATATCAAACTCTTTCAGAAACTGACTTATACTTTTTACAGCTTTCCTATGCGAATAGAATTCCTGAAACTCTCTTACAACAAATCCCTCTACTTGCACTTTTTCAGATTCAAAGCTGTCTTTTCTTACACCATAATTTCCAATTAAAGGATAAGTCAATGTTAAGATCTGCCCTTTATAAGAAGGATCTGTTAAACTTTCTTCATAACCTACAAGAGATGTATTAAACACTACTTCTCCAGCTGTTTCTTTCAAAGCTCCAAAGCCCTTTCCTTCAAAAATAGTTCCATCTTTAAGAGCCAACACAGCATGCATAGAACTATTTTTTAATGGATTATTATTGCTCATTAAAAAGAAGAAAAACATCTAGCTTCCTTATATATTTTTCTATTCTCTAGAATACATTTGTCGTCGAAAGAGAAAGGTTCCCCCTAAGAAAACTTTTTTTAACTTTGTACTGTAATTTGAATATCTTTATTGTTTATAAATGTTTTGTTTAACTTTTGCAATATTTAATGCTACTTTTTCTTTTTGTGAACTGCCAGATACCTTCTTAAGAAATAGCTTACAAATCCTTCCTCATCTTTTTGCAATGCCTTATAATAAGTTCTTCTTTTTTTGTATTCTATTATCAACATAGGGTACTTGTTATGCCAGAGTATGTAGTTCATCAACAGCCTGCCTATTCTTCCATTCCCATCGCCAAAAGGATGGACTCTTTCGAATCTATAATGTGCTTTTGCAGAAAGTTCAACAGGGTTTATTTTATTTTCATTAATAAACTGAATTAGCTTATTCATCAACCCCTTAACATCTTGCCAGTCTGGAGCTCGATAATTTCCAACTCTTACAGGATAATCCCTATACTTGCCTGCTATGTCTGGCTTTGTTTCTCCGAATATTTCCTTGCACCATCTTAGCATAAGATCATTAGACATTTCTTCTCTTTTAGCAAGCATATCAAGGAATACTTTAGAATGTGCTTCTGTTTCCTTAACATCTCTCAAACTCTTTTTAGGGGAGACCTTGTCATGAATAATCTCTTGAGCATCTTCCAAAGTTATAGTTGAACCCTCTATTGCGTTCGTATTATAGGTAAAAGCAATGGCAATCTGTTCTTTTTCTTTTTCTTTTACAGATTCGGGATATTTTTGCCATTCCTTCTGAAAGTTTTCCTTTATTTTAGCTAATTTCCCATACAAATCTACTTTAAGCTCTTCCTCTATTTTTTCAATATTTTGAGGTATTTCCTTTCCAATATACCTCTCTTTTGTTATAACTCTATTGCCGTCCCTATATGAATGCTGAAGATAGAAGTATTCTAAGTTTCCTTTCTTTCTCTTGATTATTCTCATATAATAGACTACCATTACAAACTATTTAAATCTTGCGTTTTTAGCATTTTTGTAATGGTAATGCCCTTAGAAACTATTTCACACACGCCTTGACAAATCCATAGAACAGAGGCGATGGATTTGTCAAACTCGACTTAAACTCAGGATGCGCCTGTGTTCCAACAAAAAACTTGTGCTTTGGCAATTCAATAAATTCCATCAGCTTAGCTTCATCCCCCCTTACATGATATCCTGAAAATACTAATCCTTTCTTCTCAATATCAGCTATAAACTCTGGATTGACTTCAAATCTGTGCCTGTGCCTCTCTAAAACTATCTTGCCTTTATCCAGATTACCTAACCTAAATGATTCATCTTTATTCTCTTTAAGCTTAGCAATCCTTTTAGTATCTTCATCTAATCTTCCTGTTTCTTTATACAATTCAAAAACCCTAGAATCTTCTTTCAATAAAGCAGCATATGCTCCTAATCTCATTGTTCCACCATACTTGCTCTCTTCCATTAATTTTTTCTGTGCTGGCAATATATCAATAACTGGATACTTTGTTTTAGGATTCACTTCTGTTGTATTTGCATCCATCATCCCACAAACATTCCTTGCAAACTCTACAACAGCTAACTGCATACCATAACACAATCCTAAAAATGGAAGATTATTCTCACGTGCAAACTTAATAGCTTTTATCTTTCCTTCTACCCCAGAACCGCCAAAACCGCCTGGAATTATCAATCCATTATAATTCTTCAGCTCATTTAATTTCTTCTCATCTTTCTCAAATGATTTTGAATCAACCCAGACTATCTCTACTTTTGCATTCAGTGAAGCAGCAGCATGTTGAAGTGCTTGGTTGATAGATATATAGGAATCAGCTAAGCTATAATCTCCTATATCAACATACTTCCCAACAATAGCAATCTTCAAAACCTTTCCATGATCAACAATATTCTCAACTAACCTTGACCATTCTTTCCAGTCTGGCTTTGATTTTGGCTTCATCTTAAACTCTTCTAGTATCTTCAGCCCCATATTCTCTTTTTCTAAATCAAGAGGAATCCTGTAGATTGTATCAATATCTGGCTCAGAGATAACATGATCAGATTTAATATTTGCATAAATCTCTATCTTCTTCTTCCTTACATCATCTAATTCCTTCTTTGCTCTGCATATTATGAAATCAGGAATTATCCCATGCTCTGTAAGCAATCTTATTGCCTGCTGTGTAGGCTTTGTCTTCATCTCTTCTATATGTGATGGGACCGGAAGATATGTTATCATGACATATACAACGTTCTCTTTGCCTATCTCTCTTTCCATGCTTTTCATAGCAAATAAAAATGGAATATTCTCATAATCCCCTATTGTTCCGCCTATCTCAATCAAACAGAAATCATAACCCTTAGAAGCATCATTTATCCTTTTCTTTATCTCATCAGGAATATGCGGAATAAATTGAACCGTTTGACCTAAATACTTTCCTGCTCTTTCATTATCAATAACTGTCTTATATATCTGGCCTGTAGTTAAGTTGTTTATCTTTGGAATATCTATCCCTAAAAATCTCTCATAATTTCCAAGATCCTGGTCTATCTCTCCACCATCATCTGTTACCCAAACCTCACCATGCTCTGTAGGCCTTAGAGTTCCAGCATCATAATTTATGTATGGATCTATCTTAACAGCCGTTACATTATAACCATATTCCTGAAGAATCTTACCGATAGAAGAAGTTGTAACTCCTTTACCTACACCTGAAATAACTCCACCTACAACAACTATGAACTTAACCATTGATTAGCACCCCTATTGGTTTCTTAGAACAAGTTATTAATAAACTTTTTGATTTATCTGATTGCATTATATAGGGATTTGAGCTATATTTAAAAACATTGCGGTTTTTATCTGGTAAAAGGGACGAAATTAAGGTTTCTTACGTTCATCCACTATTATCTGTCAAAATGCTATCGCATTTCTTCCAGATTAGTTGTTGACTCTCTTACGTTCGTCAACAATAATCTTCCTTGGACAAGCAGTAACACAAGCACCACACATAACACACTTAGAATAATCTATCTCTGCGATATTATCAACAACATGTATTGCATCAAACTTGCAGGCCTTTACGCAAAGCATGCATGCAATACACCCTACTTTGCAAACTTTTGTAACAACCTTCCCAAATACCATTCATCTTGGAGGCAGCCCTAAGAATTGGTATATTTCTTCTTTTTTCCTCGGATTTAAAGAAACATGCCATTCTCCTGTTTTCTTTAATCTTATAAGAAAATCTAATTGATTTAATTCTTGTATTGATTTATCTACAATCTTAGTGCCTCTTAAATGCCCTGGCAAACCTTTAACTAGATTTTTTTCTTCTGTATGGGAATTCCCCCATTTATGGGGTTTCATAGCCATTAGCTTTCTTAATATCTTTTCTTGTATTACTCTTTTTTCCATTAAATCAGCAAAATATATAAATTACTATATAAACCTTATTTGATATTATGGTATATTAATATACCAAAATAGAAAGTTTTATATATTAGTTATATTATGCTACTTATTATAATGAAAGAAATAACTATCTTTAGGGAAGCATTAGGAGATTCACCTGTAATAAGAGTTTTGGACTTTTTAATAGAGGGAAGGGGGTTAGACTATTCACTGACAGATATAGCAGAAAACTCCAATATAGGCTGGACAACCTTGCATAGAATTTGGGATAAATTATTAAAATTAAATATGGTTGTTCCAACAAGAGAGATAGGAAGAGCTAAATTGTTCAAATTAAATGAAGAAAATTCAGCAATAAAAGAATTGATCAAAGTATATGATACATTGCTATATCAGGAAACTGAAAAACACCTTTCTAAAAAGATGGAAGTAATTGTTTCTTGAGATTCTTTGAGATTTTATCTCTTCCTCTCATCAACTATTATCTTGCGTGGACAAGCAGTTACACAAGCGCCGCATTCTGTACATTTAGAATAATCTATCTCTGCAATATTATCAACAACATGTATTGCATCAAACTTACAGGCTTTCACACAAAGCATGCATGCGATGCAACCTACTTTGCAAACTTTAATTACAACCTTTCCTAAATCCTTAGAAGAACAAAGAACATGAACTTTATTCTCATGAGGAACTAACTTAAACAATCCCTTAGGGCATGCCTTGACACAGGCACCGCAGGCAACACACTCTGCTTTATCAACAACCGGCAGCCCATTAGCCCCCATCTTCAAAGCATTGAACTTGCACACATTTACACAATCACCAAATCCAATACATCCATAAGAGCATGATTTAGGCCCGCCGCTAAGAATAGCAGCTGATCTGCATGTCTCAACTCCATTATATTTATACTTCTCACCAGCTTCATTCTTTCCGCCATTACATTTAAGCTGTGCAACTAATTTTGTTTTTTTGCCACCAGCCTCTCTACCTAATAATTGAGCTACCTTATCAGCAACAGCTTTCTGCCCAGGTATACAAAGATCAACAGGAACCTCTTTATTCAAAACAACAGCTTCTGCATAAGCAGCACAGCCAGCATAACCGCATGCTCCGCAATTTGCACCAGGCAATACAGAAATAACCTCATCTATCTTAGGATCATGCTTAACATGAAACTTTTTAGAAGCAAAAGCTAAAAATATCCCGAATCCAAATCCTAACCCTGCTAAAACAATTATTGATTCTCCAATCATTGTATCATCCCGCTAAATGCTAAAAAAGCCATTGACATCAATGCAGCAACAATAAAAGCAATTGGTAGTCCGTCAAATGCCTTTGGCACTTTTGAAAGCTCTAATCTTTCTCTTATTCCAGACATGAGCAATAATGCAAGTGTAAATCCGATTCCTGCTGCAGCTCCAAACACAGTTGCATTGATAAAAGAGTAATCCTCCTGCACATTCAGTAAAGCTACTCCTAAGACTGCACAATTGGTTGTTATAAGTGGCAAATATATCCCTAATGATTTATACAGTATAGGATTTGCCTTTTTCAAGAACAATTCAACAAACTGTACAAGGGTAGCGATTACAAGTATAAACACAATTATCTGCAGATACTCAATCTTTAAAGGCACTAGAATCCAATTATAAGCAGCCCAGGTTACTATCGATGCAAGAGCCATTACAAATATAACTGCTAATCCCATCCCAAAAGCAGGCTTTGTCTTTTTAGAAACCCCGAAGAAAGGACATAACCCTAAGAATCTTGTCAGTATAAAATTGTTTACAAAGATCGCTCCGATTATTATTGCCCATAATGACGCACTCATTCTTTAGCCTCGCAGCATGTTTTTTCAGATTTCCTGTTTCTTATATGCGCAAATAAGCCTAATAACAGTCCCATAACTAATAAAGCGCCTGGCGCAAGTATAAACATCATTGAAGGATTTAGTGGAGTATTTATCAAAGTTATTCCAAAAAGCTTTAAGCTGCCTGTTCCTAAAAATTCTCTT
>JAHJAV010000048.1 GCA_018813685.1 Nanobdellota archaeon | reverse complement strand
GGGGTTCCATCTCTCAAAACCTCTCTGATTCATCTATCTGCTACTTGTGGAGCATCAACTGTTTTTGCTCCAGTTAATCCAAAAAAAGCAGATATGGCATCCACGTTACTTGATTTAGTTGCTGTTGCATTACTCATTTTTATCTCACCCTAACCAAGAAGAACACACTTCTATTTTTAAATCTAACTTATTCTCTTCCACCTTACCCCTTCTTTAGTATCTATCAGCTCTATCCCTTCTTTCTTTAACCTGTCTCTTATCTCGTCTGCTTTCTTGAAAGCCTTGTTCTTCCTAGCTTCTTCCCTTTCATCAATAAGTTGTTGTATATCTCCAGAAATCTTCTCCACCTTTGCGCTAAACTCAATAACACCAAATACCTTATCAACCTCTTCCATAAATTTTAATACCTTATCAGCATCCTTCTTGCTCAATCTTAACTTATTAGTATCACGTATAAAGTCAAATATCACAGCAGAAGCTTCTGAAATATTCAGATCATCATCCATCTTAGCTGAAAAAGCAGCTTTAGCCTCTTTAATCAGCTCATCTATATTCCCAATATCTTCTGAGCAATTCATCCCCCTAAGTACAAAAATAAAATTATCAAACCTTTCAATAGCTTTCTTCGCAGCATCTAATCCATCAAAAGTAAAATTAAGTTTCTGCCTGTAATGCGTACTCAATAAAAGATACCTGACTGCCCTTGGATCATACCCTTTAGAAAGTACATCTCTCAAAGTATAAAAATTACCTAAACTCTTAGACATCTTCTTGCCGTCAACAACAAGATGCTCATTATGTAACCAATAATTTACAAATCTTTTTCCTGAATATGCTTCTGACTGTGCAATTTCGTTCTCATGATGCGGAAACACAAGATCAATTCCGCCGCAGTGAATATCAAATGTTGAACCTAGGTATTTCATTGACATAACAGAACACTCTAGATGCCACCCTGGCCTTACCTTTCCAAACTCAGTATCATAATATACCCCTCTTCTAAGCTCATCAAGCCTGCTTTTCTTCAGCAGTGTAAAATCACCTGGATGGTCTTTCTCATATTCATCAAGATCAACACGTGCACCTGCTTTCATCTGCGATAAATCAATCTTAGAAAGCTTGCCATAATCAGTAAACTGGGATATATCAAAATAAACTGAACCCAGCTTCTCATAAGCAAAGCCCTTTTTAACCAATACCTTTACAAAATCAACCATCTCATTTACATGCTCTGTTGCTTTTGGATATTGTGAAGCAGGTTCTATATTAAGCGCCTTGATATCATCAAAAAAAGCCGCAGTATATTTTTCAGTGAATTCCTTTAATCCTAATCCCTCTTTCTCAGAATCCCTTATTGTTTTGTCGTCAATATCTGTAAGGTTCATTATATGCTTTACTTTAAAACCCTTAAACTTGAGATATCTCTTCAGCAGATCAACAAATATATAATTCCTAAAGTTCCCTATGTGTGCAAAATTATACACCGTTGGACCGCAGCTATACATCCCAACAGCTCCTTTCACAATAGGCTTAAACTCTTCTTTCTCTTTAGTTAAGGTATTATAAAGTTCTAACATAGTTATTCACCAAATAGCGTTGTACTTAAATATTTTTCCCCTCCATCAGGCAGCAACACAACTATTAATCCCTCTTTCATATCTTTTGCCTTTTCTAATGCAACATGCATTGCAGCTCCTGATGACATTCCAACAAATATCCCCTCAGACTTAGCAAGTTTCTTTGCCATCTCAAATCCATCCTCATCTTTTACAGGAACTTTCTCATCAAGCCATGCTTTGTCATATATTGAAGGCTTATATGCTTCTTTCATATTCTTCAAGCCCTGTAATTTATGCCCTAGTAAAGGCTCTGCTGCAATTATCTTAATATCTTTATTATGCTCCTTTAATCTTTTAGAAACACCAGTCAAAGTTCCGGATGTTCCTATCCCTGCAACAAACATAGTTACTTTCCCATTTGTCTGTTTCCATATCTCCTCCCCTGTTCCATTATAATGTGCTTTCCAGTTATTCTCATTGTTAAACTGGTCTGGCATAAAATACTTGTCAGGCTCATCTCTAGCCATCTCATATGCTTTTTCAATAGCCCCATCTGTTCCTTTCTTAGGATCAGTCAACAGAATATCAGCTCCAAACGCCTTTAATATCTTTCTCCGCTCTACACTAGCACCTTCTGACATCACAAATAATGTTTTATATCCTTTTACTGTAGCCACCATAGCTATCCCTATCCCTGTATTGCCTGAAGTCGGCTCTAGTATTATCTTGTCTTTTGTAAGCTCTCCTGATTTCTCAGCAGCTTCTATCATGGCTAGGCCTATTCTCTCTTTTACAGATCCGCCAGGATTAAACCTCTCTAATTTGGCATAAACTTCTACATTCTTGTTAGGATTTAATCTGTTTATCCTCACCAAAGGTGTATTTCCAATCGTTTCCAATATATTTTTGTATAACATTTTTTCCTCCATTTTTTCTTTGTTTATTATCATTACCACTTAAAACTAAATTTAAATTAGAATAAGGGAGGAATGGGATTTGAACCCATGAGTGTTCGCTTTGCAGGCGAATGCGTTAACCACTTCGCCATCCTCCCTTCGGAACTTAAAGTATAACAATGCAAGAATTCAGCAACAACAACAAAACATTGCTTTGATCATAATAATTGGAATATACACCATATATTTAAATATTCCCTTTTCTAACCTTATTATAATGTACTTAGAAGAGATCATTTACAAGAACAGCAGGATAAAGATTTTAATAGATAAGAAAGAGCTAGTTAGCAAAGCATACGACGAACTGATTGATCAAAGAACCATTCTCGAAAACTACATAAAAAAAGACCCTTATTTCCTATCAGCATTAAGCCCATACAAAATAAAGAAAGATGCACCAAAAATAGCAAAATTAATGTCAGAAGGTGCTAAAATAGCAAAAGTAGGCCCAATGGCAGCAGTAGCAGGAACGCTCTCAGAATTCATAGTAAAAAAGCTAATCAAAGAAGGCGCAAAAACAGCAATAGCAGAAAACGGCGGAGACATATTTGCAGTAACTGATAAAGAAATAACAATAGGATTATTCTCAGGTCAGAACAAGATAGCAGAAAAACTCGCATTCAAACTAAACAAAAACAACACCCCATTATCAATCTGCTCATCTTCCTCAAAACTGGGCCATTCACTAAGCTTTGGAAAATGCGATTTAGCAACAGTCTTCTCAAAAAAATCCTACATAGCAGATGCAGTATCAACAGCGGTAGGAAACAAAGTAAAGGAAATAAAAGATATTGAACCAACTTTAAACTGGGCAATAAAACTAAAAGGCGTCCAAGGCGTAATAATAGTCAAAGATCATAAGATAGGCATGATTGGAAATATCCCTAAACTATTATTAAGCAAAGACCAAAAATTAAAAAATAAGATAACAAAAGAAGATTTTTATAGGTTTTAATACTCAATCTTCATAGCTCCAAAAGGGCACACTGGAATGCACGCTTCACAAAGTATGCATTTTTCCTTGTCAAACTCAACTTCCATTGTCTTCCTGTCCTTAACAAATAAAGCGCCTGTCGGACAGTGTACAACGCAAGCTGAACAATGTGTGCATTTATCTAAATCCCTTTCAATATCCTTTTCCAAAGGTTGCAGCTTTATTCCTAGACTTTCAAGATAATCTATCCCTTTTGCATAATCTTCATCTTTTCCTGAAAGTTCTATCACCAACAGTCCTTCTTCCTGTTCATTATCTATTTTTGCTTTAAGTATATTAAAAACTAGATTATAGTCTTTAACTAATTTATAAGTTATAGGTTGGTCAATAGTTTTCTTTGGAAAATGCAATACTAATTTTCTCTTTACCAAGCTGTGCTTGGTATAGGAAAAATCTTTGATTTTTTCGTTTGTCATAATACTCACCTCACCTTTAATGGCTTAAACTTCTCTTCCCATTCTGTTCCAGGCAGTGGCTGTGCAGGCTTGTTCAAAAAGAACTTACCTTCCTGTATCTCCTTCTTCAATAAGTTTGCTATCTTCAATGCCTTTGAATAAGAAGACAATCCCGCTGTAGGAACATCTTTTCCGTCTATCATAATCTTCCCTGATTTCAATTCCTTATAGTTTCTTGTACCTAAATCCCTTGGCTTGCACACAGGATAATCATTTGCATAATCAATTATTGGCGCTTCAATATCCTCATCTTTAAGAGCAGCATACTTGGCAATCTCTTCATCCAATATAGGTATAGGCACACCTATTCCAACAGCTAGGCTTACACCATAACCCTGCATAGAAACTCCTGCAATAAATTCCGGACTCATCTCTTTCAGGTCACCAACAACAGCTAAAGTCCCAGCTCCCCCGATAGGAACTCCGTTCTTGTTCCTTTTTACATGTGGATTATGCTGAGTTCCCTGCCAATAAACATATCCTTGTGCTCCCCCTAACCATATCCTTGTTCCGATTCCTATTGTCTTGTAGAAAGGATCCTTTAACAAAGGACTAAGCTGGCCAGCAGAGCAATAAGTTGCATTAGCTGCATTTGGCTTTAACACTCCCATGTAAGTATATATAGTCTTATCAGATTTGTTTATTGCAATCCCGTAGTTCTGATAACAGTTCCTTGGATTGCACAAATAAGCCTCATTCAATTCTTTGATATTGACAGTAGTTTCAATCTCTTTTCTTGGATAACAATCAGTTCCGTAAGCAGTTGCTTTTAATTTAACATCCTTTCCAGCTATCAAATCCTGGATAACATGCCCTCCGCCATACTTAAACAACCCCTTTCCGTTTGAATTTTCAGGATCATTGTCAGGTATCTGTGTTGCTCCAATATAAAAATCAACAGCCGCTAACCCGCTATATGCCTCAACATCATTAAGCCATACCTTCTGCATCTTTATCCTTGGATTAGCATGTCCTGTATTGATAAAAGCCCCAGAAGAACACATTGGCCCAAATGTAGCTGTTGTTACTATATCAACTTCTTTTGCAGCTTCCTTCAGTCCTTTTTTATCAACTAGCTCAATAAACTCTTCTGCATTAAGCACTACTGCTTTTTTATTCTTGATTTTTTCATTGATCTCTTCGTAAGTTTTAGCCATTTTTGCACCTCAATTACTACCAATATACCTATAGCTGATATGCATCATTTATAAATATTAGTGAAAGAAATATTCTTATAAGAATAAACCGCTTATTGTGCTATTCTATCGCTCCCCTTCCACAGATAAGGAAACAAAGCAACAGCACCAGCTATCTTAATCAAATCACCAATAATAAACGGAACAAACCCAACCATCAATAATTTCAATAAGCTAACTTTCCCTAAGAAAAACCACAATCCGGTTAATCCGCACAGATAAAGAATCCCTTCTCCAGCTAACATACAGATTAAAACAGACTTTTTAGTTCTTCCATATCCTCTCTCAATCATCATACCTACAAAAAAAGCCATAAACAAAAAACCAATAAGATAGCCTGCAGTAGGACCCATAAATACAGCTAATCCCGATTTATATCCTGTAAACACACTAAATCCAACAATTCCCGCAAGTAAATAAGCAACTATCGACAAAAATCCCTTACGCGATCCAAAAAAGAAAGCAATCACAAAAACACCAAATGTCTGCATAGTAACAGGAACAGGCCAAAGTGGAACTCTAATATTTGCCATAATCCCTAAAAAAGCAACACTCAAAACAACCATGGCAATATCTAGTAGTACATTCCTCTGCTTAAATATAATTTCATAGATTGTTTTATTCTTGTTTATTGTTTCCATAGTTATCAGGAGTATGTTTTATTATTTAAATGTAATCTTTCTTAGAGTAGTGAGTATGCAATAACTTATGCGCCCTCTTGCTTCCAAACTCCCCTAAATATTCCTTGTATATCTTAATCGCAGATGGATTCTTATGTGACTTTCTTACATCCATCTTTTCATCAACATCAATAAGCGCCTTGGTTCTCTTGGCAAGGGTCTTTTTATTATGCGGCGGCGGCTGTCCTCCTCCGCCTATACATCCACCATAGCATGCCATTATCTCAATAAAATGATATGGGCTTTTTCCTTCTTTTATCTGCTCCATCAGCTTACGAGCCTCACCTAAGGTATGGACAACACAAACCTTTACCTTCTCTCCTCCTATCTCAATCTCTGCTTCTTTCATCGTATCCATACTTCTTATTGCTTTGTAATCGATCTTCTTAAGGTCTTTTCCAGAAATCCAGTCAGCAGCTGTTCTTAGAGCTGCTTCCATAACTCCACCTGTATGTCCAAAGATAGCAGCAGCTCCAGTACTCTCACCAAGGGGATTATCAAATTTAGAATCTTTTAAGCTGGAAAAATCAACATTAAGCTGTTTCAATAATTTAGCAAGTTCTACAGTGGTTAAAACATAATCAGCCTCTCCAGAAAATTCAGGCCTTAATATCTCAAACTTCTTTGCAGTACAAGGCATTATATCCACTAATATGATATCTTTAGGATTCTTCTTGATTTTCTCAGCATAATATGTTTTTATCAGTGAAGCCAATATTGCCTGAGGGCTTCTGCACGATGACATATGGTGCAATTCATCAAAAAAGAACTGCTCTCCAAACTTGATCCATGCAGGGCAGCACGTTGTTATCATAGGCAGATCTTTTTTCTCTTTAAACCTCTTGATAAACTCAGTCGCTTCTTCAATTATACAGATATCTGCTGCAAGATCAGTATCAAAAACCTGGTGGAATCCAGCTTCCTTTAATGCAGTAACCATCTTTCCCGTTACTGGAGTACCTACAGGCATCCCAAAACACTCGCCTAATGTAGCTCTTATCGAAGGAGCAGTCTGTGCAATAAGATATTTATCAGAATTAAGTGCATTTATCACTCCCTGTATATCACTCTTCTCTGTTAAGGCACCTGTTGGGCATGCAACAACGCACTGCCCGCAATTTACACAAGCGCTTTTATTCATATCAAGCCCAAAAGGCGGGCTCACTTTAGTATGAAATCCTCTTTTCTGCAGTCCAATTGCATAAACTGTCTGTATATCATTGCACACCCTTACACATTGCTCGCACAGTATGCATTTGTTATTATCTCTTCTGATAGATACACTCGAATCATCAGGATTTTCTGTTCTTTTCTCACCATCAAATCTAATATCCTGTATCATCAGTTCTTCAGCATACTTCTGTAGTTTACAGCTTAGATTTTCCTTACAGGTTACACAATTAAGATCATGATTTGCAAGCAATAACTCCATATTTGTTCTTCTTGCTTCAAGCACTCTTGGGGAATGAGTATTAACAACAATTCCTTCTTTTATCGGAGTGCAGCACGAAGCAATTAGTTTTTGCATGCCTTTAACCTCAACAATACACAATCTGCATGCGCCTATCCTTTCCATCCTGTCATTCCAGCAGAAATGAGGTATCTCTATCCCATTTCTTCTGGCTACATCTATTATCATATCTCCAGGCTTACCTTCAACTTCCATGTTATTGATTGTTAGTTTTATCTTGCTCATCTTATTTCTTCTCTGCATATGCAAGGTATGAAATACCTTGTATGCTCAAGAAAACTTAAGTTTTCTTGATGGCTTTGAAAGCGCATACCTCATAACATGTTCCGCATTTTATGCACTTTTCCTGATCTATCACATGCTTCTTTCTTGGTTCTCCTGATATACATCCAACTGGACAGTGCCTTGCGCAATTCCCGCACCCTACACACTTATCAGTTATATTATATTTCAGCAGGTTTGCGCATGCTCCCGCACAGCATGTCTTATCTTTAAGGTGCATCACATACTCGTCTCTAAAAAATCTTAATGTCGATAACACAGAGTTAGGTGCATTCTGCCCCAATCCGCATAATGCATTATCCCTCACAAACTCCGCTAGTTGTCTTATCTTATCGATATCCTTTTCCCCCCCTACTCCTCTTGTTACCTTAATCAGCATCTCCAATAATCTTTTTGTCCCTTCCCTGCATGGAGTGCATTTTCCACAACTTTCTTCCTGCGTAAAATTCATAAAATATCTTGCAACATCAACCATGCATGCTTCATTGTTTATTACAACCATTCCGCCAGAGCCCATTATAGCCCCTAATGCCTGTAATGTCTCATAATCTAAGGGCGTATCTAGATGTTCTTTAGGTATGCATCCTCCTGCGGGCCCTCCTGATAATATTGCTTTAAATTCAGTTCCTTCAGGAGTTCCTCCACCTATCTCATACACTATATCTCTTAACTTAGTTCCCATGGGCACTTCTACAATACCCGTTCTTTTTATCTTTCCTGTTAGGCAAACTACCTTTGTCCCTTTTGTCTTTTCTGTTCCTATCTTTGCATATTCAGAAGCACCTATCTTCATTATCGTAGCAACATGTGCCCATGTTCCTACATTATTAACATTAGTTGGCTTTCCATATAACCCTTTCTCAGCAGGATAAGGCGGTCTTGGCTTTGGCATTCCTCTTTTTCCTTCGATGGAATTTATCATTGCAGTCTCTTCACCGCATACAAAAGCGCCTGCTCCTTTCTGTATGTATAATTTGAAATTAAATCCTTCTTTTCCTAAGATATTATTTCCTAATAGGTTATTATCATAAGCTATTTTCAAAGCTTTTTCTAAAGTTTCAATTGCTAAAGGATACTCTGCTCTTGTATAGATTATCCCCTCCTCAGTTCCTGTTGCATATGCCCCTATAGTTATTCCCTCTATTAGTTTGAAAGGATCAGACTCCATCACAGTCCTATTCATAAAAGCACCAGGATCACCCTCATCACCATTGCATATAAGATACTTTTTTCCTTTCTTATCTGCTAAAAATCCCCATTTGATTGCAGTCGGAAACCCAGCTCCGCCTCTTCCTCGTAACCCAGAAATCTTTATCTGTTCTATCACTTGCTTTGGCTCTAACTTTAATGCATTGTTTAATCCAGAATATCCCTTATTTTCCTTATATTGCTCAAGATTTAAAGGATCTATCAATCCACAGTTTTCCATCACTAATCTGTTTTGTTTTTTATAGAAATCCAGTTCATTTATATCGTTAGCTACCAATAGTTCTTTGCATTCTTCTCCTTTTTTTATGCATTCTATAAGCTTGTTTACATTATCGATTGTTACATTTCCATATATTGATTTTTTATTATCATCTATAACAGTAACAACAGGCTCATTATAGCACATCCCTATGCAGCCTACTTTCTCTACAGGCAGATTTGCATCTTTTAAAGCATCAAATACAGGCTTTGCTCCTGCACTTATTCCGCATGTTGCTAATCCAATAGTAATTTTCATTTTAAACTCTCAACTATCTTCTTTACTTTCTTCTTGTCTAATTCTCCATACACTGTATTGTTTATCATCATTGCAGGCGCTTTTGCGCATGCCCCTATGCAATTTACAAACTCTAAAGTTATCTTTTCATCCTTTGTTGTCTGTCCTGCTTTTATCCCTAATAGTTCTTCTAAATAGCTTAACAAAGCACCAGAATTCTTCACATGGCAAGCAGTTCCTGTGCACATGCTTATCTTATACTTACCGGGCTTTGTCTGTCTAAACTGAGAATAAAAAGTAGCTACACCAGATATATCCACACCAGGAATCCCCATCTCTTTTGATATCTTTATCATATCCTCTCTTGAAAGAAATCCCTTTTCTTCCTGCAGATCCTGCAGTATAGCAACAACATTTGGTTTTTTTACTTCTTCTTTCTTCTCTTCAGGCAGCTTGTGTATCTCTTTTAAGAAATCCTTTCTTAGCTTTTCTAATTCCTTTTCATCAGGCTTTTCCTTGCCGATGTATTTGCTTAGTTTCCTGAATTTGTCGCCGTCTCTAACAGTATGAAACAGATAGTAGTAGTCATTATTATTGATATTAACTTTCTTTAGATAAGGCATGTTAATACTTAATTACCACTTATTTAAATACCTTTGTATTTTGGGTTAATTACCACAAAAATAATTAATATCTTTAATTACCACAAAAAATATTTTAATGAAAAAAATTTAAAAAATTCATTAAACAAAAACCAAAGCTGGCTTTTACCTTTAGATATTAAAGATATGATACCCCAAGACCACATCTGTTTTCTAGTTGAGGACTTTGTTGAATCATTAGACTTTAGGAAGTTTGATATGATCTATGAGGGAGCAGGGCATCC
>JAHJAV010000047.1 GCA_018813685.1 Nanobdellota archaeon | reverse complement strand
TAAGTATATACTTATATATAAACATTTCTATTTCTTAATCTTCTTCAACAATTCACACACCTTATCAACAGTGTCATCAATTGTCTTTTTTCCTACTACATCTTCTTCGAAAGGGGCAACTATTGTACCACCAAAATGATTATTGTCACCTACTACGAGCATGCCCTGGATGTGCATCCATATGTGGATTGTTTGTATTGTGTATTCCTGGCCGCCGTTTCTTGAGCGGCCTATTGCTATTGCTGCGCCTATTTTGTCTTTTAGCTTGAAGCTGTCTCTTCTTAATGGGAGGGTCCTGTCAAACATGCATTTTAACTGCCCGGATAATGTGCCGAAGTAGACAGGGCTTGATATTATAATAGCGTCTGCTTCTACTAATTTAGGTCTTATTGTTTCCATATAGTCATTTATAGAACAAGTTCCTTTTTTTTCTTTACATTGGTCGCAGGCAGTGCATGATTTTATTTCTTTTTCAGCCAATGTTATCTTTTCTGTTTCAAAACCTTGGGATTTAGCTCTGGTCAGAGCATAGTCTATTGCTTTTTCATTGTTTCCCCCTTTAACTGGAGAACCGCTTATTCCTAGGATTTTCATTATAACTTCCTCTTTATTATTTTATGAGGCTGCTTTTTTATGTAATTGAGGGCTTCTCCATAAGTTAACAGCTTGTTTTTGGCGCCATGGTGCTGGATGACAGATTCTGAGTTAGCCATTGCAAGAGCCAATGCAAATTCTATGTTGTTCTTTTTTATCATCCCTGAAAGAAATGCTGAGGCAAATGCATCTCCTGCTCCTGTTGTTTCAACTACTTTTACTTTGTTTGGTTTTATGGAATAAGTAAATTCTCTGTCATAAGCAACTGCTTCATTTGCTCCGTCTGTTATAATTGTGATTTTAACCAGCTTACAAATCTCTTTTAGCATGTCTTGGATATTATTTTTTTTAGTCATTGAAGCAGCTTCTTCTTTGTTAAGAACAAATATATCTGTGTATTTTAGAATATTTTTAGAATAATCGATGCCTTTTTCTGCAAGGTAAGAGCTTGCGTTGAATGCTATCTTTATCCCTTTTTTGTTTGCAAAATTTGCTAATCTTTCCAATGTTTTGAATGATTCATCCATCATTGTTGAGAAATAGAACCATCTAGTGTTCAGGTTTTTTAGGTTGAGTTCGTTGAATTTTAGATTGTTATTAGAGCCTTTAAACGTAAGTATTGTCCTGTCATGCTCTATGCTGTCTAATACTATAGAATAACCTGTTCTTCCTTTTTTATCGCAAACCATCAAAGAAGTTTCTATTTTTTCTTTTTTTAGGTCTTTTTTTATTAATTCTGAATTTGGGCCACAGCCCATCTTTGATATGCATGCGACTTTATGGCCTAATCTTGATAAGGAGACAGCTGTGTTTGTCGCTCCTCCCCCTGTTGTGAAGTTAAGCTCTTCCACTAGAATCTTGGAGCCAGTAGGATAAGCAAGAAAATTAACTTCTGCTTTTCCTTTGCTTTTTATCTTTATCAGTTCTGAGTATTCTGTTTTAGCGAATACATCTACTGTTGAGCTTCCAATTGTGATTATATCATACATAACCAGAATTCTGATTTATCTACTATATATATTTTACTGTTAAAAAATTAAAAAATAAAAAAAGAAATATAGTTTTAGCCAACCTGGCTTATATTCCATATGTCTTTCAAAGCAACAACAACTGTTGCTGGAACTACAAAAGCCAGAACTTGAGCAAGTATTCCCTGAAGATACTGCCCTATCATTGTCACTCCGCCTAATGTTGCTCCTGCTCCTCCCATGCTTGCTGCTATAATCAAAACAGCTGTCACCAGAAGAAACTCTTTTGTCTCTTTGCCTACTACATTCAGGAATCCTACAACTAATCCCAAAACAACCAGCAATGAAGCCAGCCATGGTGTTGCAGTTCCTAAAGAAACAACTCCTAGAACTATCGCTATAATCACTCCGATTATAAAGGAGTAATTACCTACTCTTTTGTCCATTTCAGTTCACCTCTTTTTGGCTTAAATGGCCATTTAATCTATTCTTCTCCTCTAGAGTATATAAAACTTATGGTCAAAAACTTATAGAATCCAGAATAGTGTGTGTGTTAAGTGTGTTAAGGTATTGAGCTATTTTTTGATTATCTTTGCCGAGTTTTGCCAAAAAGATTGTTTTTATGTGTTCTGTTTCTCTGTTACTTATCCTTGCGAATTTGTCTGCTTCTATCAATCCATAAGGGTAGCCTAAGAAGACAGGGTCTTTGGAGTTGTTTTTTAGTGTCTTTAGGATATTATCTATATTGTATTTAATCTGATTGAAAACTTCTAGTTTGAATATATAATTAGAGCTTTTGTTTAGTTTTATTATGTAAATGTCTGACTTATGGGCTGGATTTTTTATCTTTACAAGAGGAAAATAATACCATTCACCTATTGGCGCTATGTTGTTTAGTACTGGGATAAGGGCATTGCCTTTTTCTGTGAATAACTCAGATGTTTTTGATATTGAGCATATTGAAACTTGTTTTTCAACTGCTTTTTGATATAACTCTTCAAAGTAGTGCTTTTCGTTTGTTATCGATTCTTTTAGGTCGCCATCTAATAATATTATGCTATTTTGGCTTAATTCATTGGTTATGTCTTTTGCTGCCTCTAATTCAGCAAATCTTCTTATTGCATTACCTATGATTGAGATAGAGATCCTGTGATTGCCAGGCCTGATTGTTTCGTCAAAAGAGTCGAATTCTATTTTATCTTTTTTTGAGTTAAAGAACTCTGTTTTGTAGGTTATGTTGTTTTCATTGTTAGATGCACTTATAAGAATATAAAAATCTTTCTTTTTTGAAGTTATTCTTTTATTATTTTGGTAGATGGTATAATATATTCTTATTAGCTGTAATGAGAAGTTAGGCGCTTTTAGGAGCTCTGAGTTTCCGCCGTCTATGAATGCTATCTTGCTGTTTGATGATGTTTCTTTTATATTATGGAATTTGTCTTTGCTTATCTTTACAGGCTCATAAGAAGGGTCATTGAATTGGGCATATGCGCCTTGTTCTTTGATGCTTTGGTTAAGGGAGTTTATAACCTTAGTTATTATTTCCTTGTCCATTGTTCTGGTTAAGATAGAGGAATATAAAATGGTTATGCTTTTTAAGCAAAAAGTTTATATACTCTTTTTGTAAAGAATAATCTAAATGAGGGTTTAGGAGGTTAAAATGAAAAAGATAATCATTGCTTTAACTATGTTGATTGTGGCATTCTCTTTTGTTGGCTGTGAGATAGGTCAGGTTTCTAGGTTACCAGGTGATCTTTTGGCTGTTGAAAGGGCTGTTGTTGGAAATCAGGTTACTTTAGATATAGGTATGGATCCATCATTAGATGATAATGAGATAATCATAATTGCAGATAATCTTCCTGATGGCTTAACTTACGAGGATGGCTCTGCGAGCATAGCACCTACATTCAGTTCTGATGGTGTTCTTGCATGGCTTTTCAAAAAGCCAGGGAGTGATGATCAGATTATTGGTTCATTAACTGTTGATATAGAGTTACCTTTGCAGATAGGTTATTCTGTTCAGGGAACAGCTGCAAGCGGTTCTGAGTTTAAAGGCAAGTGGGGATTGAAGTTAGCCGATAAAGAAGGTTTGTTTGAGGGTGATTCATCGGGAACAGAATGTTCTATAGGTGCAGACTGCCAGCCTGGATATGATTGTGTTGGTGGAAGTTGTGTTCCTGTAGGTGGAAATGAGTATGATTTTACTGGAGAAGGTCATGTTGATGGCAGCGATATCTTGTTTGTAGTTTCTAATTGGCAGGATGGTGTTCTTGATGGCTCTACTATATTGGGAATTATCCAAAATTGGAATCAGGGGTGAAAAAATGGAGAAAACAAAATATTTATTATGTGCGTTTTTATTAGTGATTTTAATTCCTTTAACTGCTTGCAGCAATATAGGGAAAACTGGCCAAGCTATTGGGGATATAATCAATGCCCAGACAATTGTCTTATCAGAGCAGGATGGGGGGCTTATACAGGCAGCTTCTGAAGCAGCTGGAGCATTGGGTGGTATACAAAGTGCTTTTTACGATGATCCTGGGATTAGTGTTACTCAGGATAATTTTATCATAATAGGGACATATAATTCTGCAACACAGGCATTTTCAAATCCATTTATAACTGAATATTTACATACAAATGATTTCACTTCTAATACTGGTGCAATCATATTATCTGGCAGTTTACCAAGAACATATGTTATCATAGTGGGCAATTCAGTAAGTTTAACAGAACAAGCCATCAATATAGTAAAGGAGTATGGGATGGATAATGCAGATGGAGTTACTCCAGCAAGATATTTTGATGAATTAAACTGGGGATTTACAAGACTAGATCTGGGTGGAAACATAGTAGATCATTGTTCTGATGGGGTTAAGAATTCAGATGAAGAAGATATTGATTGTGGTGGATTTGAGTGTAGTGCCTGTGTTTTGCCTCCCCCTACAATATATGCAATAAGGTCACTTCCAAGCGCTGGATATGTTGGACAAGATTTTGAGGTTTCACTTTTTGTTGATGTAGATCAAACTAATTTACCTCCTTCTATGTATGTGCATGAACAGATACCTTCTGGATGTGTTGTAAAATCTACAAATCCTCCAAGGACTTTAGCTCCAAGTGGCGCATTAGAATGGTATTTCTCTGATGTTTATGGTTATAGCCCAATTACAGAAGATACTACCTTATATTATATTATTAATTGTGGAGGCCTAAGTGAATATTCCTTTAATGGTGGTTTTGTTGAAGCTCAGATTGGAAATCGAGTGCCTATTCCAACAAATTCAATAACCTTAAGTCCAGTATGCACTAATTCTGATGGTGATGCTTACAATGCTTGCGATGCAGCTGGAAATGTTATTCCTGGCTGCGGTGATTTATGTGATTGCGATGATACTTTAGATTCTGTATACCCTGGCGCAGTTGAAATCCCTTGCGATTTAGTTGATCAAGATTGTAACCATATAGATTTATGCAGTTGCGTAGATTCTGATGGAGATTCACGTTTTGCTATAAGTGTCAATTGCCCTAGTGGGGATGACTGCAATGATGCTGACAGCACAGTATATCCTGGCGCTCCTGAAATTTGCGATGGGAAGGATAATGATTGCAATTCTGCTACGGGGATAGATGTTAATCCAGCTGGAGTTCCATTGACAAAGACAGAAGGATGTGTCCAGTATGGAATATGTTCTGGCTCTGAGAAGACCTGCAGTAATGGCGCATGGTCTGCTTGCAGTATTGTTCCAGGAACAGAGGTTTGCGATAGTTTAGACAATGATTGTGATAATGAAGTAGATGATGGCGCTGGTTGTGTATGTGCTATAGGCACTTCAAGGTCCTGCTCTCAGAATTATCAAGGGATATGTGCAGATGGAACTGAGATATGCACTGATGGAACTGCTTGGGCAGGATGTCCAACAGCACAGGATGAAGTATGTGATGGGTTATCTGATGAGAATTGTGATGGTGCAGTAGATGAAAGTTGTAATACAATCAGCTCTTTGATAACATCAACCATATCCTCTCCCAGGGCACAAAAACCAAAGGTAGTAATTGGGGTTGTTGCAGCAGCATCTGATAATATAGGCGCAATTGATGTGTCTGGAGTAACAGGTATTACCCGGACTATTATGGATAATACAGTCACTAATCCAACAAGCCAGAACCTGATTATTGTAGGCGGGCCATGCGCAAATAGCGTAGCTGCTGATCTAATGGGGGTTCCATATGCTGCTTATGGCTGTGAACAAGGGTTTATCAACAATCAAGGCATTATCAAAGTGATGCAGACAACACCTGTTGGACCTTTCCAGATAATTGTTGCAGGACATTCTGCTTTGGATACAAGAAGGGCGGCAAGGGTTATTGCAAGGCATAATGATTTTGATTTTGCATTGACTGCAAGGCAGATAATAACTCGAGGGACTGGAGCAGGGGTCAATGATGTAGAGATTGGCTAAGGCTAATTTTATGCCCTTAACTATTTATTAGAAAGATATTTATATTGGTTATTTTATAGTGTGATATATGGTATTAGAACAGATATATCCTCTTAAGCTTATTGAGAAAAATCCATTATATGCGCTTTTGTTAGGTGTTAGTTATTCTATTATTGGTGTAGGCGCTTCTCTTTTGCTTTTTCCAGAGGATCCCGCAATAGTTGCAGTAGCTTTTATAGCATTGATTGCCGCACCCACTTTATCTAAACTGTTGAAACAAGAAGAAGGGATAGAAAGCAAGAAAAGAAGCTTCAGCCTGATTAATTTTTATAAAGATCATAAGAATGTTTTTATCATATACCTATTATTATTTTTTGGCATCTTCTTGGCATTTTCTTTTTTTGCTTTGGTTTTACCTTCTTTAGCAACAAACCATATCTTTGAGAATCAGTTAAATGTTTTGTATGGGACCAAAACAGGCCAGGCCATATTTTCAAAAACATTGTTTTTGGATATATTAAGAAATAATCTTAGTGTCATGGCATTATGCTTTATAACTTCGTTTGTATTTGGGGATGGGGGAATTTTCCTTATAACATGGAATGCTTCTGTGTGGGGCACTATATTCGGGAATTTAGCAAAGACTGCTTCATCACATGCTATTCAAAGCCCATCTTATTATTTCTTTATAGTTTTGGCTATTGTCTTTCCGCATATGATATTAGAAGTATTTTCTTATATCTCTTCTGCTACAGCCGGAGGAATTATGTCAAAAGGATTTTTAGGGGAGAGTTTTTTCTCAAAAAGATTTAAGGCAGTGACCAAAAATACGGTTATATTGTTTGCTTTTGCTTTGTTAATACTAATTATAGCTGTTGTTGTAGAGACATTTGTTCTGAATAATTCAAGCATATACAGTAAGATAGTCAGATTAAGCTTTAGTTAAGTTTTGGAAATGAAATTTCCAAACCTTTTGAAGATAGATTCCCAAAAGTTTTTATAGATTTACTTATTCTATTCTTTTATGGATACAGATATGATAGGCAAGATAAATAGGCTGAAGAAAGAGAAGAATGCGGTTATATTGGCTCATAATTACCAAAGGCCTGAGATTTATGAGGTAGCTGATTTTTTAGGGGATTCTTTGGAATTGGCTAAGAAAGCTGTTAATACTGATGCTAAGATAATTGTTTTCTGCGGTGTTGATTTTATGGCTGAAAGCGCTAAGATATTGAATCCTGAGAAAATGGTTTTACACCCAGAGGAACTTTCTGTATGCCCTATGGCTGCTATGGTAACTGTGGAGTGTGTGTTAGAGGCGAAACAGAAGTATCCTAAATCTGTTATTGTAAGTTATATCAATACAACTGCTGATGTAAAGGCTGTTTCTGATATATGCTGTACTTCTGCAAATGCAGTTAAGGTAGTAAATTCTTTGAAAGAAGATGAGGTTATATTTACTCCTGATAGAAATCTAGGCACTTATGTACAGACTAAGTCAAAGAAAAAGATAATCCTTTTAGATGGGCATTGTTATGTTCATGATAATATATCTGTTGAGGATGTTAAGAAAGCAAAAGAGCTGCATCCTGATGCTGAAGTAATGGTCCATCCTGAGTGCAGGATGGAAGTTATTAAAGAAGCAGATGCTGTATGTTCAACTTCTCAGATGATAAAATATTCTAAAGAGAGTTCTGCTAGTGAGTTTATCTCTGTTACAGAGTGTGGGATGGCAATTATGCTGAAAAGAGAGATTCCTAACAAGAAGTTTTGGGCTGTTGGCGGAACATGTCTGCAGATGAAGAATATAACCCTTGAGAAGGTTTATGATTGTCTTTTTAATGAGACGGGAAAGGTTGAATTGGATCAAAATATAATGGATAATGCGAAGAAGGCTTTGGATGCTATGCTTAAGGTTGTGTAACCAAAGGTTTAAATATTCTTATTTAAATTCTAGTTAATTATGAATAGGGGGAGGTTATTGAATAAAGCATTTAATCGGGGATATCTTCTTACTGTCAAAAATAAATTCTATAAAG
>JAHJAV010000046.1 GCA_018813685.1 Nanobdellota archaeon | reverse complement strand
TAAATCAAAAAACCCATAAACTTCTGTTAAATCGCCTGTATTTAAGTTTGATATCATTTTGTCGACCAGATATGCTTTTTTCAAAATTATTCCTTAAAAACTACAAAAGACTTTATCAAAGCATTCATATACGCTACTTTAGAAACCTTTTTATATTCCCTGCTTTCAAAAAAGCACGAGGTGGGAATATGATTTTATATGTAATATTAGCAATAAGCATTCTATCTTTGGGTTTTGCTTTCTGGAAAGCATTAAACATAATGAAAAAATCTCCTGGAACAGAAAAGATGCAGGAGATATCTGATCTGATACATAAAGGAGCTATGACCTTTCTCAAAAAGGAATATATCATACTTTCCATATTTATAGTCATTGTCACAGCAGCACTATATTATTTTATAGGCCAGAATATTGCAATCGCTTTTGTTCTTGGTGCAGTATTTTCTGCAACTGCAGGTAATATTGGAATGAGGATTGCAACAAAATCAAATGCAAGAGCAGCAGAAGGCGCTAAAAAATCAATCAATGAAGGATTGGTAATTGCTTTCTCATCAGGAACGGTTATGGGCCTTTCAGTTGTAGGCATTGGCCTTTTGGGAGTAACTCTCTTATATATGATATTTAATGATCCTAGTATAATTTACGGATTTGGCTTCGGGGCTTCATCTATAGCCCTATTCGCAAGAGTAGGCGGTGGCATATATACAAAAGCAGCAGATGTCGGAGCTGATTTAGTGGGAAAAGTAGAAGCAGGAATCCCAGAAGACGACCCAAGAAACCCTGCAGTCATAGCAGACAATGTGGGTGATAATGTAGGTGATATTGCAGGAATGGGAGCTGACCTATTTGAAAGTTATGTTGATTCAATAATAGCAGCGATGGTGATTGGAACTGCTATAATGATAACCACGAATATATCAAAAGGTTATGTTGTACTGCCATTGATACTTGCTGCGCTTGGAATCATATCATCAGTTATAGGCACATTATTTGTTAAAGTCACAAAAGGAAAAGCACAGCATGCATTAGACAAAGGTATTTGGGCAGCATCAATCTCAATGTCTATATTCTCATTCATAGCTATAAAATATATTATTCCAAACTCAACAGGTACAGGCGTTTTCTATTGTGTTATGTCAGGCCTTGTTGCAGGAATAATAATCGGATTAGTAACAGAATATTACACCTCTAATTCAAAAAAGCCAGCTCAAAAAGTTGCAGAAGCAGCTAAAACAGGAGCAGGCACAAACTTAATACAGGGCCTTGCTGTTGGAATGTTATCAACATGGGTTCCTGTATTGACGATATGTGCAGCAATATTTGTTTCTTATCATTTCTCTGGGCTTTATGGAATAGCCATTGCAGCAGTCGGCATGTTATCCACATTAGGCATCACATTAGCAACAGATTGTTATGGCCCTGTTGCAGATAATGCAGCTGGAATAGCAGAGATGGCAAAACTAGGCGGCCCGATAAGAAAAAGATGTGAAAGCTTAGATGCTGTTGGAAACACAACTGCAGCAATAGGAAAAGGATTTGCAATAGGCTCAGCAGCATTAACTGCACTTGCATTATTCGCCTCTTTTACCCAAGTTGCTGCCCAATTAACAGGAAAGACAACAGTAATAGACATTACAACACCGAATGTAATCATAGGATTGTTTATAGGTGGAATGATTCCTTTCTTATTTTCAGCGCTTGCAATGAAAGCTGTTGGAAAAGCAGCAGAAAGCATTGTAATAGAAGTAAGAAGGCAGTTTAAGCAGATAAAAGGCCTTATGGAAGGAAAAGCAAAGCCAGACTCAAACAAATGCATATCCATTGTTACAGAAGCTGCATTAAGGGAGATGATATTACCCACATTGATAACAATCGCTGCACCGATAATAGTTGGCCTTACCCTAGGTATAGGTGCATTAGGCGGATTATTAGCTGGTGTTACTGTAACTGGCTTTTTAATGGCAGTATTCATGGCAAACTCTGGAGCAGTCTGGGACAATGCAAAGAAGTATATCGAGGCTGGACATTTTGGTGGAAAAGGGTCTGATGCTCACAAAGCAGCAGTTGTTGGAGATACAGTAGGGGATCCCATGAAAGACACATCGGGTCCAAGCTTGAATATACTGATAAAGCTCATGTCAATAGTGGCTTTAGTATTCTTACCACTATTTATTTGATTTTTTTATTTTCTTTATCAATCAAAACCATTATAAAATCCCAAATAATTCTTAATCCTTATGGAAAAAGTATCATTAGTAAAGTGCAATTCCTACAATAAGGAAGAAGTTTACAAAGCAGTAAAAAAAAGCATTGAGCTAATAGGCGGTCTAAAAATAAAGCCAGGCTCAAAAGTTCTTATAAAACCTAATCTATTAAGGCCAAAACATCCTAAATATGCAGTAACTACTCATCCCGAAGTCATAAGGGCAATAATTAAACTCTTTAAAGAAAAAAAATGCAGGATATTTGTAGGAGATTCTCCGGGTTTTCATGATTCTACCACAACCGCAAAAGTCTGCGGAATCTTAGACATCTGCAAACAAGAAGATGTTCCTTTTATAAATTTCAAAAAAAAGAAAGTTTACATGTACAAAGAAGCAATATTGATGAAAAGATTTGAATTAAGTGATATCTTAGATAAAGTAGATTACATAATCAATGTTCCAAAGTTAAAAACCCATGTTATGATGGGAGTAACCTTAGCAATAAAGAATACATTTGGATTTATAGTTGGCTTAAACAAAAGCCAGCTTCATTTCAAGCTTAAAGAAAAAGAAAAGTTTGCATCTATGTTAGTTGACTTAAACAACTTTGTAAAGCCCACTATAAACATCATGGACGGCATAATTGGTATGGAAGGAGAAGGCCCAGGAAATGGCGACCCAATAAATTCAGGAATAATATCTGCTTCTTATGATAGCTTATCAATGGATATTACACTATGCAAAGTGATCGGATTTGATCCATTAAGCATATGGACAAACAAGATTGCATTGTCGAAAAAGAACAAAGATTTCATAAAAGATATACAAGTAGTAGGAGAACAGATTAAAGATGTTAAGATTAAATTCAAGCCCAGCAAACAAAAACCACTATCTTTTGTGCTTCCAAAAGGAATAGCTAAGGTTTTAGGTAATTTGATAACAGCTAAGCCAAAAATTAACCCTAAAAAATGCAAAGCCTGCTGTGAATGCATAAAAATATGTCCTGCAAAAACAATCTCACTAAAAAAATACAAGGGCAAAAAAACAGCATTTATAGACAAAAAGTATTGTATAAGATGCTACTGCTGCCATGAGATATGCCCTTACAATGCAATTGACATAAAAAGAAGCATAGCAGGTGAGTTTTTGGATTTATTACAGAAGATATTGACTTGAACATAATAATATTTATATATTAATCATTAATACAAATTGATGGGGTGATGAATATGGGAGAATATCCAATTTTAGATGGTTTAGATGTTAGTGGAAAAAGAGTTCTTGTAAGAGCTGATTATAATGTCAAGGTTAAAGACGGAAAAATAAAAGATGACACTAGAATAAGAGAGTCTCTTAACACAATAAACTATCTAACTCAACATGGGGCAAAAGTAATCATAATGGCCCACCTTGGAAGGCCTCAGGAAGAATTAGCAGAAGGTAAATCAATTGAAGATGTAAAAAGGTCAAGCACATTAGCTCCAGTTGCAGCACACTTAGAAAACCTAATCCGAAAAGAAGTTAGTTTGGTCCCAGACTGCATAGGTTCAGAAGTTGAAAAAAGAGTAAGAACTATGCAAAATGGAGATGTATTGATGCTTGAAAATTTAAGATTGCATTCAGAAGAAGAAGCAAATGATCCAAAATTTGCACAATCTCTGGCCAATCTTTGCGATATGTATGTTTTTGACGGTTTTGGAGTCTCACATAGGGCGCACGCATCGACAGCAGGAGTTCCCCTATACATGATTGAACAAGGTAAACCAATAGCTGCAGGCTTTTTGATGGACAAAGAATTAAGATTATGGTCAGAAGCAAGAGCAAGAGAAGGTTATAAATTATTAGTTATAGGCGGAGCAAAGCTCGAAGAAAAAACAAAAGCAGTTGATAAGCTTGCTCCAAAAGTAAGCTCTGTGCTCGTTGGCGGAGCAGTCTACAATATAATAAGGGCAGGTAGCGGCATAAACATTGGCGATTCATTAGTTACAGATGGAGATGAAAATTATGTTAGTAGGGGAAAAGAGCTTGCTACAAAATCATCTAACTTAATTCTTCCTGAAAGGGTTGTAATTGCAAGAAAATCAGATTATGGCGATATAAAAAAAATAGACATCAAGCAAGGAGTTCCAGAAGGTTATATGATTGCAGATATGGCCATAGATGACAAGATCAAAACAGAAATAGCTAAGGCACAGGTCATAATATGGTTTGGTAACATAGGAATGTCTGACTTAGATGTTAATGGATCATTCCCATTCGCAAAAGGAACCAGTGATTTTAGAGATGCAATAAGCCCAAATGCTTATGTCATTGTAGGTGGCGGAGATTCAGTCACAGCAGCTAAAGGATTAGCAAATGTCCATATATCAACAGGTGGCGGAGCGTCAATACAACTTTACACCAAAGGAAAATTAGATGCATTAGAAGCCCTAAAAGGAAATGTTGCTTATTTTGCTAAACCTAAGAAATAACAACATCCGCCTTCAACAATCCATTTATCTCTTTTTCTAGATTTTTCTTGATTTCACTGATATTTATCGAATCAATCTCTTTCTTATTATCTTCTATCTCCTTATCAGCAACTATCAGGCTCTCATTGGCCTTATCTAATTCTTCATTAAGCCTTGCTTCTTTCTTCCTTGTTTCATTCTCGCTGATCTCGCTTTCCATTTTATCCAGCTTCTCCCCTAGTTCATTGTGCTTTGACAAAAACTCTTTCAGTGTTTCATCTGTCAATTCCTTAAGAGTCTCTAAAACCTTTTCTCTCTTTTTATCCTTTAATTCAAGAGTATAGTCATTTAGATGATTCTCTAATCTGCCTAACAATCCCTTTATCTTAAGATGCTTATCAGATACCAATGCCTCAACAGGATCCTGCATATATCTTTCTAGAATCTCACCATCTTCAAGCACAACCCTTGCCAACTTTTTCATAGGCCTTTCAATAACAGAAAACGCATGTATTATCTTTGAATTATGCTCTCTTGCGCTTGCCAAAAGAGCCTCTTTGTGAGCTTTAAGCTCCTGTAGATGTTTATGGTCTTGACTTTTCCTAAGTTCATTAACTTCTTTCTCAATTTCATGCTTCTTGCTCAACAAGGATTCTTTATGTTTTTCCTTGCTCGTTAACAGAATTTCAAACTCATTCCTCTGTTTCACCTTATTGTTTAAATTTAATATATTCTCTTTAACTTCATTAAGCTTAGCAATGTTTGCATTGTCTATTGCACTATTTATTTCCTTTACCTTAGCATCTAGATTCTTGATATTTATTGCTATATCCCTGCTTTCATGCGCAAAGAATTCCTGAAGAACATGATACGACCTTAGTGTAGACTTTCCAAAAAGCTCTAGCCTTGTATTAAACTCATAGCAAAAATCAAGCAGCTGTGTATGATTCTTATTATCTAATTCAATCAACCTAAGAAAACTATTAACCCCTAAGATATATGCCTTCCTGTTGCCTTCCATAAACTGAACTTCCCTCACAGTAATCTTAGGATTATGCAGATTTGCAGTGCTTAAGACAGCAAGATTGTCTTTTGTTTTAGTTATCTCTTCTTTTATATCCTGCTTGATTTCTCCAATCTTTAAGTCTAATTCACTGGAAATCCTATTCGCATGCGATTCAAACCATCTGCTAAGCTCCCCTAACTTAATCTCTTCTCTCTCAACTTCTTCTTTATCTGCAGAAAATAAACTTTTAATGAATTTAAACATCTTATTTGGAGAGAATGAAACCGAATTTAAAAACTTATTTGTTATTTAGAGGATAATTGTTACCCGGATTGATGGGTAAATTTAAGGTATTTTTTTAAAACAATTAAACAAAAAGATTTATACAACAGAAAAAATATTTTCTGAGCATAAATCTTTTGTAAAACAAAAGATTTATATACTTGCACGTTTGCACAAACATACAAATGACATCAGAGCAAAAATCCAAGCTTTTCAGTGCATTAGGAGACCAGACAAGATTGAAGATAATTGAATATCTGATTAAGAATAACTGTAAATGTATCTGCCATATAGCGAAATATGTGAAAAAAGACCAATCAACAGTATTCAGGCACATAGAAATACTAAAAAATGCAGGTTTGATAGAGACAAGAAAACAAGATAAGTTTCTCTTTTGTTCTATTAAGGACCAGGAAAAGCTAAAGAGACTCATGGAGTATTAAGATGCAAGTAAAGACTAATTATCCTAAACTAAAAAAACCAGAAAAAATAAAGGGGCAAATAGTAAAAGAAGAGAGAACATTAAACATATTTGATAAGTATCTTTCATTATGGGTTGCTGTCTGCATTATAATAGGCACAGCTGTTGGATACTTTTTTCCTAAGGCATCCTTAACATTAGGTAGTTTTGAAGTTGCAAATGTATCTATTCCTGTTGCAATTGTTCTCTTGCTTATGATGTATCCTATTATGCTTAAGATTAGCTTTAAGGAAATTGCAAAAGTTAAGAATAACCAAAAGCCATTATGGCTGACTCTTGGTGTAAACTGGGCTATAAAGCCTTTCACAATGGCTTTTATCGCATGGCTGTTCATGAGATTCTTCTTTTCAAGCTTAATTCCTGTCAATCTCCAAACAGAATATATTGCAGGGATGATACTCCTAGGATTAGCTCCATGTACTGCAATGGTTTTAGTATGGACTTTCCTTGCAAAGTCAAATATAAACTATGCGCTCATTCAGGTAGCGATTAACGATATAGTTATTCTTATCCTGTTTGCCCCATTAGGAAAATTCCTTTTAGGCGTTACAACCAATTTTCCAGTTCCATTTGATACAATTTTTTATTCTGTGCTGTTTTATGTTGCGATTCCCTTGATTTTTGCAGGGATAACCAGATATACTTTAATAAAGAAAAAAGGAGAACAATGGTTTAATGAACTATTCATTAAGAAAATTGAATGGATTACCCCTACTGGCTTGTTGGTTACTTTAGTGCTATTGTTTATTTTCCAAGGAGATAAGATAATACACTACCCCTTACACATCCTTCTAATTGCAATCCCCCTCATCATTCAAACATATCTAATATTTTATATAGGTTATTTTGGAGCCAAGAGATTAAAGATACCTTACAGTGAAGCAGCACCATCAGCATTTATTGGAGCAAGCAACTTTTTTGAGCTGTCTGTTGCAGTTGCACTAATTTTATTCGGCATGAATTCCGGAGCAACATTGGCAACAGTAGTCGGAGTTCTCGTTGAGGTTCCGGTAATGTTATCCTTAGTTAAGATTATGAAAGTTAACAGAGCAAAATTTGAATTTGGGGGTGTATAAATGAAAATAGAAATACTTGGACCAGGATGCCAAAACTGCAAGAAGTTGGGAGAGAATGCAAAAAAAGCAGTTGAGGGATCAGGAAAAAAAGCAGAGATTGTAAAAGTAACAGATATTGCTAAATTTATTGATTACAGTGTAATGTCAACCCCTGCACTAGTCATTGATGGAAAAGTCAGGTGTTATGGTAGAATCCCAGACGTAGAAGAAATAAAGAAGTGGTTGAAATAAGATGAAGCAAACTCATTGGCTAGTGATAATCTTTATTTGCGGGATACTTCTAACTTCAGGGTGCACAAAAAATGAGGCAAATAATAGCTTAAAGAATAATGTTGTAAACCAAACTAAACTTTCTAAGGTTGAAAAAGTTGAAGTGTATCATTTCCATGGCCATAGCCAGTGCAGTTCCTGCATTGCTATTGGAAAATATGCTGAAGAGACTATCAACACCTATTTTACCGATGAACTAAAATCAGGTAAGATCGTCTTTGCTCATGTTAATATACAACTCCCTGAAAATGAAGAGTTGGCAAAAAAATATGGCGTAACGGGATCTTCTCTGTGGATGGGCGTTTACGATGAAAATGGTTTCCATAAAGAGGAAAATATAAATGTCTGGTATAAAATAAACAACAAAAAGGGATATATGGATTACCTTAAAGAAGTACTAACCAAGAGATTGAATGGAGATTACACTTAAAATGAGCATTATGTCGTTTATGGAAGCAATGGGAACAAACACTATCCCTTTTGTAGCTTCATTTTTTATAGGTTTGATGACTGCCATAAGCCCATGCCCTTTGGCTACAAATATAACCGCAATTGCATACATTTCTAAAAAAATTGACAACAGTAAACATACCCTGCTTGTTAGCCTTCTTTATACCTTAGGCAGGATGTTTACTTATGTTATAATTGCTTCATCAATAGTATGGTTCGGTCTGAATATTCGGTTCGTTTCCCTATTCCTTCAAAAGTACGGTGAGATGTTCCTGGGGCCTTTATTGATTCTTATAGGATTGGTTATGTTAGATCTAATCAAACTTAAATTCCTAAAAAGCAGCCCGAAATTAAACACCCTACAGGAAAAATTAGTTAAAAAAGGTTATTTAGGTAGTTTTCTATTAGGTGTTATTTTTGCTTTAGCTTTTTGCCCATTAAGCGCAGTATTGTTTTTTGGAATGTTGATACCTCTTGCTATTAGGGTAGGGGACGGTTTTTTGATTCCTTCTATCTTTGCAATAGCAACTGGTCTCCCTGTAATTATTTTTTCATTTGTTTTAGTATATGGTATATCTAAGTTAAGTTGGGTGATGAATAAAGTTCAAACTCTTGAAAAATGGATAAGGAAGATAGTAGCAATAATCTTTATCCTTGTAGGCATTTATTATGTAATAATATATTTATTTTAAAGGTGAGACTATGAAAAAGAAAAAAGGATTATTCAAGAAAATAATTGAGAGCATAGACAAAAAGATAGAGCAAAAGTCAAAATGCTGTTGCTGCTCTGAAAAGCCTAAAAAGAAGTGAAATGAATGATTGAAGAATTTGTCGAATCATTGATTGTAAATGTATTTAAGATTGGGCCAGGCTCAAAACTAGCTGAATCATTAAACTTCTTCATATATGACAGCATAAAGATAATCATATTGCTGTTTGTCATGATATTTTTGATCGGAATATTAAGAAGTTATCTTCCTACTAAAAAGATAAAAAAATACCTGACAGGAAAAAAAGCAGGCATTGGAAATGTATTAGCTGCTACATTCGGAGCAATAACTCCATTCTGCTCATGCTCTTCAATACCTATCTTTATAGGATTCATTGAAGCAGAAATCCCATTAGGTATATCATTCTCTTTCCTTATAACTTCCCCATTAGTCAATGAATATATGGCAGTAATAATGTTAGGGGTATTTGGATGGAAAATAACTCTGTACTATATCCTTGCAGGAATACTGATCGGAATAATCGGTGGGATCATCCTAGGAAATATGAAACTTGAAAAAAACCTGGTCAAAGATATAGCCATAAGAGCGCAAAATATATCTGAAAAAAGATTCAAATTGTTTAAAGACAGGATAAGGTATGGTTATGATGAAGCAATCTCAATAGTAAAAAAGGTATGGCTCTATGTTCTCATAGGAGTTGGGATAGGTGCAATCCTTCACGGCTATGTCCCGCAGGAATACCTTCAAGATCTCGTATCAAAAACAGGTTTATTCTCAGTTCCTCTTGCAACATTATTAGGGATCCCATTATATGCTAACTGCGCAGCTATAATCCCAATAGCTCTTGTTTTAGTCCAGAAAGGCATTCCATTAGGCACAGCAATGGCTTTTATGATGGCAACAGCAGCTTTAAGTTTACCTGAAGCAGTCATCTTAAGAAGAGTGATGAACTTAAAGTTGATTGGAATATTTTTTGGGATTGTTGGGTTATCGATAGTTGTGATTGGTTACTTGTTTAATTTCTTGGTTTGATGATAAACAAAATAAGCCGGATTTGCTATTATAAGTTAAAAAAGCTTAAATATTGATTTACTTATCATTCTGTAATATGAAGAAAAAAGAGATAACTCAAAATTACATTAAAACAATACTAAAGATAATCATACCCCTCACATTAATTTCTATAACCTTAATATCAATTAATATTAACATAGAATTTAAGAAAATCGAAGCTAATATTCAGGATTTAAATGAAACTGTATCCATTCAAAAAGCAAAAATAGATAATTTAACGGTAAGTGTTGCTGAAATAGATTCACTAAGATCTAAATCAATCTATACAAATGAATGGGCATCGGAAGATAATTCTTCCCTATTGAAATTTGAAAATGGGGGGTGGCGGATAATAGCTCATAGATAGGTCAATTTCATTTTACAAACAACTCTTCAACCTTACAATTAAAAACCTTAGCTAACTTAAACGCTAAACTCAAACTAGGATCTGTCTTTCCATTCTCAACAGCATTAATTGTCTGCCTCGAAACACTAATTTCCCTAGCCAAATCTAACTGCTTCAGTTTAAACAACGCCCTATACTTCTTGATATTATTCATATAAGTAAACCATATTTTACATTAGATATATAAATTTATCTAAAAAGTAAAGTATAGTTTACATTAAACAAAAGAGAAACACATCACCAAAAAGTTTAAATATGTGCATATACTTATCTTACTTATTATACAACCAAGGTGATACAAATGGTAAACATGACATTAGCAATACCAGAAGATTTAAGCCAGCTGATTAAAAAACACACTGAAGTTAAGTGGAGCGAAGTAGCAAGACAGGCATTGTGGAAACAAGCTAGGAAGATAGAACTAATGGATAAAATCTTATCAAATAGCAAATTGACAGAAGAGGATGCTATGGAATTGGGAGCAAAAATAAACCTGGGAATTGCTAGAAGGCATGGCTTGATCAAATGACTATCGTGATAGATAGCAATAGGATTGTAGCTGCATTGCTTAAAGACAACACTACCAGAAACATTTTATTCAATAATAAATTTGAATTTATTGCCCCTGAATTTGTTAAAACTGAATTAAACAAGCATAGGCAGGAGTTTATTGAGAAAGCAGGTATAAGTTCTAAGGAATTTGAAGTATTGCTTTCTTTGATATTTGAATCAGTCACTTTAATTCCAAAAGAAGAGTACAACGATTTTATTGATGGGCTTAAAGCAGAGATATCAGATCCGAAAGATATTCCTTATCTTGCCTGCTGTATTGCTGCAAATTCCGAAGGGATTTGGTCGCATGACCCGCACATAAAGGAACAGAATAAAGTGAAAGTTTTTACTAATATTGATTTATTAAGGACAATTAGGTCGTGAACTCACTATTCTTCTTGTAAAAATTACATAATACAAAAAAGAAACTTTAATATAATCAAAAGAAAAAACAACTGAATATGAGAAAAAAGCTGGCAAAAAAACTAAAAGCAAAAAAAGAAGCAATCGAAATAATCCCAGAACTCTTAAAAAAATCAAAAGGCTCCTACAAAAAAGGAAACAAGAGATTGTCTAAAGTCCAGTCTAAAAAGATAAAATACTTATCGATGAAATACAAGCTAAAGCTTCCAAAAGATCTCAAAAGGCAGCTTTGCAAGAACTGTGGCTCTATATTGATTCCCTCGGTAAACTGCAGAGTTAGGCTAAATAAAGGAAGATTGATCAGTTACTGCATGGAATGTAAAAAGTTTACAAGAATGCCGCTTAAGTAAGTTCACTACTTTAAAATAACAACAAAATCGAAAGATTTATATATTAGCTATTTCTAACTGTTTAGTACTAAAATGAGCTTACTAGAAAAACTTGAAAGCAAAAGCGAAGAAAAAGCGACTGATGAGCTAAGAAAAAGAGAGATAGAAAAACAAGTCGCTAAGCAAAGAGAGTATGACAAATTAGGATTAATAGGTGATTAGATATGGAAGATCTCGAAACCAATCATGAAGATTTTGAATATGATGAGATAAGGGGCTCACACGGAAAAAAGCCAAAGATGGCTCTTTTGAACAAGAAGCAGGTGAACTCTTTTGAGATGGATGAATTATTCTTAGAATTTTAATAAAAAATGACAAATGATGGGCCAGAAGCAGCAAATATTACAATTGAAGATATAGTCAAAGAACCGATAAGCTTATCGTTTGGTGAAAACAGTTTATATATTACTCAGGGTTCAAATGTCAGAAGGAAATATGAAAATATAGGCCCAAAAGCTAGAAAAGTGATAACGTTTGCTGTTGATGAAACTTTAAAACATTATTCAAAACCATTTATGTGGGGGGGAGTTTCTCCTTTAACTTTAGAAGAACAGCCTAATGATCCATTCTATCCATCTTATACAAGATACCCTGCTCAGCCAAAAGGAAGCTGGAGAGAAGGCTTACCAATGGAGCCTGGTTTTGATTGTATCGGTTTCTTAAGGTGGATTTATGGTAACAATGGCTCTAATATGTTTAATGATAAAAAGAAAACAGCAAATGAATACATGCAATTGATGGAGGCTGTTCCCTCTGATTATAATCTAGATAATATATTAAAAGAAGCAAAACCAGGAGATATTCTTTTCAAATGCGATCCAGAAACAGGCAAGGCTATCCATGGAATGATGTATTTGGGAAACGGTTTGATGATAGAAAGTGCAGGAGCAAAAGAACCAGATCATAAGAATATACCCGAAACCGAATGGTCTAGGTGGAGAGAACTGGCTCATGGAAAGATAAATTCAGAAAACCAACCAGTATCAGATGTAGATAGAGGTGGAATACAAATCAACCACATAAGTAAGTATAGCCACTATAAGATTGCAATTGCAACCCCAGACATCTTAAAAGGATAAACCTTTTATATCCACTAAATTTCTTAAATCTTTATGTACGAACTAGAACTATCCAAAGCAATAAACGAAATTAAAAAGAATAAGGCCAAAACTGTCTGCATCCAACTGCCAGAAGGCCTAAAGCCAAAAGCAAAAGAGATAGCAGACGAGATAGAAAAAGAAACATCAGCTAAAGTCATAATCTGGATGGGCTCTTGCTTTGGCGCTTGTGATACCCCTAACCTAGAAAGCAAAACAGATTTACTTATTCAATGGGGCCACAACGAGTTTAAATGAATTGGATAATCTTAGTTCTTATTGCCGCATTCCTTTGGTCTGTCATGGCAATAATACAAAAGTTTGTCAGAGTAAGTTATTTTGAAAACTCATTAGGATATATCATATTCTTAGCGCCAACTGCATTATTTATACTTCCATTGCTCTTCTTCCAGGAATTCACTTTACTAGATCCAATACGCTCAATATTAGGGATCCTTACAGGAATACTCTTAGTATTAGGTTATTATTGTTATATAGAAGCAATGCACAAAGAAGAAGTTTCAAGAGTCATAATATTAAACATAGGCATAAGCCCAATATTTGTCCTCATCCTATCTATACTATTCCTAAACGAGATTCTAACTCTCAAACAATACATCGCATTTGCATTGATACTGGCAGGTTCAATATTGATTTCATTCAAAAGATTTGAAGAAAATCTCAGATTAACACCAGGCGCTTTGCTTGCATTGCTCGCTGGCTTTTTCTTTGCTGTCCAGGCAATACTCTTAAAGTATCTGTCATCTATCAACCTAGCTACTATAATGGTCTACAGGGAAGCAGGGTATATATTATCTATCCTATTAGTATTTGCACTCTCTCCAAAAGCAAGAAAGTTTACAAAAAAGGTTATAAAAGATATGAGCTTAAAAAAAACAGCGATAGTATATGGAGCAGAATGTATAGGTATAGGTGGAATGTTCCTATATTACCTTGCAGTCCAAAGAGGCCCTGTCTCATTAGTCAGCGTAGTTGAAGGATCTGAAACAATATTTATCTTTATCCTAACAATCATAATGTCCATATTCCTCCCTAAGATATTGAAAGAAGAAATCAATAAAAAAACAATAACTATAAAAATAATCTCAATTATACTAACTATAGTAGGATTATACTTAATTTCAACATGAAAACATACTTTGTCGTAACAGGAGTGGTAAAACATAACAATAAGTTCTTGATACTTAAAAAAGCGCCAGACGATTATAACTACCCAAATAAATGGAGTTTCTGCTCTGGCTTTGTAAAAGAATTCGAAGCAGGAGAAGAAACCATAATCAGAGAGATAAAAGAAGAGACAGGATTAGACGGTAAGATAGTAAAATCAGGCGGGATAGTCGAAGCATTGGATGATATAAATCAAAAGAAATGGGTTATAGCTGTCTACTTATGCGAAGTTCAAAGTCCAGATGTAAAACTATGCCATGAAAATACTGACTTCAAGTGGGTTTCACTAGAAGAGATGGATAATTATCCTTTTGTGCCTGGCTTGTCGAAAGATTTAAAAACATTAGGGCTAAAATAATTATAATAACAAAATTTTAACAACAATGGCGCAGACCGACCGGGTCCCCGTCGGGGTGGTCGGTAGGATTTACAAAGTAAATCCGTCTGCCGCCATTATTGTTGTTAAAATTTTTAAAAAAGAATAAGAAAATTAATAACTAACATGAAACTAATCATAGGTTCTGACCACGCTGGATTTGAACTAAAGGAAAAAGTAAAAGACTATCTAAAACAATTAAAGCATGAAACAGAAGATTTAGGCGCTTTCTCAGAAAAACCAGTTGATTATCCATTGATAGCAAAAGAAGTTGCAAAGAAAGTTGCAAAAACAGGCTCAACAGGAATACTGATCTGCGGCTCTGGAATAGGGATGTGCATCTCAGCAAACAAGATTAAAGGCGTAAGGGCAGCATTGGTCTATGACGAATACACTGCAAAAGTATCAAGAGAGCACAACAATGCTAACATCTTATGCATAGGCGCAAGAACAGGCTCAGCAAAGAACTACAAAAAGATAGTAGATGTATTCTTAACAACTCCAAATTCAAAAGAAGACAGGCACTTAAGAAGAATAAAAGAAATGGATTCATTATGAATTTGTTAAATTACTCTCTAGCAGCATTGCTCTCTTACCTAGGCCTGTTTGCAGGACTTCTATTAGCAATAATCGCAAAAGAAGAGCTAAAGGCAGGAAAGAAATATTTTATAATAACAAAAAAAGTCATCATAGCCCTAATCTTCATTTCAATAATCTTTCTTGCACAGCTAAAGCATGTCTTAATCTTGATAGCCCTTTTGATAATCACAACCTCCCTTGTAAAATATTCAAAAACAGAGCTAGTCAAGACACATTATACCTACTTATTATTCTCAGCAATATTCTATCTTTCCTCAAAAAGATTAGAGCTTTTTGCAGTAAGCTCTTCATTAATCTTCCTTTACGGCCTTCCAGCAGGAACATTATTATCATACAAAACCAAGAAAGAAGCAATAACTAATATTCTGAAGAATGTTGTGTTTGTTGTAATTGCAATAGCCATTTACATCATATTCTAAAACATCTTCTTAAACTTAAGCGGGCTGATCATAAGTATTGCCAAAAGTAAGTATATATAAGGATAAACAAAATAAGGCACATGGCATAGATAAATCAAAGGAATTATAACTCCATTTACAGTTATCGGCATTCCAGCAAACTCTCCGTTGCTGAACTCCATAATATTATACCTCGCCAATCTCAATACACCGGCAAAAAGAAACAAGGCAAAGACTATCACAGCAACATTGGTCTTGACAAGAGTAAACCCTAAAACAGCAGGAGCAACCCCAAAACTTATAGTATCTGATAAAGAATCAAGCTGTTTTCCAAAATCGCCGTGCCTTTTTGTCCATCTCGCCACCTTACCGTCAAAATAATCAAAAACAACAGCAAGGAACATAGCAGCTATCGCAAGATAATATTCACCCTTTATTGTAAAAAGCACAGACAAAAGCCCCATGAACATATTAAAAAATGTAACCAAATCAGGCAGCTTCACAAGCCTTGTAAATCTTATCTCCTCTAGGTCAGTTTTATATTTTACAACACGCACACCTGACCTAAATAGAGTTACTATAAATGACACTGACAAAAGCAAGATTGAAAACCATAATAATACATAATCTGGCTTCCCTATCAGGAATACAAACAAGGTAAAAAGCTGGATAAACACACTCACCTTATCGATGACATTGGTCTTAAAAACAACTTTGGCATTTTTTATAAGTACAAACAATGCTCCAATTATAACAAAAGCATCTTTAGCTAAAAAAACAATCATTGCCCAAAAAGGAAACATTCCCTTATAAAAAAGGACAAACGCAGCAAGGTTAACAAATAATTTATCTGCAAAAGGATCCAATATAGACCTTAACTGATTGCTTTTATTATTCCTTTTTGCAAGCAGACCATCAAAAAATGAAACAAATGCAGTTAAGATAAAAAGATAGACAGCAAGCTCTTTTCTGGAAGCATAAATGAGCAAAGAAACAATAAAAGGAAGCAACAATCTCAACATAAGAAGAGTTAATCTTCTTTTGCCCAGCTTATTTACAAAATTATTCTTGCTCATTATATCATACCCAAAACAGTCTCTCCTGCCTTGACATTATCTCCTTCTTTTACACTTAACTTGACCTTATCAGGAAAAATAACACAAACCTGGCTTCCAAACTTGATCATCCCTATCTTTTGGCCTTTATTAATTTTCTGGTTTTTTCTTACAAAGCAGACAATCCTTCTTGCAACAATACCTGCAATCTGTATTACCTTTATTTTCCCAATTTTCCTATTCTCGATGATTATCTCATTCTTCTCATTCAATAATCCATTCTCAAACTTATCCCCATAAACAGCATTCTTAAAGCTGCCATTGACATATTTTGTGCTTATAACTTTTCCTTCAACAGGCGCTCTCTGCACATGGACATTGAATATATCCATCATGATTGTAATCAGATATCCTTCCTTGCAGGTATCCGATACTAAAGTCTTAATCTTACCTAAAACTCCTTTTTCAATCTTCATTTCAGATATATTCTCTAGCTTTATGACCTTAATAACCTTGCCGTCAGCTGGCGCAACAATATTATCACCAATAGGCACCCCTCGTTCAGGGTCCCTTAAAAATATAAACAGATAAAAAAGTAAAAACAAAAGAATAACAGATGCAAAAACTATCAATATGCCTAAGACTACCATTTTTCATTCCTTATTTTCAGGTAAAATGCAGCATGATTCACCACTACATGCCCAACAACGCTTATTATAGCTATATAGGTTAACCTTTCCCAAGATAAGGTTGTAACAAAACTGACTAAAACCAAAGAGCCAATAACAAAATCAAGCTGATCCCATGGAACAAATGGTTTCCCTGAACTTATGCCTGCTCTTCTTTTAAAAAAGCTTTTTACAAGATCCCCAAGTAAAGCTCCAAAACCTAACAAAAATCCAACCAAGATCCAATTGGAATAATCAATAAAGCTAAGTCCATTAAAAAAATCAAATCTATATAATAAAAACTGAAGATAAGCTATGATAATTGCAAACAATACCCCAAAAACAAATCCCCTGAATGTTTTATTCTTTCCAAAAAGCTCTTTTCCTTTAAACTTAGCTCCAAAATCAACTGGCTTTGCCAAAAACTTCAGCCAATTCTTAGATATTACAGGAGCCATATTAGCAAAATAAGCAGGTAGCATAAAATAAAAACATCGTAAAACTAAAAATCCTAAATTCACCATCTTCTTAATACCCTCTTTGTAAAAAAGCTCAATACAGAGCCAGCTAATCCAGTAACATTGCTCCCTTTAACTCTGGTCTTTCTATTTTTTATAGCATTAGTAAGATCACCTTCAAAAATAGTCCTGCTCCTCCCTATCTCAAAAGAAAAGTGAGAATCAGACCCGCCCGTCTTTGCCAATTTATTCTTCTCTGCAAACTTCACAGCAGCCCTGTTACCAAAATAAGATGTTCTTGCATTATAGCATTCAACAGCATCTAAGTATTTTTTAACATCAACCCCGTTTAAGTCAGACCTTAACTTAGGAATCATCCTAAAAGGGTGCGCCATAACCGCAATCCCCCCTTGCCTTCTTATCTCTTCAGAAACCTCAAAGAAATCCCCTGGTTTGACATCTTTATTAACATACAACCCTAAAACATGCCCCCTATCAGTGTTTACTTCTATACTGGGTATAACCTCAAAATCCTTATCTTTATTTAATTTGCTAACCTCAACACCCCCTTTGATAGAGTTATGGTCTGCAACAGCTATTCCATTTAATCCTACTCTTTTTGCTATTTTCAATAAGGTAGATGCCTTTAGGATAGAGCATGACGAATGATGAGTATGTATATGCAGGTCGTATTCCATTTAATCACCGATACAACATTAAGAAAGAGCTGGTTTAAAAAGTTTTGGATTGAACCAACGCAAATTATTGTACAAAGTCCAATCCTTTATGCTCTCACTTTGTTCGAGCATAAAGTATTTAAATAAATCAATAACCTAACTTAATAGAATGAAGATAGACAAAGAACTTATTGAACATATAGCCAGCTTAGCTAGGCTTAAGCTTACTGAAAAAGAAATAGAAAAGTTCCTTCCTCAGTTAAAAGAAATTCTAAATGCATTCTCTAAATTAGATGAAGTCAACACAGATAACACTCAACCTTCATTCCATCCAGTTGAATTAAAGAATATGATGCGTGAAGACAGGATAAAACCATCATTAACCCAAGAGCAGGCGCTTTCAAATTCAAAAGAAAACAAAGACAATTACTTTAAAGGCCCGATGGCCATCTAAAATTACAATGAAAAATATATTGATAATAATAACAATAATGCTCATCCTAACAGGATGTTCAAAAGAGGTGTCTAATATGAAAAAAGCAGTATTTGAGACAAATAAAGGAACATTCGAAGTCCAACTATTCACAGATAAAGCGCCAATAACCACAAAGAACTTCATAGATTTAGCAGATAAAGGATTCTATAATGGGCAGATATTCCACAGGGTGATAGACAATTTCATGATTCAGGGTGGAGATCCAAATGGAGATGGCACAGGAGGCCCTGGCTATGAAATAAAAGATGAATTTGATCCTAGTTTAACTCACGATTCTGAAGGGATATTATCAATGGCAAACAGAGGCCCAAATACAGGCGGTTCGCAATTCTTCATAACATTGACTTCAACTCCCTGGCTTGATGGAAAACACGCTGTATTCGGCAAAGTCACAAAAGGGATAGAAGTTATAAGAGCTATTGGAAAAATAAAGACAGGGGCAATGGATAAGCCAGTAGAAGATATTGTGATAAAAAAGATAACTATAGAATAAGGTAAAAAATAAAACAAAGATGGATATAAACAAGATAATCGAAGAATGTAAGAAAATAAATGATGAATATCATTACTTCAATACAATAGATGAAGGTTTGAACTCGAAGAGTTCTAACTGTTACGAATCTTCGATTCGAAAGACTCCAAAAAAGCAAGGAGATGGAAAACTAAACAATATAGCAATCTCTGTAAAAGACTGCATCTGTGTAAAAGGCCTTGAATCAAGAGCAGGTTCTAAAATATTAGAAAAATACAAGCCAGTTTTTGACGCAACAGTCATTGAAAAGGTAAAGCAGCAGGGAGCAATTATAATCGGAAAAACAGCACAGGATGCTTTTGGATTTGGTTCTTTTAGCACAAATGTTGGAAAAGACATGAAGATTCCTTTAAATCCATTTGATAAAGAAAGAGCCTGCGGTGGTTCTTCAGGCGGCTCAGCAGGTATTACACAAAAAGCTTCTTTCAGGCATATCACATTATCAGAATCAACAGGGGGCTCAATAGTATGCCCAGCTTCTTTCTGCGGTGTTATAGGATTATGCCCAACTTACGGAAGAGTCTCAAGATATGGATTGATGGACTATGCAAACAGCTTAGATAAAATCGGGCCAATGGCAAGATCAATGGATGATATTGCATTAATAATGGAAATAATCTCAGGTTATGATGAAAAAGAAAGCACTACTTTAAATGAAGAAGTTCCAAAATACTCTGACTTCCTAAAAAAAGACATCAAGGGCATGAAGATTGGAATAATAAAAGAAGCTTTTGGAAAAGGAATTGATAAAGAAGTAAAAGAAAAAGTAGAGCAAGGAATAAAAAAACTAGAGCAGCTAGGTGCAAAAACAGAATTCATATCATTGCCATTAACCCAAAAATATGGTGTAGAAACATACTACTTGCTGGCAATGTGTGAAGCATCTACTAACCTGGCAAAATACTGCGGAATGCGTTATGGCGCAGCTGAAAAGCTCGAAGGCAGCTTTAATGAATACTTCAGCAAAGTAAGAAGTGATTACTTTAATGATGAAAGCAAAAGAAGGATCATAATAGGAACATTCGCAAGAATGGCTGGCTACAGGGATGCATATTACATAAAAGCAGCAAAAGTAAGAACAAAGATAATTGAAGAATACAAAAAAGCATTTGCTAAATTTGATTTATTACTAAGCCCAACAATGCCTTTTGTCGCTCCAAAATTCAAAGATATTGAAAAACTCACTCCATTGCAAAATTACATGGCTGATATCTTAACAGTAGGCCCTAACTTAGCTGGTCTGCCGCACATCTCAATACCAGCAGGCTTCAACAAAGACAAGATGCCAATCGGACTTATGCTGATTGCAGACCACTTAAAAGAAGAAAAACTAATTCAGGCAGGCTCAAAACTATGAAAACATTGATGCAGAAGGTAAAGATTGGAATGACTGTATTTGACATATTGATCATAATCTGGATAGCAGGAATAGCATACTTTTCTGTCTTCTCTTATTATAATATAGAAATCCAAAAGACAGAGGACTACCTTAAATCATTTTTCCTAGCATTGAAAATAGCTTATTACCTAGGTGCATTAGCTTTACTGCATATGTTTGTAGCTATGATTTACAACGTAATAAAAAAGATAAAGATACAAAATGAAATTTAATTCAGATATTGTAATTGGACTTGAGATTCATTGTGAGCTAGCTACAAAAAGTAAATTATTTTGTGGTTGCGCGCGTAGCGGAAGTAATGAACCTAATAGTAGAACATGCCCCACATGCCTAGGTCATCCAGGCTCTAAACCAGTTCTAAACAAAAAAGCAGTTGAATTCGCAATAAAATTAGCCCTAGCTACAAACTCAAAAATAACCAAGGAACTTATCTTCTCAAGAAAATCTTATTTCTATCCAGATATGGCTAAAAACTACCAGATCTCGCAATATGAGATTCCATTGGCAACAGAAGGCTCAATAAAATTAGGAAGTGGAAAAGAGATCAGCCTTACAAGAATACATATGGAAGAAGACCCTGCTGCTTTAGTCCATCCATCTGGAATGAGAGAATCAAAATTTGTCCTTGTAGACTATAACAGAAGCGGTGATCCGTTAGTAGAAGTAGTCACTAACCCGGACATGACTTCGCCAGAAGAAGCCCGTGACTTTATGAATCAGTTAATTACAATCCTACAATACCTCGAAATATTTGACATAAACAATTGTATAATAAAAGCAGATGCTAACATCTCAATAAAAGAATCCGGCTATATCAGGGCAGAGATAAAAAATGTAACTGGATTTAAAGATATTGAAAGAGCACTAAAATATGAAGTTGCAAGGCAGAAAGAAGAAGTAAAAGAAGGTAAAACGCTAAAGCAGGAAACCAGGGCATGGGACTCAGAAAAAGGGATTACATTTTCTCTAAGGACAAAAGAAACAGAAGCAGACTATGGATATATTGTTGATCCTGACTTAGTTAAGATAGATTTAACAAAAGAATGGATTTCTGAAATAAAAAAGAATATGCCTGAACTTGCACACGAAAAACTTGCAAAATTCACAAAACAGCACGGCCTTACAGAAGAGATGGCAAGAATCATCTCAAAAGACAAAGAATTAGCAGAGATGTTCGAAGCTGTCTCAACAGCAATTGACCCAGAGCTTGCTGCAAAATGGATAAGAAGGGAATTGACAAGAGTACTTAACTATAACAAAAAGAAACTGAATGAAACAGGCATTAAAGATATCCACATGATCGATTTGCTGAAATTAATCGAAGAAAACAAGATTACAGAAACAACAGCCCAAAGGATAATTGAAAAATTAGTAGAATCTTCTTTTGACATTAAAGAATACGTAAAAAAACAGGGTTTAGAAGCTGTTTCTGATGTTAGAGGGCTGGAAAAACTCTGCAAAGAAGCAATCGATGAAGCTCCAAAAGCAGTTGAAGAATACAGCTCAGGAAAAGAAAAAGCATTGAACTTTGTCGTTGGAATAGTGATGAAGAAAACAAAAGGCAAAGCAAAGCCAGATGAAGTTAATAAAATACTTAAAGATCTAATTAAGTAACAACTATTGAGTAGAAACCTTTTTAAACAACAGATAATTCTTGAGCTTATATCATTATTCTAGGAGTAAAACAGAATGGTTGACCAAGACAGATTAACAATCGATGAAGTTGTAGGAGATTTTGTAGTTATCTCATTCTCGGAAAAAGTTAGGAAAGAAGGGAAATTACCAGAACACAGAGCAAGAAAGTTACTTGAAGAATTTGATGCTTATTTATCCACATATGGAGCCAACCAAGAATTTTGTGTTAATCTAGGTAATTTTTGTTTAAACTCTGCATATCTGGGTAGTTTAATTGAATTTAGAAAAAAAACACCATCCCTAAAGGTTGTTACAGAAAATGAATTAACCCAAGAAACTTTTAATATTACCAAATTAGCCAACATCTACACAATATACAGTTCATATCAGGAATTCCTAGATAACGAGATAGATTCTAAATCCCAATAACCTTCTCCACTTCTTCCTTTATCCTTTTCTCAAAATCAGCTACTTTCATATCTCCCCTTTCAATGCTTAGAACATTCATAAGCTCTCTTGTCAGTGCTTTTTCTTTTTCGTTGTCCATGTTGTCAATCTTTATCTGGCCTAAATGCTCACTAATCAGCTTTTCCTCAACATCCTCAACATTATGCGCATCTATCTTTATCTCTTCAAACTCTTTGGCGACTAAAGCATTCGTATTCTTCATCACAAAATAAGCTGATTTCTCGTATAACTTTTCAAAAACACCCTTAAAATCAATATCAGATGGCCTTCCGCTCTCTAAAACTCCCTCTACCCTTATTGTAACAATTGTATTATTGAATTCCTTTCCTTTTATCTGCTCAATAAGTTCATTAGTAACCTTATCAGGTGTTTTTCCATCAGCATCAACTTTAATATGGACTGTATTATAAATCATGATAGGCTCAAACTTAACATTATCCCCCTCAATAATATAAAACCCGCCATTACCCAAAAGCTCAAGCTCTCTGAAATTATTAGGAAATAATGGCCCCGGATAAGCAATCCTGCCATATCCTTCAATCTTAACGTCCTTTACAATATGTGGATGCCCCCCTGCATAATAATTAAAGTTCTTTGGCAATAAGCTCAACGGCTGCGAATCAACCTTCTCTAATTCTTTTGGCTTCAGCTCAGACAATAAAGAATGAAACAAGAATATTTTATAGCCTTCTTCTTTCTCAAGCTCTTCTTTTAACAGTTCTTCATAATAACCTTTCTCTAAACCACCTTTCTTGCCTAACATACCAGTAATCTTTACTCCTGTCTTTTTATCAACAGTAAACTTTAACCTTAACTTGCCATCAACATCTTCTCCTTTAGCTACATTAACAACTAACCCAGCCTGCTCAAGAACATCAAGCATTGTCTTTCCAGAAGGTGAAAAATCATGAGAGCCAGCTATCATATAAACAGGAATCCCCCTATCACTTAATCCCTTTAATCTCTTAACAACTAACTTCAACCCATCAATAGAAGGCAGAGAAGTATTAAACAAATCACCTGCAATTAAAACAAAATCAACATTCTTCTCAATAGATATATCAATAGCCCTTTCAAAAGCCTCTGCAGCAATATTCTTTAGTTTGGGCTCTCTCCAACCTCCGATGTGGCAGTCAGCTAAATGAGTAAACTTCATATTACAACCTCGCTTCGGAGTTGGAGATAGGAAAAATCTTTGATTTTTTCGTGTCGCCAACCTCCGATGTGGCAGTCAGCTAGATGTGCAAATTTCATCTTGAATTAAACAATCCCGCTAAAATCCTTCCTAACACTCTCTTTTCCTTTATCCTTCTTAACAAACTCCTCAAACAATGGAATCTTTACAGGAGTTGCAAACTTTGCAAAATTAGAGCTTATTATAGCCTCACCCTTATCAAGTGAAGCAATATTTCTGTCGTCATCAGAAAGATCCTGCGCAGAGCTTTGTATTATAGCATCTCTCTCAGGCTGCATCTCAATCCCCAATATTATTTTAGTATTCATATTTGCAAGAATCTCTTTTGGTATAAGCGAAGGCAGCTGAGTTATAGCAAACAACCCAACCTTAAACTTACGACCCTCACGTGCAATAGTTGAAAATATATTTGAGCCTTTCTCTAAAACCTCTTTGCCCAAAACACGAGGAGCTTCCTCAAGCACAACAGAGATTACTGGTTTATCACCTAAAACACCTTTCATCTTATATCTTTTATATTTACCAAAGACCTCTGTAACAATCAAACTTCCTATCAATATCTCAACACTTCCTGAAAAATCAGATGTATCTACAATAACTACCTTGCCATTCTCTAACTCAGTGCATATATCATTGATAGTTGTTTCGCCTGCATTTAAATCAAATATCCCTTCACAAAAAAGCTGATTATTGTTAAGCTCCAAATCCAATAATGACATAATCCTTCTCTTGACAACAGCTAATGTTCCTTCGTGAAAATTCTCAATCGGCTTATCAAGCACAATCGCTTCTATCCATTCCTTGCCATAATTCTTATAGTATTGTGCTAAAGCCTGCTTCTGAGGGTCAGACCAATAAACAACTCCATTAAAATGCTGAGGCTTTATCAATCTAATATTGATCTTTAATGTTTTTCCACCAGGAGGAACATCATTAGGTGTATAATAAACAACCTTATCCTTAGAAGGATGATCTTTTAACCCTAACTTATTCCGACCATAATACTCATCGTGAGGGTCTAAAACCAATACTCCGCAATAATCCTTATCTAAAGTATCCCATAATATACAACTGCATAAATTAGACTTGCCCTTTCCAGTCTGTGCAGGAACCAAAATATGATGCGAAAAAACCTCTCGCCCATCTAGATAAATAGGAAAATCCAACACCTTGCTTCCGCTTCTTAAGTTGCCAAAAAACAATGGATTTTTTGGTTGTGTCAAAAACTTCAAGTCATCTTTCTCAATCTCCCTCACAGGAGAAAAAAAAGAAGGCAGCTGCTTACATACATTTGAATTATTACCTGATATAGTGATTATATTCTTCAAAACAGCTAGATTATAATTACGAAGTTTAGCATCCATAAACTCAGTCTCTTCATTATCCTCCAGATTCATCCCAGATATAAGTTCAAGATTCTGCTGAGAAATCTGGCTGCCATATAACAGATGAACAGCCTGCATCAAAATCTTACAATCAGGCATATCAACTGCCATCAATTCACCTAACTCTATCTTCTGGTCAGACTTCTGCCTAATAAGTATCTTCCCATATTCACCAGAAATTACTTGACCCTTTATCACAGCAAAAGATAATGAAAGAATTTATTTAAAGCTTATGTTTTACTTGATTTCCATCTTAACTATCTCTCCTATATCCTTTTTCACTACTCCACCCATAACACAAATATTAAAGAGAGGTTATTTAAAATTTTCTATTCCACGATTAAAAAACGCAAAATATATAAACTAAACAAGTTATATTTTTCACCATAAACTTAATAGGGGTCTAAATGGTAGCCAATATAATAAAAAAATTCATGAACAAGGTTCTTAGAAATTTCTTTAAAAAGAAAAAGCAGGTCAAGCTAGGTTTATATGGCCCCCCAAATGGAGGCAAAACTACTCTGGCAAACAGGATCTGTCAGGATTGGTTAGGGGAAGATATGGGTTCTGTATCAAATATTGCTCACGAAACAAGAGAGATACAGATAAAAGAGCAGATAACTATAAAATCAAAAGGCAAGGAGCTTACTTTCAATCTTGTAGATACCCCTGGAATCGCAACAAAGATAGATTATGAAGATTTTATCAAAGCAGGGATGAAAGACAGAGAAGCAAAGACAAGGGCAAAAGAAGCTACAAAAGGAGTTATTGATTCTATAAAATGGCTTGATGAGATGGACACTGTTGTGATTGTATTAGATGCAACAAAAGACCCATATTCTCAGGTTAATATCACAATCATAGGAAACTTACAGGCAAGAGAGATACCTGTTTTGATAGTAGCAAATAAAGTAGATCTTAAAAAAGCAAAGATAAAGAAGATTGAAGCAGCATTCCCCCAATATGATGTTATAGGAATATCTGCAAAATACGGCGATAATATTAATAAGTTTTACGAAGGTTTATTTGCATTGGTCGATTAAGAGGGTATATGACAATCATATGCCTTTTCACAAAAAAAGAGGTGTAAAATGGGATTAGTATTGCAATTTGTTCCATATTCAGAGATAGAAGAGCTTGGCCCTGCCAGAAGGGTAAATAAGCTTTTGGATATGGCTAAACAAAACAAGATAGTTCTCCTAGAAGGCAGATTAAAAAAAGAAGAAGAAGCAGACCTTATAGCAATAACAATGGAAGAGATCAACAACAAATTCAAGGGTATAGAACTAGCAGTTGTCAATCCCCAAAAGAAAAAAGAGGGTACTTTCTTGAAAGGGATTAAGACAGCATTCATAGGCACATTACTTGGAGATAGGCAGGGATTTACAATAATCGGTCCAGCTACTGTAGTAAAACAGATAAGGAATGATCCTGGCAAGATAGAATTATTGATGCAAGACACACCTGCACCAAAATCAAGAAAACAAAAGAAAATAAAGTAAAATGCCACACCAATGCGTAAGATGCAGCACATTCTATGAAGATGGTGCTACAGAGATAATTAAAGGATGTAAGTGTGGCGGCAAATTATTCTTCTATATTAAAAAAGAAAAGCTTGAGCAGGCTCAAAAAGCAGCAGAACAGATTAATTTAACTCCCAAAGAGAAAGAGCAGATAGAGCAGGATGTATTTGAGATGGTCGGCTCTGAGATAGACAGAGACGAACCAGTTGTTCTTGACCTTGAGGCAATTCGCATACTAAAACCAGGAAAATATGAGCTTGATCTTGTCCACTTATTCAAAAAAGAGCCATTGATATTCAAGCTCGAAGACGGTAAATATATGGTAGATATTGTAGAAAGCTTTAATTCTCTTGGAAATAAAAGAAAAGGTAAAAAACCAAAAAAGTTTAAATAAATCACTTATTAGCAAATATCTCTATAACATCCCCACTTTTTAACTTATGCTCCTTTCCAACACTCATCTTAGTCTTCACATCCATAGCTCTGATAAAATTCTTGCCAAAATCAGTATGTAATTTATAAGCAAAATCCAATGCAGTTGAATCTGGAGGCAATAAAAAGCAGTCTGGCAGTATATTTCCATCCTGGTCTGCTAATTTGTTAACTCCCCCTGGAAATATCGCAATATACTTCAAAACATCAAAAACAGACATATCCAAAACCTGCTGAACTCCTGTTGAGCCCCATTTCTTAAGCACATTTTCACGTATAAAACCTAAAGCAGACTTCTGCTGCTCACTTAGCTTCCCTTCATCCTTAAGCTTAAAATCCCCTTCGCCAGGGATATATTCTATCAATTCATGTTTTGCAGCTTCTCTCAAAGCAAGCTCAGACTCAGCTGAGCAGGCAACTAAAGTATGTTCAGGAAACTCTTCTTTTATCCTATCAAAATTAGCTTGGGCTGTTGAAATATCCATCTTGTTGCAGGCTATAATCATGGGTTTGGTTAATTTCCTCAGCACCTGCGCCAAACTAAACAAGTCATCATCATTCCAATCAACTATCTTCTTTGAATCTAATCCAATTTCAACTGTTAATTCTTCAATCATCTGCTCAGTTACACCTAATCCAGATAACTGTTTTCCTAAAGCCTTGTGCACTTCCTTATTTGTTTGAACCACATCCCTTGCAAACTTTGCCCACCCTTTTTGCATTATTCCTAAATACCAAAAGTCAAGCTCCTCTTCCAGAAATCTGATGTCATTAGCAGGGTCATAACTGCCTGGCTCAATAGGCTCCCCATTCTCATTTGTAGTGCCAGCCATATCAACTACATGGATCAGCACATCTGCCTGCCTTAAATCATCTAAAAACTGATTGCCCATCCCTTTGCCTTCATGAGCTCCAGGAACCAATCCCGCAACATCCAAAAGATCAACATGGACAAACCGTTTATGGTTTATACAAAACCCAAATCTGGGATTACACTGCACATTAAAGAACTTATCAGCACAATCAACCTTTACATAACCAGTGCCGTGATTTGGCTTTATGGTTGCAAACGGATAATTAGCGATTAAAGTATCTGCTAAAGTAGCTGCCTTAAAAAATGTTGATTTTCCGACGTTACTCTTTCCCACAACCCCTATAAGCATTTTATCACCTTAGACCATATTTATAATTTCCCACCTATAATCTATATTAGAGGATATAATCCTTTTATAAAAAGCTTTTGATATATAAGATGAATAAAACCCCCAAACGAAAACTTTATATAAGTACTTTATAATAATCAGTATTATGCCAGAATATAAAATTCCAGAGACTAAAGTAAAGTTCAAAGACGTTTTTAGTCTTAAAAACCTGTATATCATGATGCATGAATATCTTCTCGAGGAAAAATGGTTTGGTGAAGAAGGCCCTCAAAAAGGAGATCCAAGCAAGCAGCACAGGTATATTGAAACATTATACTTTGAAAAATACTGCCAAAAAGGCCTTCATGCAGGTGGAAAAGAGCTTTGGATATATTGGAGATTGTTCAAGCGTCCAGAGGGAAAATATTCTGGTTATATAAGATATCGGCTTAACATTGACTTTCACGGAGTCTATATACAAGACAGGGAAGTCATGCACCAGGGCCAAAAAATCAAAGTTCAATGGGGCGAACTTGAACTCATGTTTAACGGAGCTGTCCAGACAGATTACAGGGAAGAATGGAAAGATCACTGGTTCCTGAAAAACATCCAAGATATATATGAAAAAAGGATAATAGAGCAGGAAATTGAAAAGCACGAGAAGATGCTCTGGAGAGAGATATATAGATTAACTGGAGTTATAAAACGTTATCTTGACATGCGCGTCTTTATACCTACTGCAGAACCGATATATCCCAAACTATACGGCATGGAAGCATAAGATTTTTAAAGAGTTAGAATTTCTTTTTAGATTGTAATATGCCTCCGTAGCATAGCTGCACACTTTCTTTCAGAGAAAGTGGGCAAAGAAGAGTACCATACTCGCTATGCTCGTACGGCACGATGCCTCCGTAGCATAGTAGCTATTGCGTCTGACTTGTATATGAAAATCAGAGATTTTCAAATCTCAGAAAATCCTGATTTTTAAGAAATCAGAAGGTCGAGGGTGCAGATCCCTCCGGGGGCTTTTAT
>JAHJAV010000045.1 GCA_018813685.1 Nanobdellota archaeon | reverse complement strand
TCATCGTAATCTTTATATAGAAGTCATGCTTAGACTTAGGATATATCATAATTTATGGGGGAGTTTACTAATGATAAATACAAGACAAAAGATAATGGGGTATCTTAAAAAGGCAGATTGACCGTCTACAACAGAAGACATTGCAGCAGAAGTGAAAGTATCTTGGAATACTGCTCAAGTTCATCTTCTTAAAATGGTTCACAAATGGATTTTAAAATATAAGGAAGTTGGAAGACAGAATCAGTTTTGGCTAAATGGGGATATAAAAAATACTTTGAGGAAGCGAATGAAAAATGAGTGATTCAGATAAAGCCCTAGTAGTATTCCAAAGTAAGAAAATCCGAAGAGTGCGGTTTAAAGAAGAGTGGCATTATTCTTTAGTTGATATAGTCAAAGCCTTAACTGAGAGTGTTAATCCTACTGATTATTTAAAAAAGCTTCGCAAAAGGGATGAAGAGCTTGGAAGCTACCTAGGGACAAATTGTCCCCATGTAGAAATGCTGACTGAAACAGGTAAAAATAGGCAGGTTCTTGCTGGTAACACAAAAGACGTTTTTAGGCTTATCCAGTCAATTCCAAGTAAAAATGCTGAACCATTCAAGAGATGGCTTGCAGAAGTAGGAAAAGAACGAATTGATGAAATAGAAAATCCTGAACTTGCTCAGGAAAGAATGAAAGAAATCTACTCTGCAAAGGGCTACCCTAAAGATTGGATTGATAAGCGATTAAGAGGTATTGCTATAAGGCAAAGTCTGACTGATGAATGGAAAGAAAGAGGCATTGAAGAAAAAAGAGATTTTGCAATTCTTACAGCAGAAATTTCTAAAGCAACATTCGGAATGACTCCAACCGAGTACAAAGAATTCAAAAATCTGCCAAAACAATCAAAAGCCAATCTAAGAGATCATATGAATGATTTAGAGCTAATTTTTACAATGCTTGGTGAACGTATGACAACAGAACTTTCACAAGAAGAAAAACCAGAAACTTTTGATAAAAACAAAGATGTTGCCAAAAGAGGTGGAAAAGTCGCAGGAAATGCTAGGATAGATGCTGAAAAAGAATTAGGCCGTCCAGTTACATCAAAAGAAAATTATATTTCTGAACCAGAAAAGAAGAAAAAGATTGAAGATAAAAATACAAAGTAACTTTCTTCCTAAGTTAAATTTAACAGAATAATCTTATTTCCTGAACAACATGGAAAAAAATCCTCTGCTTTTTGACTGCTCTCATCCTTGCAATCTTAATCAATATCTAGAATCTAGGATTGAACTGGTTTCTGTTGAGTTGGGTATCATTCTGGCCAAAACTATCAAACTTGCTGAAATCTTCTTCCTGTTTTGCTCTTCCAAAACTGCTTTGGCTTTGCCCTCCACCTGCTTCTCTATCCTCTACAACTGCTTTAGGGTCAGGAGTGATCCTGTCAATAATCTCTATAATAATATATCCTAATGGGAAAAACACAATTGAAGCGATTATATGATTTACTGAAAATGGGATTGCATTATAGAATACTGGAACAAACATAACAAAAACATAAGTTACTTCCCTTACTCTGCCTATATATCTTATGATCTTATTTCCTTTCAACCCTAAAACGATTATTGATATCCCGTATATCATTATAGAGACTATGATGGAAAAACGGGCAATTATATCTCCTGTGCTCTTTAAGATACCTCCTGAGATCAGTTTCACAGTTTGTCTTGTGCAATCAATACTGCCCCATACAACTATAATCGAATTTGTGATTGCATTGCCCATAGAGGTTCCTGCCTTTTCCTGAAAGAACTCAGCAAAGAACCACCCTAATATAACTGGAACCAATATCCACAACATCTCTGGATTCCTGAACGGCACTACGAATATTGTGGTAATCCATATCTTAAATAAATCCCATACATACAATAATGCGCTTAGATACCATGCCATCTATCTGCCTCTTTTATACTGCGTATTTATTTTGTTCTTTTAGTCTTTTTTGTGCTTAGGAAAAAATCCTTCACAGAGACTATAAACCATATTCCATTTAGTATGATGAAAGGATAGCTTTTTAGCATAACTGCATATATAATCAGCAATAAGCTCCCTGCTGAATTAGTTATGTCATAAGCCGCACTATCATGCTTCCACTTATGCATCTTGTTCATAAGAAAAGCCAGCAATATAAGAAACATCCCGCTAAAACCGATTATTTCGATAAGCATATCTCTTTCTTAAGCTATCTGGTTAATAAATGTTTTGAATATATAGTTAAGGACATAAATAAAGCATTATTATTTAGCCTAAACTAACAAGAAATGCTTCGTATTTCTTTAGTGTAGTAAATTATTCCATAATTTATACACAAATTGAAAAAGACCAACTATTTCATGTGTTATTTTTGTCTTTTTCTAATAACAAAAAATAAATAATAAGATTACTTTCTAAGTACTTCAATAAGCCTGCTGAACAACCCCTTGTTTCCCCGCATCTCGCGCTCAGACTCTGCCCTGTCTATCTCTATCTTCTCGTTATAGTCTTCTATCTTGTAGTTGACATCCTCTATCTTTTCATTTAAGTTCTTAAAGTCCATCTTAATTAATCTCTTATTTGTGATAAGCAGCACTTTATCTCCACTCTTATTCAGAAGTATATTCTTGAACCTGTCCATCTCTTCACTATGCCTTATCACTTCCCTTATGAAAGTCTTCCAGTCTTTTAGATAGCCTTCCTGAAGTTGTGTAAGATTAAATACAATCCCTATATCTTTATACTTAGAGACCACTGAATCAATATCTTCTTTGTAAAGCTCAAATTCATCCTCAAGAAATTTCAGATCTGTGCCGCTAAGATTGCCATTCAGCACAATCATGCTGTGCATATCGCCCTTTTTTAACTCAACCTTCTTTATCGTAGAAACCCTCTCTTCCATTTTAGTCCACCTCTTATTGATGCCTGATTATAAAAAAACCCACTTAATTCAATTCTTAGAAGTTTTAATATATATAACTTTCGAATTTTAGAAAAACTTACTCAGCTTATCCTGGTCTTTATGCTCAGATATATCCTCTTTCTTATAACCCAAGACCTCAAATATCTTTTCTACAGCAGGGATCACCTGGTTATTGATATAATAATCTGGATCATAATCATCCTGCGAAACTTCAGATGGTAATTTAGCCTTGTCTCTTATCTTTGTCCCATGTTTAGTTATCACATACTCTATCCTTGAGCCAGGCCCTACAGGCATTCCCTTCTGCCTCATCCTCTCTGCAATAGCTACATGCGGCCCTATAGCATCATAGTCGTCAATCTCTTTCTGCAGCTGAGTATATATTATCACATCTTTAAGCGGAATCTTATTATTCCTCAGCTCATCAATAACCTTGAGGGTATAATCCATTGCCTTTTTGGGCTTATTCTCTTTCAACACAATATTAAGCACGTTTTCCTGCACCTTTTTTGCAATAGGGCTCCAGTTCCTTCTTACTGTCTCAAATCCCCTTATCTTCAAATTACCTTCTTTAGAAAGCAAAGCATATTTCTTTTTAGCTCCAAACTTTCCCATCTTAGCAGAAACAAATATTCCAGCAGGATAAAATCCTTCATACTCAAGCTCCATTATCCCAGGCAGCTCCATATTTATCTTCTCCTGGAAATGATTAGCATCCTTTTTTGTCTTTCCATCTAAAGATAAGAACACAGAATCTGTATCTGAATACAATACATTGAAACCTGCTTTTTGCGCTTCATCTATGACCTTATGGATATAGAATCGGCCATATGCGGCTGTTGACCTTGCCGATTCAAAGCTATACCATCTCGCCATCGGAAACCCCAGATAACCATAGAATGAATTAGCCAGTAACTTTAATGACAATGACCTTGCTTCCATCAACGGAGAACTTTTCTCTTTCATTATCTCCTTTATCCTTACTCTTCTTGTTATTAAGTCTTCAATCAATGCAGGTAAAAAACCTTTCTTCTTAGAACAGAACCAATAATCCTTTCCTTCAACAGGAACTTTTTTCTTTCCCTCACAGCAATTACAACCTAATGTACCTGGATCTAAATTATGAGAACTTATTATAGACGGATAAAGGCTTCTGTAATCAAAAACCATGATGTCTTTATACAATCCTGGCTTTGGCTCATACACAAAAGCTCCCTGGTAAGTCTGCGTATTCCTTTTCATCAACTCCCTATGGTGCGGCAGTTCAGGAGCTAATTCATTAAATCGTGGAGCTTGCTTCAGAATATAAGATTCAACCAATTGTGAAAATCCTACTCTCCCTATTTCAGGTATTGGCATGCCTACTATCTTTACCATCTCTATTATATTCGGTAGCATCTTCTCTGCTAACTTATAAGTCAACAATGAATCTTTAAGATTATACTCACAATATATCTCAAGCTCTTCTGGCTTTTTGTCCCACACATGGGCAAGGTTTTCCAGATCAACCTCTACTTTTTTCTCGCCTATAAGCTCAGCTGCAACAGAATTCAGGCTCAATGAGGACACATCTATAGATGAGCCCATTATCCTCTTTATGAACTTAAAGATATCCAGATGATTTATTCCTATTATATCACTCGTTATCCTTCTCGATTTCTTCACATTCAATTCTGAGAAATCCAGCCCAATATCAATCTTTATCTTGTATTTGTTTGCCCTTGCTTGGATATAAGGAAGATCAAACTCATCAGAGAAATATCCTGTAATTATATCTGGCTTTTGCTCGTTTACTATCTCTTTGAACCTTTCAATAAGCTCTGCTTCGCTTTTGACAAATTCAATATAATCTAGATCTGTCTTGAAATGCTTCCATGTTATCACTTTCTTGAATTTCTGACCATAAAAAGAAACCATCAAGATAGGATTATTCTCCATATCCATGCTTTTTCCATTAGGATTGTATGTTTCAATATCAAAAGCCAATATCTTTGGATTTTCTAATACATCTTCTCCTTTTGGCTCTATCTTATCTGCCTTTAACACAGGAACCCTGAGCTGTTTTGTTATAAAATCACCTTTTGCCTCAACAGCCTGCAAAGGAGTTATCCCCTTATCAATCAGATATCTTTTCTTGAACCTTATGTCATATTCAGTTACATTATCTAAAATCTCCCAGTCTTTTACAACATCCCTTATCACAGGAACATCCCTTGGAAGCTTAACAAATACCTTTATTGCTTCAATATCCTTTCCTAGAAAATGCCTTTTTACCTTCTCTGTCTTCACTACTTCTGAGATCACATTGTCTTTCTCAACCTTGATCTTCAGCAGCTTTTCCTCAACTTCATTTCCTTTCTTAGGCACAACATAGAAATAAGGCTTAAAATCCTCATCAATCACGCACACTTGCTTATGCTCAGCTGTTCTTCCAAATAAGTAAATCACTGCCTTTTCGTTCTCTATCTTATAAGTTACATCAATCGGATAAAACAATATCTTGTCTGCCATAGATAGAAGTATAGGGGAGAGATTTATAAACTTTGTCGTTTCGTCTAGAAACGAATCAATTAGCAATCTTTTTATACTACCTCTTGGCAATGTCCTTCATGGGGTGGTTAATATGTATGGTGATGATGAGCTAGAGGAAGAAGAAGAGTTCGAGGAATAATCGATTTAAGGTGTTTGAATGAAAAAAAGCTTAAAGAAAAGAATTATCTGGGGCATAATCACAACTGTTGCCAGTTCAATAGTAAGTTATTCTATCGGTAAGTTTATCAAAAAGAAGAAGAAATCTTTCATCAACTATCTTAAGAAGGATTAATCAACTTATTCGTTGCCTAATAATTCCAATATTCTATCCAGTTTTGCATTGATCTGCTCAAGCTCTGCTGAACTATTAGATTCCTGCCTTGGTTCAGAATTACCATATCTTGGCCTTGATTCTCTTCTCGAGCCAAATCTTGATTCAGATCCAGAATCCTCATCTTTCCTATAACAATCTCTGCAGTAAACTGGCTTGCTTCCAGTTGGTTTGAATGGAACTTCACAGCTCTTGCCGCATTTATCACAGGTCACTTCATGCATCTCTTTTTTAGAATCTCTGAGTGGCCTGCCAACTCCCCTGCTTGTCCTGCCGGAGTCCCTTCTATTGTATCCGCCTGAACTTCTTCCTCTGAATTTTCCTGAACCTCTTCTATCAAAACTCCCCATATTAACATTAAAGATTCTTCTTTTCTTTATAAAGATATGCTAAATTAGAAAAAGTTAATAACTAACTTAAATTCCACTAATATAATGAAAAACATCCTCTTAGTATACCCTCCTTTTTGTACTCCTGCAAGCCCGCCTTACTCAATAACTTATCTTTATTCATTCTTAAAGAATAATTGCAAAGAAAACATAGAGGTTTTAGACCTTAACATAGAGTTCCACAAAAAAGAATTTCCAACATACCAAAAATATTATCAAAAGAAAGAATGGGGCAATTATGGAAAAACAACAAAAGAATACATCCAGTTAACAAAACAGCTGTATTCTAAAAACAATAAAAAAGTGATAAATAATGAAAAACCTGGCCAACTTAATGATCTAATAAAAAAGATAAAAGACAAAAAGCCAGATATAGTTGCATTCAGCATAGTCTATTCAAGCCAGGCATTCTATGCATACGCATTGATAAAAGAATTAAAAGGCATTATCACAATTGTAGGCGGGCCTTCTGTAAATGAAAAATTAGAGAATATCTCAACTATAAAACTAAATAATGAGATAGAACTGCTTAATTACATAAAAAAAACAGAAAAATTCAAGCTAGAATTTCCATTAGATTTCTCAATCTATAACTTAAACGAATACTTTACTCCAAGACCAATCATACCTCTAAAAACTACATCTACTTGCTATTATAAACAATGCACCTTTTGCACCCATTTCAGCAAAACCCCTTATTATGAATTCCCATTAGACAAAATAAAAGAAACAATAATCAAATCAAAACAGAAATATTTCTTCCTGATTGATGATATGATTCCTACTAAGAGACTATTGGAATTAGCAGCTACCTTAAAACCGCTAAACATCTTCTGGACTTGCCAGTTAAGACCTACAAAGGATTTAACTTATGAAACATTAAAAAAACTAAGAGAATCAGGCCTAACTATGCTTATGTTGGGTATAGAATCCGGAAATCAAAGGATTCTAAACTTGATAAACAAAGGCACAAACAAAGAAGATATAGCAAAAGTACTTGAAGATTCACACAATGCATGGATAAAAAACATAGCCTATATGCTCTTTGGCTTTCCTACAGAAACAAAAGACGAATTCCTAGAGACAATTGAATTCCTAAAAGATAATGAAAAAAACATTGACTTAGTATCAACCTCTATCTTTGGCCTGCAGAAAGGCACTGTAATCTACAATAATCCTGAAAAGTTTGGCATAACAGAGATAACTGAAGAGCCAAGAACAATATTGGGGCCTAAACTAAGCTATAAGGTTAAAAGTGGATTAACCCAAAAACAGGCAAAGGAACTAAGGCAGAATTACAAAAGGACAATAGAAAAGATAAATAAATATCCTCACGAGATGAATTTCTTCAGAGAGCATATGTTTTGTTTGGTTTAAAGGTAG
>JAHJAV010000044.1 GCA_018813685.1 Nanobdellota archaeon | reverse complement strand
GGCGCTGTCAACTCCAGCTGGGATTTCTTTACTATATATACTTCTGATAATGCTAGTGTGCTTCAGAATGAGACTGAGAAAGTGGCTGTTACAATCATTGGAGAAATTCCAGAAGAGCCCCCTGTTGAAGAGCCTGTTAAATTCAACATTACTTTAATCAATGGATGGAATCTGATTTCATTCCCATTGAATTTAACAGATAAGTTAGTAAGTGCTGTATTAAGTGGCATATCGTATTCGAGGATATTTACATATAGTGAAACATGGAAGGAATTAGCAGGAAGCAACAGCTTTAATGAATCAAGGGCATATTGGATTAATTCTTCAGCAAGCCAAATATTGACTGTAAACGGGACTGAGTTTAATCAGATAAACATAACATTAACCCAAGGATGGAACTTTATTGGCTATCCTTCATTAAACTCTTCTTTATTGAATGAAACGCTAATAAATTATTCAGTTGTTTACGGCTATAATAATTCTGACTGGCTAAGCAATGTAAAAAGCAGGAATGATTCTTTAAACACCTTGAAACAGTTCAATCCGGGATATGGGTATTGGATTAAGGTTAAATAAATCAAATCACTTATTCAGCTCATCAAACCTTTCTTTGCATTTGCTTTCTTTCCAATAGGCTATATGCGAAGCTCTCTTCTCAAACAAAGGAATAGCAACAGCCAACATATCTTCTTTAAACCCCTTAAACCCCTTCTCCTCAAGAATCCTTTTAGCATCATCTATGCATTCTTTCATTAATTCTATATTCTCTTCCTTTGCTTTCTGCTCAACATCTTTCTCTTCCTCTGAAGTCAAAAATATCTCTTCCCACCTGGGATATGTACTTCCTTCTACAGTCTTCGGAAACGTCTTAGAAAATCCCATTAACACCACCTCCAAAGAGTAGATTATCTTAAGAGTTTATATATTTTTCTAGAAAAAACAACTTTATTCAGAAATCAAAAACCTTCTTCTCTTTATGCATTGCGCTTGGAGCTTCTCCGCCGTGCCATGTGAATCTTGGCCTTACCATCATGGGATACATCCTTTCATTTGTATCATCAAATATTATCGCAGACCCTTTAGAACGAGGCAAGACATTAAGCTGCTTATCTAATCCTTCCCTCATATAACTTTGCATTAACATGCCCAATGCTTCTATATCCATCTTTGCAGTAATCCTATGTGCAATGACAATATCTGACTGAGTCATAACATCTGTATGTATCTTTCCAGGCTGCTGTGAAGCCAATATGAGTGAAATCCCAGGCTGCCTCCCTTCTCTTAATATGATCACAAGAGGATGTGTAGCTACTGTAACTCCATCATTTGGCAGAAACTCATGAGCCTCATCCACAACTAACCATACTAAAGGCTCATCCTGTTTTGACCCGGTTTTCTCACCTACAAAATGAGTAGTTTCTTTTATTGACTTAACTTCCTCATTCTTTCTTGAGACCATCCTCTGTACAAATAATTTTTCAGCAACTAGTCCAATTACTAAAGCCCTTAATCCCTGTGTCCCAGGTATTGTTGCATAACACCCTACATCCAGTACAGTTACCTGTCCGCCTTTGACTAGATCACTAAACTCTGTGCCTTCTTTACTAAACAGCCCCCAGTGTTTGGTTGCTATAAACCTATTCTCAATAGCATCTTTAGTTTTTTGTTCGCTCCTTTCATCATTCATAACAACATCAATAATATCTTGTATATCAAATTCCTCTTTCTTATCTTTCAGCTCATCTACTACCCTCTCTATCAATACCCCTTCAGGGCTGTTTATATCAATCTCAAATGTCATGCACCAGTCAGAAGCATCCAGCTCAGAAGGCTTTATTGAAAATGGCTTGTCAGTAGGGATGCCTTCTTCTTTGTATTGTTTATAATATCCAATTGGAGTATATATCTTTATATCAAGAGCCTTACCTTCAAGCCCCCATGCTTTCAATATATCATTTTCTTTATCATTCGCATACTTCATTGTCCAATATATCCCCATGGTGTCAAGCATTATCACAGCTATATTCTGTTTTACTTCCTCAGGCAGATCACTTACCCCTTCTGCGATAACCCCCATAGTATAACTATTATGGACTATGATGTTATTTGCAACAAAATTATGGGCATTAGGCACACTTATATCATAAACAGTAAAATTCCCCTCCATCTTCTCTATCAACACTATCTCATCCCAGAAAACATCAGACTCAGCTAGTAACTTTAATCTCTCATTATTATCTGCTATAGCAATCTGCAGTAATTTTTGTCTTGAAGGTGAATAAGCAATGCTGCTCCGTAAAGATTTTGGAGTCTTATACTCCATCTTTTTCCCAATCTCTGCCCAATTCTTTGGCCTATAACTATTCCATATCTCTTTAGGTATTGTATCTACATTTGTATTCCTCTTTAGCTCTTCCATATCTTTTAATGCTCTTTTCTGTTTTTCTTTTTTGATTCCAAAGAACCCAATCTGCCTTATAAACTCTATAACATTTTGACCATCTAAAACAACCTCAAAACTATCAAATACTCGCCCCTTAAACTTAACTTTTTTATCTCTTAATCTTGAAATTATCCCGAATCTGAGTAATAAGCTCTGCACTTGTTTTGCTAATCTTGGTGATGAAGAACTATAGCTTATTTCCCAATACCTCTTATCTTTTTGCGGTCTATATATGCTTCCATCACAGCTAAACAGCCTGTTCAGAAATAAGGATATTCCTTCTTTATCTAATTTAAATATCTTATCAGGAACAAATTTCTCTAATGCAGATAATCCATAAAGGCCATACTGCTCCAAAAACTCCCTTATTGCTGTTTTTTCATGAGTTATTGACGAACCTTTTGAAAATTTTCCTTTTTCATCTCTATTAATCTTATAACTTAACACATTCCTTTTTATACTTCTTGAATTTATTTTGAAACAGCCTCTCTTCATCTCAGTTAATTCTATTGAAGGATGAAGGCATGATAGGCAATTTCTTAGCTCCCTTACTAATTCATCTTCATAATTGCTGAACAAAGCTGGTTTTTTTGTATGCCCTTCTGCTATTAAATATGCTAATATATTAATCTCATTGTGATTCATCTTTTCTCTGCCAAAACACTCAATTTTTCTAGGTGTTGCGATTCTTGAGCCAATAGTCAGGTCTTTAGTCGGTTTCCATCCATTAATTGTTAGGAGGGGATGCTCAGCAGTTAATTTTACTTCTCTTCCGCTCCTTAATTTTATTCTTAATACGCTGCCAACTTCTCTCTTGAAGAAATCAGTCTTTTCAAAATCCTTGATCTTAAAATCATCATTAAGTCCAAAAATACCTTCTTTGTTATTTTCCAATTCTGAAATGGGCATCTCACTACCATCATTTAATGTGATTAATGAGTCTCCAGCTAGGCATTTCCCGCTGCCACGTTTTCCACACACAAAAACAACATGGCTTCTTGTAACATCCATATACACTTTATTAGAAAGAGAAGTCATCTGCCCCATCTTGACATAATGCTTTCCCAGAAATATTGCTCCTTCTGTACCATACTTCAATTTATCCTTTTCACTCCTCCCTATGATAATATCGTACATTAATCTTATTTACTGATGAACTAATATAAATGTTTATCGAAACCAACAGGTAGTAAAGCATCAAATGATTAAATTCAAAACAAATCTGTGCTTTCCAAAAGGTTTAAATAATAGGCAGTTTTCGTACATCTAAAGAGGGGTTCTGATAGATTGCTTTTAGTTACATTCAACACTTGAGGAGGAATTAAAATGGAAGAAGATGAACAGGATCAGGTTTCAGAGGATATTGGTGAAGAGGTAGTGGATTCAAAAGTTGTGGAAGAAGAAACAGAAACAAAACCAGCTAAGGAAAAAAAGTCTCGCAAATCAGTTTCTAAGAAAAAAAATTCAAAAAAGTCTAAATCTAGCTCACCAAAAAAAGCAAAAACAACTAGCACAGTTAAAAAAGTCGCTGCTGTAATCATTTTATTGGCTGTTCTAGCCATAGTTTTATACTTCGCTTTTAGGACATTGCTTCCTGAAAGAACCATTGCAACAGTCAATGGAGAAAGGATAACTGCGCAGGAGCTAGGCCAAAAATATGCTCAGCTCCCTGACCAATACAAGCTTTTCATAACTCAAGATGCATTCTTAGACCAGTTGATAAATGTTAAGCTGCTTTTGCAGGAAGCAAAGAAGCAGGGCATTGTTATCAGTGATGAGGGAGTAGAATTAGAATTGAATAATATCAAGCAACAAGCCCAATCAGAAGAAGCATTCCAGCAGCTTTTGAAAGATCGAAACATAAACCTGGGTGATTTAAAAAAACAGATTAAGGAGCAATTGATAATAAACGAACTGCTTAATGAAACAGTCTTTTCAAGAGTAACTGTAACAGAACAGAAAATAAAGGATTATTACAACAGCCATAAAAGCGACTTTTCAGCTAAGCCAGGGGAAATCAGGGTGAGCCATATTTTAGTCGCTACAGAAGAAGAAGCAAAATCAGTATTATTGCAGCTTCAGAAAGCAACACCTTTCTCAGATTTGGCCAATCTTAAGTCTATAGATACTGCTTCAGCAGTAAATGGCGGCGATTTAGGATTTATCTCAAAAGGTCAGATGGTAAAGGAATTTGAAGACGCAGCATTTACACTTAAAGTAGGCCAGGTTTCATCTATAATCCAAACTCAATTTGGTTATCACATAATTAAAAGAGACCCAGATAATATCCCCTACTCCGAAGCAAAAGAGACAATTAAAAATACCATTTTAAGTGAAATCTCTAACAATGCAATAGACATTTACATAAACCAGCTTAAGTCAGATGCAGCTATCACTAAAAAAGGGGAGAAGGTTACAACTAAAATAGAGACATTCACCAAAACAGAAGATCCTATCTGCAAAGAGGACGGAAAGGTAATAATAACCCTGTTCTCCACTTCAAAGAACGCAGCATCAGAATGGATTAGCGATACATTTGATAGTCTGGCAGTTGATTATAAAGACAAGGCAATTCTTCGTCATTGGCAGCTGGATACCGGGGATGACATCCTAACAGGATTAAAAGAACAAGGGATTCCTAAAGAAGAGCTTGAAAAATTCAAAAGATATAACCCTGAAAGTACAGTTCCTACTTATGTATTTGGTTGCAAATATGTAAGGGCAGGTAATTCATACGATAAGTTAGATGAAGAAAAATCAGAATTCAAACGGGTTATTGACCAATTAACAACAATATAATCAGAAAATGGGCGCTGATCAAAAACAAAGGCTAGAGCAAGAACTAAGGTTCCTGCAGGAAAGTCTGGAAGCAGACGTTATTTCTAAAGAGGAATATGAACGTGGAAAAGAAAGGATAGATGCTAAGCTTAAGGAAATAGAATCTCAACCAGAAGAGCCTTCTTATGAGCCGGATATAGAGATAAAAGAGATCAGGCAGGAAACTCCTAAAAGGACACTTAATGATTTTAGTGAAGAACAAAAGGAAAAAGAAACAACCATTGAGCAGTACGATGTTCAAGAAGGGCAGAAAGAAAGCTCAGACGAAAAAGAAGTTGAAGAAAAAGAACCAGAAGAAGAAACTGTTGCCCAGGAAGAATCACAAGAGATGCAATTCTCTAAGAAATGGATTTATGGCATAGCCATTCTGATTATTGTAATCCTCCTTTTTTTCTTGATAAGGGGATGCACAAATTCAGGCATAGGGAACTTATCTTCAAACAATATGATCTGTTCTTCAGATTCAGACTGCAGTGAAAATAATCAGATAGGAACCTGCGCATCCCCCGGCACCAAAGATTCAAAGTGTGAATTCATCGAAGACCAGAAAGTAACCCTTAAAATAATCAACGACAATGCCTGTGAATCTTGTGACTCTTCCAGGATGGAAGATGTCATTCTTGCAGTATTCCCTAATGCAGATATAACCTATTTAGACTACAATCTACCAGAAACTAAACAAATAATAACAGAAACAGGAATCACTGCATTGCCTGCATTTATCTTCGATTCAAACATTACTAATGCAGCTAACTTTGATGGATTTAAGAGAGCCCTTATCAAAAAAGATGATGCTTATTTAGTTTCAAACACAGCTTCAGGCTCAGTCTATTTCTTTAAAAGAAACTCAATTCCAGGAAGGCTGGAATTCTTCTTAACTCATGACATGGAAGAAAAACTAACACAGAACCTAGGAGAAGTTTCTGAACTATTTGATGGTAAGATCGGCATTAAAAAAACCATAGTGAATGAAAACGATAAAGAAAAGTTAAGTGAAGAATTAGGCATCACAACTTACCCTTCATTCTTGATCAACAATCAATTCAAGTTCGGAGGGCTTCAGCCAGCAAATTCAATAAAAGACTTATTCTGTAAATTTAACAAGTTAGATGAATGTAAAAAAGAATTAAATAAAAATATAATTTAAAACTTTATAATTCTCCTGCAGTCAGTATTCTAAGGCTGGTTTCATTTGATTTAATCTTTGAATCCATACCCACTAGGAAACTTATGTTGGCTTTTTCTGCTGTCTTGACAAGCTCTTTTTCAATATTGCCGTCAAATACAACAGCATAGACTCCAGAAGACAAGCTCTTTATTGTGGTTTCAAGCTCAGATATAGGTACTTTTCCTAATATGTTCAGCTTGTCATCCAATATATGTGCTCCTCTTGTTCCGACTAGATTCTCTAGCATCTCTCTGAAAACCTTTTTCTCTTCAGGCTTTGCTTCCTTTTTGTCTACTCTTGGAGCGCTGCTGAACGTCCTTTGAGGCGGTGGTGAAGTTGGTCCTCTATTATAGCTTTGATGTGGTGGTGGAGCAGACCTTCTAGGCTCATACATTGGAGGCCTTTCCATTCTATCTATATCTTTTCCAAGCTCCAGCTTTACTTGCTCAACAGACACTCTCCCTCTAAGAGCTTTATGAATCTCTTTTTTAGTTATCTCTTCTACTTCTTTGCCTGCAGAAGCCATAGCGACAAAATCAATCTCTGCTACATTTATCAGCCCTTTTAATATAATTCTTCCCCCTCTGTCTCCATCAACAAATACAGTTAAGACCTTTTTCTTGCTTAACTCAATTATTGTTTCAGTAACCGAAGTTCCATTTAATGCAATTACATTCTTAAACCCATGTTTAAGCAGGTTTAATACATCTGCCCTTCCCTCTACAACAATTATTTCATCACTATCATCTACCCCAGGCCCTGCTGGCAATCTATCCTTGCCGTATTCCTGGATTTCCATTACTCTAACAGAATAAGCGACTTCATCTGCTAACTCTTGCGAATCAGGTATTACACCTTCCATCATCTTTTTCAAAAGCTCTTTTGCCCTTTCTATGACAAATGCTCTTTTAGTGACTCTGACATCTTCTATACCTTGTACTTTTATTTTAGCATTGCATGGCCCTATCCTTTGGATTATCTCCAAAGCAGCTGCCACAATAGAAGTCTCTGCTTTGTCAAGGCTTGAAGGTATTGTGATTGTTCCAGTTGTTTTGCCTGTTCTTGTGTCCACATTTACTTCTATTCTGCCTATTCTTCCAGATCTCTGAAGCTCTCTTAACTCTAGATCAGCTCCCAACAATCCTTCTGTCTGGCCGAATATGGCGCCTATAACATCTGGCCTGTCTACTACACCATCTATCTCTATAACTGTGTTAATTATATATTTTGACGAAACTGGACTTATTTTTCCCATTTTATACACTCTCCTATAAGCTCTTATTTTTCTAGAAGGGGTTCTCTATTATCAGGCTTCTTTGTTTTAATGAAGTGACGATAGTGATTTTAATCTTCTCCTTCTCGCTGAATTTAATTGTGGTTTATAGAACAAGTTTAGTTTAAACTATGCTTTCTTTACCGTATCCAAGTGAATTAAACCGAATAAATGAATATTACGACTAAACTCGTCCTATTTTAACTGATTTGACCTTATTAAGCTTATAAATATAATTGTAGCCCGTAACACTAACTCTCAAGCTCATTGCTTGCATTTAGCGTAAGCTCCGTTGAGTACTCTCGTGACGGGCTTCTATAATCTTTATTTTAGCTATCTTTTTGTAATAGTTAACTATTATTTAAATCTTGTTGTTTATAAAGTTTGAAAAACTTTACTAAACTAGGGAAAATTTCACAATTTTAATGATTTATGAAATTTTCTCGTTCTTTTGAACCTTTATGATAATCAAACCCTAGCAAAGATCTCTTGCGAGACCCTTACTAGGGAAAAAGAGGTGATTATGAGTTCCTCTTGACTTATAAAACCCAAAAAAACGCCAGAGACATTAAATGCGTAAGCATTTATGGCTTCTCAAGACGTTTTTAAGGGAAAGAGGTGTTTAGACAATATTATTTGTGATATTGGCTTTTTATAATGAATTTAAGGGGTTTCTACCACCCCTCTCGATGTTACTATCAGATAGTAGACCTTATATATAAATATTTCGATTTGAGTACTATTCTTGAGTGGTTATTAAACCAATATCTTACCAATCTCAATATTTAAATAGTGGATGGAATTATACTTGATTATGCCCCATCACCAAAACGAAAAATTCAAAACAATGCATACTGTTTTTGACGAATTTACAAACAAGACTCTTTTCAAGCTTATCTCAGAAGGATATCTAGAAGGTTTAGAAAGCCCTATAAGTATGGGTAAAGAAGCAAACATATTCACTGCAAAAAGAAAAGATGGCAGCAGAGTAATAGTTAAGATATATAGATTAGAAAATTGCGATTTCAACAGGATGTATGATTATATAAAAGAAGATCCAAGGTATTCATCTATAAAAGGAAAAAGAAGAAAGATAATATTTTTATGGGTTCAGAGAGAATATAGGAACCTGTTAAAATCAAGGGAAGCAAATGTTTCTGTACCAACTCCTTTAGCATTTAAAAATAATGTTTTGATCTTAGAGCTGATAGGCCATGGCGATAAAATAGCTTCAAAGCTAGGCATAGACCATCCAAAAAATCCAAAAGAATTCTTCAAAAAAACAATAGGAAACATAAGAAAACTCTACAAGATAGGATTGATCCACGCAGACCT
>JAHJAV010000043.1 GCA_018813685.1 Nanobdellota archaeon | reverse complement strand
CCGATCTATTTTATTTAATTTAAGATTTTTCTTTATTGAATTTACAGATTTACTGGAGTAATCATTTATAGTAATAGACTCTATCTTGCTCTTCTTCAACTCAAGCAAAAACCTAATGCTTCTTACACCAGAACCAGCCAATAAATCACATATCTGCATCTTGTCTTTATCGATAGAACTCAGCAATAAAACAGAAATGTCCCTGTTAAACTTCATAACAGGATTATAGAATACACCCATCCCCTTAGACACAATCTCTACTTTAGGAACCTTGATTATAGCCTTGCCTTCCCTCACTAGTTCATCCATAACTAAAGAAAAATGCAATCAGAATAAAAACTTTACTATACAATCCTCAAATAAACATGCTGAGTATCCTTAAAATCATCATTGCTTACAGTTATCTTAGCTAAATAAACTCCAGGTTTTACATTATTGGATAAGGGTATAAACATCCTCTTAAGCGTATGGTCTTTTTTAGATATATCTTCTTCTGGAGAATTAAACATAACCCCTAAATCATAGATGTAAAGCTTAACATTAACATCCTTTACCTTTTCACTATGAGTATTTCTTACAGTAAAGTATCCTTCATTTAGCTCCCCTTTAATCAAAGGCTCATCAATAAGAAATCTTCCAAGAGAATGAAAATTGACAAAACTAACAAAAATTATAAATAACACAAATATCTGATATACTTTCATCAAATTCACCCCTAATCCCTAGCAATAACAGCTACATAGTTCACAGCTATTTAAAGTTTTATTTCCTTAATCATAATGTTTAAAAAGTATAGGTAGTTCCTATAACCTTAGTGATAAAAACATAGTAAAATCAAGTTAATACAAAATCAAAATGGCAACCAGAAGCCCATTATGCGTCGTCTTAGCCCATGTAGACCATGGCAAGACAAGTATCCTAGATAAGATTAGAGGTACTGCTATAGCATCAGGAGAAGCAGGCGGCATTACTCAGGCAATAGGCGCTTCTATCATCCCATTAGACACAATAAAAAAAGCCTGCGGTAAATTATTAGAAACCCTAAAGATGAAATTTACTGTTCCAGGTCTTCTCTTTATAGACACCCCAGGCCACGCAAGCTTCACCAGCCTAAGAAGAAGAGGCGGCAACTTAGCAGACATAGCAATACTAGTCATTGACGTAAACGAAGGCCTAAAACCCCAGACAATTGAATCAATCGAAATCCTAAAACAATACAAAACTCCTTTTGTCATAGCAGCAAATAAAATCGATATGATCTCAGGATGGCAGCCTTCTCCAAACTCCCCTATTTTAGCTAGTATAAGCAAACAAAGCAACAACATCCAAACTTTATTAGATACCAAACTTTACGAAATATTAGGAAAATTAGCAGAACTAGGTTTTGATTCAGAACGTTTCGACCGTGTAGATGACTTCACAAAAAGAATCGCTATTATTCCGACATCTGCAAAGACAGGAGAAGGAATACCTGAGTTATTGGTAGTAGTTACAGGCCTAGCCCAAAAATTCTTAGAAAACTGTTTGGAATGTGATGTAAAAGGCTATGCAAAAGGAACAATCTTTGAAGTAAAAGAAGAAAAAGGCCTTGGAAAATCAATGGATGTTATCCTATACGATGGCAGCCTAAAAAGAAACGACACAATTGTAATAGGTACTTTAACAGAGCCGATAGTAACAAAAGTAAAAGGTTTATTTGAGCCGATGCCATTAGCAGAGATGAGAGACAAAAAAAGCAAATTTAAGTCAGTTTCAGAAGTCCATGCATCAACAGGAGTAAAAATCTCAGCAAACGACATTGATGAAGTCCTCTCAGGCATGCCAATACGCTCATGCTCTCATCAGGATATTCAAAAAGTAAAAGAAGAGATAAAAGCAGAAGTCGAAGAAGTCATAATCCAGACAGATAAAGAAGGTATTGTGATAAAAGCAGACTCTCTTGGCTCATTAGAAGCATTACTTTCATTATTAAAAGAAAAAAACATACAGATAAAAAAAGCATCTGTCGGAAACATAACAAAAAAAGACATATCAGATGCAGAAGCAAACTATGAAAAAGACCCCCTGAAGACATTGATCCTTGGCTTTAATGTTTCATGTGATATAAAAGAGACAGGAAAAGTAAAGATAATAATTAATAATGTAATCTACAAGCTTATTGAAGACATAGAAAAATGGCAGGCAGAAGAAAAAAAGAGAATGGAAACAGAACAGCTCGAGCAACTGACAATGCCCTGTAAATTCCAACTATTAAACGGCTATGTATTCAGGCAAAACAACCCTGCTGTCGCAGGAGTAGACATACTAGGCGGAACAGTAAGAGCAGGAGTTCCATTGATGAAAAACGACGGTAAGGAAATAACATCAGTAAAAAGCATGCAGTTAGAGCAGGAAAATTTAGAAAAGGCAGAAAAAGGAAAACAAGTAGCTGTCTCGATGGAAGGAGTCACAATCGGAAGGCAGATTAACGAAGGCGAAATATTATATTCCTCAATCTCAGAATCAGAATTCAGAAAACTAAAAGAGCTTAAAAAATATCTTTCAAAAGAAGAAGTTGAAATCCTAAAAGAGATAGCGCAGATAAAAAGAAAATCCAATCCAATGTGGGGGGTATAACTTTAAAAGAGAAAAGTTTATAAAGTAGTGATAATTTCTTATAACCTAATTATAATTAATTATAATAAAATGATACTAAATAGGCCAGCAGACCATGAAGTTTATGAATACCTGATAAAAAACTATTACAAGGATTTCTCTATAGCAGAAATATCAAAAGCAGTAAAAAAAAGCACCCCTATGGTGTATAAATCAATTGCGTTTCTTAAAGATAGGGGAATAGTTGAAGAACATGGGACCAGATACAAAGTAAACTTATTAAATAGCCATACCCTAAAATATAAATACCTTTATGACTATGAAAAATTCATGAATCTGCCAAAAGATTATAAAAACAGGATAACAAAAATGAAGCAGAGAATATCAGTTATATTTTCAAATATAAAATTCTCGCTGATCATTTTTGGATCGTTAGCTGATGGAACATTTGAAGATGAAAGTGACATAGATATTTTGTTGATCCCAGACAATGGCCAGCTCAATGGGTTAGATTCAAGATTGCCTGAAGGTTTCCATTTCTTATCAAAAAACTCATTGGGATTTACACAGGAAGTTGCTAACGGAGATGACATAGCCCTCTCGATATGCAGATCCCACATAATAATTGAAGATACTGAAAAATCTTTCATTTACGACCTCAATGAAAACAAAAACAGAGTAGATACAAAGATTATTGAATTTAGAAAAAGAGAAGCTAACAACCTGAAAATGGAGATTGTAGATGCTCATCAAAAAAATAAAAAAGATGAGATAGCCAAAAAACTTATGCTTGAAAAGCTGCAAAAATTGATTAAGATTGAGTCGAGAATTATATGTTTAGAAAATAATATTATTCCCACATCAAAGATAGACTCATTTGAAAAAGCATCTAAAATCTTAAAGAGGGACATTAAAAAAGAGTATAAAGAGATAAGATTGGATAATGTTCTTGAAAAGGTGAAATCCTATGTCTGATAGGGAAAAAAGGGAATTGTTGTCTAGGGTAAGAAAACAATTTGATTATGCAAAAGGAGAATTCAAAAACGCAGAGAGGTTCATGAAAGAAAATGAAAGAAAACATTTAGTAATAAGTCTTTTCAGCGTATTTGAATCATGTATTGACATTGCAAAAGATATTAAAGATAGCAGGCCTTTAACAAGCCATGAAGAAAAAACAAAATATTTTAAATGGTATTTCGATATGGGGTTCTTTAAAGACGACTATTCTGAATTTCACTTAAAATTAAACCAGTACAGAAAAAGGGCGCAATATGAACAGTATTCTGGTGCTCCAAAAATACCAGAAGTTAGTAATCTAACCCAATTCATGGACCAAGCTAAAAAGATACTGTCAGAAACAGAGTATATGATAAAAAAATTAAAAGATTAAAATGCAAAACTTAAAAGCCCTGGAAAGAAAAGACAAAAAGAAATTCTTAGGATTGTTAAAAGAGCAGTTCGGCTTTGAAGATAGATTAGATTACTCATTCCTTACAAACAACAAAAACAAGATCTTTATTGTAAACAAAGAAATAGTCAATATTGACCTAAACAAGATAAGGATAAACTCAGCAGGATTATACATTGCAGAATACTCAAACAACGAAGTGCGATTAAGCATAGAAGGCTCTCAAATAATCGGCCCAAGCTCAAATAAGAACATACTAGAGCTTGACGACAAAGAAGCAAGGCAATGGATGAAAGGAAATGACCTGCAGACAGAAGCAGATATTCAGGGATTTGCAATAATAAAGCACAAAAACGATTATTTAGGCTCTGGAAAAGTAACTCTTACAAAAAAAGTTCTTAACTTTGTCTCAAAGACAAGAAGATTAAATGTTAGTGATT
>JAHJAV010000042.1 GCA_018813685.1 Nanobdellota archaeon | reverse complement strand
GATTCAATGAGACAGCTGCCTTCCCAGTAATCCTGATTCCCAAGCTTTGAAGAACTATAATAAATATTATAGCAGCAGCAATGCCTATTATAACAGGCAGATACTTGTTTTCCTTGCTGAGTTTTCTTTTTATCATTTAATCCACCATTACCCCTACTTAGGCCCTATATTAGCTTTCTAGGTTTAGTATATTTAAATCTTGCGAAGCCCTAAGAGATTTCAAAAACAAGAAAAGATTTTTATACTATCTCTTCTATTCACTTTTCTATATGAAATCAACCAAAGTACAGAAATTCATGTTGTTCACTTTGGGCAGATGGTTTGAAGAAGCCAATGAAAAGATAAAAGATAAGCCCTTAGAAGTTTCTATTTCTAAGTCTGCCTTTATAGGCATGATTAAAAACGCAGGTTTTGCCAAAAAGCAGGAAAGGGCAATCTATAAAAACCTCGAAATACTGGAAAAAAAGAAACTAGTCATCTACAAAAACAAAGAGCTAGAGCTTACAGAAAAAGGCAGGAAATTATTTGAAGAGATAAAAAAAGAAGTAACTCCTTATCTTATTGTTTTCATAAAGCTAAAAGAAAAAAACCCTGTAAGCTATACCAAAAAAGTCCAGACAATTTTTAAGTGATATTTTAACTTCTACCCAGTTTATACAATTAGCCGTAAGATTTAAATACTCCCTAGATGATATAATCTATAGTCAGTTACAACGTAACTGGCGAAAGGCTATCTTTACGAGTGAATTCATTTTCACTCTTTTTTTTCTTTTTTAAAACTTAATGATTTAATTCTAGCTTTACAAAGGTTTTTATAATTCTGCAATAACCTTTTACTTATGAAGTATATAATAACAGGGGGTGCTGGCTTTATTGGCTCGCATATTGCAGAGGAGCTTGTAAAAAGAGGGGAGGAAGCAGCTATAATAGATGACCTATCTTCAGGCAAATTAGAAAATATAAACGAATTCAAGGATAAGGTAAGATTTGTTAAAGGAAATATAGGGGACATTGATCTATTAAAAAAAGAATTCAAAAGCATGGATTTTGTGATTCATCTCGCAGCATTAACATCAGTCATGCAGTCGATGAATTTTCCTAAAAAATATAATGAGATTAATATAGATGGGACATTAAATGTTTTAAAAGCCGCAAAAGAGTGCAATGTTAAAAGAGTAGTATTCGCTTCTTCATCTGCAGTTTATGGAAACTCAGATATTATCCCTCAAAAAGAGAGCCTTTTGCCAAATCCACTATCCCCTTACGGAAATTCAAAATTAGAAGGGGAGAATTTATGCGCCCAATACTTGAAAAAAGGATTGGAAACAGTAAGCTTAAGGTATTTTAATGTTTTTGGCCCTAGGCAAAATCCAGATTCACAATACGCCGCAGTTATACCTAAATTCATTGCATCAATATTAAACAGCAAGCAGCCAGCTATATACGGAGACGGCAATCAAAGCAGGGATTTTATATTTGTCAAAGATGTAGCAAATGCAAATATAAATGCATGCAAAGAAGATGTAAGCGGTGAAGTGATTAACATCGGCTCTGGAGAAAAGATAAGCATCCATCAGTTGCTGGAGAAGATAAATAAATCTGCTGGAAAAGATATCCAAGCAAAATACCACAATCCAAGAGAAGGAGATGCAAAACATACACTGGCAGACATTTCCAAACAGGCAAGATTATTAAAGCTGCAACCAGCATACAGCTTGGATGATGGCTTAAAAGAAACAGTTGAGTGGTTTAGGAAAAACTTTTAAATTGATTTTCTATTGTTTAGTATGGGGGTATTGATATAGTTATAGTATAGGAATGTTTTTAAAGGTAGCAGAATTATCAAAATTTAATAAAATGGATAAAAACCAACCAATCGTTATCATAGGGACAAATTATGGACAAATCAATAATCCTACAATCTGTTTAGACAAAAAAGATAATAAAAATAAAACAAGTGATCTTTTTAAGTTTGTAAAGAATTATTTAATGTCTAGACTTCTAAAATGAAATGATTAATTATCAATAAGTCTCTATACCTAATCCCCTTATTCTTGAGAAATGATCTTTATTTTTTGTCACCATAATTGACACACCATTAGCTAAAGAAACTCCTGCAGTGATACAGTCATGCGAATCAATCGTTACGCCCTTTTGTGTTAATTCCCCTGCAATTCTTGCTGATTTTATTGTTGCTTCTCCCTTAAGGGGCAATATCCTTAATTTATCAAAGAGTTTTTTTGCGCTTTGAAGTTCCTTTTCATCATCAATTGTTTTGTCCCTAAATATCCCATAAAGAATCTCAAAAACATTTATCTCTGTTGTAAATAACTCAAGCTCATTATCTAGATTTTCGGATTTTTTAATGGCTTCTTTGCGTCCATTAAGCAGGTCAATTAAAAAAGTAGTGTCTAAACATTTCATTTTGCAGCTAATTTTTTGTTCATAGAATTTAAGGTATTTTTCCTTAACTCTTTAATTGATTGTTTCATATCCCCTATCTGCTTATCACTAAGGTGGCTCCAAAGTCCAGCACATTCACTTATTTTCCCTTTTTTCCTGAACTGTCTCCTAAATAGTTCGCTAAAGCTTTCATTAGACTTTTTGTGCCTTAACATCAAATCATATACATCGTCCATAATACTTATAGTTTTTGTTCCCATATGTGTATGTGTATGTGTACATATATATAAATCTTTCGGTTTCGATTTAAGAAAAAAGAATATTCATTAAAGCAGGGAACCCAACATTAATTGGATTAGCTTTTTGTTTTCCAAATCTCCTTGGCTTAACTTTAATAGGAATTTCAACAACATTAAAATTATTTTTAAGCGCTTGCATTGTTATCTCTGTTTCTATGCCAAAGCCTTTTGATTTCAAATCTAATTTTTCTTTAACCTCATTGGTAAAGGCTCTAAACCCGCAAAGAAAATCGTTAATCCTTCTATCCCGTGCATGTTTCATATTAAACAGAATTATCAATAAGGGTAATATAATCTTTCTTAATAAATTAAACCCTCGTGTATGGGTATTAATGTTTAATCTTCTCCCTATTACCATGTCTGCCTTACCTCCCTTAAGCAAAGAAATCATCCTTTCGCAATCTTCAGCATAAAATGCGCCGTCACCATCAGCTAAAACATAGATATCAGATTCCTCTTTCAATAACTCCCTAACTGAATTACCCTTGCCTTTTTTTGAGGTAATAACCTTTGCGCCAGCGCCACTTGCTTCTGCTGCTGTACTGTCAGTGCTTTCATTATCGCAAACAACAACTCGCCCATATTCTGAGAACTTCCTTACAGCTTGGGCTATATTGCCAGACTCATTGTATGCAGAAATCAATATTTTTATCATGTTAACTAAGCATATAAACTGAGTATTAAATACTTTTCTCTATTGGTATGTATTAAGCTCGTTGGGGGAACTCCATTATCCTAAGGTCAAAACTCTATTCAATTGTACCCTAGGGCTCGTCGCAAGGGGTTGCTCCCTACGGGAATGCAGAGCCCTTAATAAACACATCAAGAGTTTTGAAGATAGTGGAGTTCCCCTCTATAGCTTAATACATACCTCTATTGTAGTCTTTTACTTCCTCCCAATAATCCTGCTCACTGATGTTCTAGATCCCCTGTTTCAACATCACCTTGATTAATAACTATAACTATGCCCAAAACCATCCAAAACAATAAAGCTATTCTTTGGCTGTAAAAAGGGTAATCCACTAAGCCATGTATTAAAACAGCTGTTATTCCAATTAATAAAGCCCCCTTAACCAAACAGAGGTATTTCTCATTCACTTGAGTTGTCAAGCTTTCCTTGTAAAAAACAAATAATAGCGCCAAAAAGGCAAATAGAGTTATTAAGCCCCTTTCAACAGCTATCTGCAGGTAAATATTATGGGCATGATGTATGTCAGTTTCTGCGCCAATTTCCAGATTATTACTTATTCTAAATGTGCCTAAACCAATTCCAAACAAAGGATTTTCTTTAATAAGATTAAGCGACCCTTTAGATATTTCAACCCGATCTTTAAACGAAACTGCTTCCCCAATAACAGGGCTTATCGTAGATAATTGCCAGGTTAATATTATTAAAAGGATTACTATGAAAAATAAGAGTAATTTTAGAGTTTTTTTGTTTTGCTTAAAAAAAAGCGCCATAGCTATTATGAAACCAGCAACAGCCCCCCTTGAGAAACTAAATGCCAAAGCAATTGAAGATACTATTGAGACTAAGAAATATATTGGGCTTTTGTATTTAAAGAGCAGAAGAAGAACAAAGGGCAAGAACAGTATAATATACGCCCCTAGTATGTTAGGCTGGCTGAATGTTGATGCCACTCTTTTAAGTTTTCTGAGGGATACAGGCTGAACTTCCCACTTTTCTAAACTATCAAAACTTTCAAAAAATATTGTTTGATTATTTTGCTTTAGAGTTATATTATCAAAAAAAACATTGCCCTCTATAGTGTTGTTTATGGTGAGAATATTAGCCCCTATTCTGATATAGCTGGTGCTATTGTCCAGGTTGAGTTCTCTTTTTACCTTAGACCAATTCTCAGAGAAAATTTTTTTATACGTTGCAATCCATTGAAAACTTTGGCCTGTGCTGTCAAAACAACTAACTCTTATTCGAGGTATTGCGTCATCAGAAAGAGCCCCTACTTTGATTAATCCCTCTATTGAAAAGTTGTTTTGAGAACTTATTGGAAATTTCTCTTTTGCCCTAAGAGAATACCCCCAATTAAAAGTACGCTTAGGATACATTGTCAGTTCCAGCGCCCCATCAGTTATCGATGATTTCACAAAATGATACCCATAATTCGATCCATTATCCAGATAAAAAAAATCAAATATTGCAAACAAAGAAACAATGGATAAAGATACTAATGAAACAGTTATTGCTTTTTTAATGTCTTTTTTGCCCAGAACATTGATAACAAGGTAAAAGAATAAAATGCATTCCAGGGTATTCAATAAAACCTTAAGGGGGTATAAGTTATTTGCAGATGTTGCAAATTGTAAGGGAAACTCGATATACCTTAAAGATACCAAAAATGAAACAAAAGTTAACCCAGCAAAAAGAAGTATCAGCAGATCAATCCTTGTTTTCTTAAATGAGGATTGTTTATTGATTAAGATAGACAAGATCCAATTAAATAAAACCACCAGCACAACTAATTCAGCTATTGAAAAATTGGCTGTTCCAATCCTTTCTGGAAGTCTTGGAATCAAAGGGATAAGAAAAGCTGACAAATAGATCCCCAGTTTTATCCTCTTAAATGTTATGATGAAGATTATTAAAGAAAGAACTGCAAGGAAAACACAGCCATCAGAGAGATAAATAAATGCAGTAATTGTAATAAGCAAGGCTGCCAAAACTCCAATTAGCAGGGCATAGAACAGGGATTTGTTTTTTATTTCATACATAAAATTAACAAGATATAAATATATATATAAAAATCCTTGGGTTCTTGAACAAACACCTGGCTAATTGAAAGCGCTGGAGAAAAAAGCATGGAAGACTTAACTAAAATTATCAAAGGCAGTATAATTGTCTTTTTAGGCCTTATTTTTGGAAAGATCAGCAGTTATGCATTCAGGCTTATTGTGGCAAAAAACGGGGCGCAGGAGTATGGAATCTTCAGCTTAGGCTACACCATCTTTAATGTTGTAGCGATCCTATCCCTGTTTGGCACAACTGCAGGAGTTGTAAGATTTATATCATACTACAGGGGAAAAGAAGAGCCAAGAAAGATAAAGGAAATAATATCCACAGCTTTAAGGCTTGTCCTGCCCTTAAGCATCACATTATCCATTATCTTATTTGTTTCATCAAAGTACATAGCTATAAGCATATTCCATGCTGAAAAGCTAGCCGCAGCACTAAAAATCTTTGCTTTAGCAGTTCCGTTTATGGCTTTAAGTCAGGTTCTTATAATGGTGCCAAGAGCTTTTCAGAAAATAAAATACACAGTTTATGTACGGGATATATATGGTGGGATTATAAGCCTAACAGCATTAGTTCTGCTTTTTTATTCACCTTACAGGTTATTTGGCCCAATGATTGCAATAGCAATTTCGAGCATTGCTATGTTTGGATTGTCAATTTATTACATGTTGAAAGTTTTTCCGATCAAGGATTTAAAAGCAAAATTCAACTGCCGCCTCATATCCTACTCTTGGCCGCTTCTGTTTGTAGGATTCTCCTGGTGGCTGCTGCAATGGACAGATACCTTGATGATTGGCAGCATTCTGGATGTGAGATGGGCAGGCATATATAATATCGCAGGGCCTACTGCATTTATGGTTCTTGTTGTGCCCCAGTCAGTAATAGGGATCTTTTTCCCTGTAATAACCCAGATTTACGCGCAAAAAAAGGACTTCAAAAGAGTTTATAATACTATAACAAGATGGATATTTTTTGTTAATCTGCCTTTAGCCATATTAATGATTCTATTCTCTAAGCAGATAATACTAATATTGTTTGGAGAAGAATACATAAGAGCTGCGCTCCCATTATCAATATTAGCGCTATCCTATTTTGCATTCAGCATTTTCTTAACAAGCAGAAACCTGCTGATTATGGTAAAAAAAACAAAGCTTGTGCTTTTTATTACATCAGCCGCAGCAATATTAAACATCGTGCTCAATTACTGCCTAATACCTGTTTTTGGGATAAATGGGGGCGCAATAGCCACCAGCCTCAGCTTGTTGTTAGCCATTTTGATGACTTATTGCTGCATGCGCAAGGTTCTCAAAGTACAGCCATTTGACTTAAACTATCTTAAAGGGATACTTGCTGGATTCATAAGCTTAGGAACAGCAGCAATAATCAGCAGTGCATTGCTTAAACAGAAAACACCAATAGGGTATCTTAGCCTCATGTCATCAATTTTCCTGATTTCATACTTCAGCATATTGATTTTTTTAAGATCGTTTCAGAGGGAAGATGAAAAAATTACCAGTGTGCTAGTCAAAAAAGGCTGGAAAGAAAGTGTTGAAAAGGGGCTAAAGTAGGATTTTAGGTGATATCATGGCCCTAAATAATTGCCTCAAAAACAAAGCAAATGTCTTGATTAATATTTGGATATCAAGAAATAATGATTGGTTTTTGATATAATAGATATCACTTTTTACCCACAGGTCAAAGCTCATTTTGTGCCTTCCGCTTACATGCCACAGGCTGGTTATTCCGGGCTTTGCTGAAAGGCGCTCCATCTGCCATGGCTTGTATCCCAAAACCTCTTTACAAGGATGGGGCCTTGGGCCTACAAGGGACATTGAGCCCTCCAAAACATTAATCAGCTGAGGCAGCTCATCCAGCCCAGCATCCCTAAGCCACTTTCCAAAAGAGGTCAATCGAGGGTCATCCCTTATTTTAAATGTCGGGCCGTCAGATTCATTTAAATGCGAGTACATTTCCTGCATTTTCTCTGCACCGGGCACCATTGTCCTGAATTTGTACATTGTGAAAGCTCTTCTGTTTTTCCCAGCTCTTTTTTGCTTAAAAATAATTCTCCTGCATCCAAAAATCTTCATTATAAGCAGTATAGGGGCTATAACCGGCAATAAGGATATTATGAATATAAAAGATACAGAAATATCAAGGATTCTCTTGCCGTATTTGCAATAAAAGCCTTTTTTCACAAAATCTCTGCTAACCATCAAAACCAGATATTCTTCTCTTTTTAATAAACTTTGTGATATGTTCTGAAAAAGAACCCCCTAGGTGTTCAAAAATTTTCACCGCATGGCTATCTCATCTATTTTTAAGCAGGCTGCAATAAACAGCTTCTGTTTTTTCAGCAATTGAATCCCAAGAAAAATTATGGGCTATGTAGCTCATAACCTCCTGCCTGCTTTCCAGGCTTATTATTTTGGCTTCCAGAATCTGCTCCATCTTATCCTTTAAATCATTAATATCACCAAACCTAAAAGTAAGCCCATAACCGAGCACAAGCTCTTTGTTCTCAGGAATATCTGAAACAAGAACTCTGCATCCAAAACCCATTGCCTCAAGCAATGCTAATGACATTCCCTCTACTTCTGAAGGCAAAACAAAGAAAGAGCATTCTTCATACAACGCCCTTAGAAGCTCGTTTTTTATTTTTCCCATGAACAAAACATTCTTGCTTGAGATGCGCTTTAAGTATCTTGCGTAATCATCAGTATAGCTGGGGTAACCGGCTAAAACCAGCTTCTTATCAGTGTCAAGCATTTTATAAGCCTGTATTAAATACTCCAGCCCTTTCTCAGGAACAAAACGGCCAACATACAATATGTAGCTGTTTTTCCTTAGGCCATGAAAATTCCTTAATCCTTTTCTAAATGATTCATTTGAGAATCCATTAGGGATAAAAAAAGATTTCTTTTTGTACTTGTCAGAATAATAATCCTTCAATGTCATGGAAACAACAATCAGCTCATTAGGAAAAGCAAGAGAGCATTTCTCAGAGAATTTGAGGAAAATCCTCCCAAAACCCTTCCACTTTCTTCTTTTCCAGTCAAGGCCCTGGATTGTTAGCACAGTCTTTTTTCCAAAAAGCCTCGGCAGAAAAGAGAATGGTGCAGTCCCTAAAGCATGATAATGAACAATATCACAATTACTAAAACAAGCCTTTATCGTTGAAAACAAGCAATATATGGGTGTTTCAAGATATTTGCTTGATAAAGACTTTATTTGCACAAGACTCACGCCTTTAAAAGAACTCATATTTGAATTCCGGATATAAGCCAGAACTTTATGTTTTTTTGCAAGCCTCCTGGAAATCTCCTCCACATTCTTCTCAATGCCCCCCCCACAAGGGATTTCTCTCAATCCAATATGGTGTATTATCATAATAATCCCCTGTACAAATCCATGATTCTGTTGTAATGAACATCCTGATTAAATTTTTCTTCGGCTATGCTCCTAGCATTCTTTCCCATTTTAATCACTAAATCCGGATTATTCAGCAAACGCATAATTTTTTTTCTCAACTCCTTGTGGTTTCCAGGCTCAAACAAGAATCCTGTTTTCCCATCTTCAACAAGTTCAGGTATTCCGCCTATTCTTGAACCGATCACTGGCTTTCCTAGAGCAAAGGACTCAAAGATTGAAACTGGAAGATTATCATAATAGATTGATGGAACTACAACAAAAGAGGAGTTTCTTATCACTTCCTTCAGCTCTTCTCCCCCTACAGAACCCAGAAACATTGTGTTAACCCTGCATTTTTCAGAGAACTTCTTCAGGTTCTCCTCCTCAGGCCCGGTTCCTGCAATGAATAATTTTGCGCCGGTGCCCTTAACAGATTCTAGCAAAGTATGAACTGCTTTCTCCTTTACTAGCCTGCCAAAATAAAGAACATATCCATGATTCTTAAATGAGGGCTTATAATCATTAACATTAATAAAGTAGGGCAGTAACATTATTGAACCCTTATCCACGCCAAATTCAATGCACTTATTCTTCATAAACCTGCTTGGTGCAATAAATACATCAACATTATCAAAAATCCTTATAATCCTATGGAAATACATTCTTAACATTACGAGAAAACTCGCCAAAAATGAATCTTTCATGCATTTGTTAAAGATAACATTAAAGTAATTCCCCCCCTTGCAATCAGAACAGGTCTTGCACCTAGATTCTATGAACAATAAACTGTTAGGGCAGATAAGATTATAATTATGAAGTGTGTAAACCACAGGCACATTCATTTTCTTTAAAGAATGAAGTATCGAAGGGGAGATCTGGTGGCTTATTTGATGGATGTGCGCAACATCTGGCTTTTCGCGCTTAATCAATTTCTCAATCTCCCCCTTTGCTTCAAAACTGTACATTGTCCTAAAGAAAACTTTAGGGATTCTGCCCAACAAGGACAAAATGTTATTAGTGTCATAATCTATGCCATCAAGGAAACAAGAGCTATCTTTTGCTTTTTTAGATTTCCCAGAAGAAATTTCAAGGATGCTTGCAGAATCCAAGGAGCACTTTTTATTCACAGTTCTAGTTTTTACTGAAAAAAAAGAAACTTTATTGCCCCTTGACTCAAGAAGCCTGCTGAGCTCAAAAAAGTACCGCTCTGCGCCGCCCCTCACATAATTAAATTTGTTTATTTGCAGTATTTTCATTCTATCGCCTTAACACCCATGAAATAATCACTTATTCTTAAGTGGAGTCTCGATATTCTTCAAGCTTAATATCAGAGCTGAGAACACCCACAGGTAAAAGAAAAGAAAAGTGAAGTCATATAAAAGACTAATGCATATGATAATCAAAGATATTTTCAATGCGATCCTGATTCCCGAGAGATTCTTATTTTTATTATTCATCATTCTAAGATAGTTGAATGAATTTAATAGGAATAACAAGAAAAGCAATAAGCCAAATATTCCTGTCTCAACAGCAACTGTAAGGTACGAGTTGTGCGCATGAGACGCCCCCATATTGTATTCAACAGCATAATGCCCGAAGTTGCCAAGGCCAACTCCTAGCATAGGATGCTCAAGGAATATTTTTAAGTCTACCTCCTGAAGCCTTACCCTCATCCGAAGTGATGATTCATCAATTGAATCTGGATTTCTAAAGTTCGCAAGCTGTTTTAAGCTGAGCACACGATTAATGTAACTTGCAGGAACAAACAACAAGAACACTAAAATAATTGATAGCACCATTAAGGATGTGAGCCTCTTATGCTGATACAACCACCCCCTATAACCAAACAGCGCAAGAAAAGCAACTATGCAAATGCCGATAAAGCCTGAGCGAGACTTTGAAAAAAATATTGCTGCAACATTAATAAATAGGATTACAAAAAGAGCTATCCTCCTTGCCAATAAACTCCTGCCTTTTGATGAATTATTGAGCAAAAAATAAATCAGTATTGGCAAGGAAGCAGCAATTGCAAGTGCAAAGGTATTAGGAGAAAACAGCCCTCCAATCTCCCTTGCACCATAGATATAAGATATTTCAGCAGAAACATAACCAAGATAATATCCAGTTAATGATTGAACTACACCTATCAAAGAGCCTACAAATACTGAAATCACAACAACCCATAAGGTTATCTCCAGTCTTCTCTTTGTCTTTATAATATTAGTTATCATAAAGAATAGGCCTATAAGCATTATCAGCCTGGAATAACTGCCCAAGAAAGCTGAAATGTCAATCATAAAAAATAAGGGCAATAAGCATAGAACTGCAAATGACATGAGGATAATGTTTTGGGAAGATTTAACCGGCTTGGCCATGCCATAAATCCCCATATGGACAATCCATGATGCAAATACTGCAATCACCAACAGTTTCATTGGCGAAAGAAATGAGTACTCTGGAAAAACAAGAAACCTTTCTAAAGGAATTACAAAAATAAGAGCCATGAGGCCTATCCAGGGCTCAATAACAAAAACCACCATCAAAGAAACACAGATTGCTGCAAGAATAAATAATTTAAATCCCATCAAAAAAAGGGATACGCCAGTTAAAATCCCCAACAAGATTATCAAGAGATATTGTTTTCCAGAAGCTGCCCCTAGCATTAAACTTGGCTTCTTGGCAGAAAATATCAAAGGCCTGCTAGCTCTCATACATATGTATTCTCTTATGCTGCTTAAAAAGTTATTGGTTCCCAAATCAATATGTCAAAAACCACTGGCCACAGGCCGGTGGCATGAAGCGAAAGATTCATCTTCCATTTCATAGGCCAGTGGTTTTTGAGCATGCTCAGAAATATACTGCCTTCCAAAACAAAATTGTGGAATTCATCCACTGGTTATAAACAGGAGGTATATTTCCGACATATCAAGAACCCTAAATTAATAGGATGGTGAAATGCTGCTGCTTCAATTGCATATTGCCCAAAATTTTTATCACCTACAGTAAAACTTAAAAGTAAGCCTGCAATAGCTGCATTAAGATTACAATGAAAAAGGTCTGCCTGGTTTATCCAAATACAATAAAGCTCCCAAAATCATTTAGGTATGCAAATAACCTGGCTGTGCATTCAAATAACACACTACCTCCCCTTGGACTGCTCTACATAATCGGAAATTCTAAGAACAAGATTGATATAATTGACAATAGGATACGAAGATACAGCGAGGATATCCTTTTTGAAAGATTAATGAAGTATGATATAATAGGATTTGGAGGCACAATATTTGAGGCAAAGGAAGCAAGGAAAGTTTCAAGGAGATTGATAAAAAACGGAAAAACTACAATTTATGGCGGGCCTAATGCCATGGTAAATTGGCGCTTGTATACTGGAGAGTTCACAATAATACTAAGAGGGGAGGCAGAGATGATATTTGACAAAATTATTGAGAACATCCCAAAAATTGAAGGATTAGGCTTTAGAAAGATAAAAAACACTTACATAAACCCATCGCCTAAAAGGATAAGCCAATTAGATAATCTAGAATTCCCAGATAGGTCAAAAATAAACCTAGATGAATACCGTAGAATAGAGCCGGAATTTCTGGGAAATATCCACCCCGTAGATACCATTGTCAGCAGCAGAGGATGTCCCTTTGACTGCTATTTTTGCTCGTCAAAAGTTATATGGGGCAGGAGATATACATATAGGTCTGCAGATAGCATCATAAAAGAGATTAAGTTCATGATTAAGAATTATGGCACAAAAGGAATTTACTTTAGGGAAGACAACTTCACAGCCAATAGGAGCAGACTTGTAGACTTCTGCAATAAAGTAAGCAGTCTGAAGATATTATGGATTTGTGAGTCAAGAGCAGACAGCCTGGATAAAAAAACAATAAAGCTAATGGCAGATTCTGGATGCAAGGCAATATGGTTTGGTATTGAATGCACAGATGATGAAGATTTAAGAAGAATTCGGAAAGGCATAACCTTAAGCCAGATTAAGCGAACAATCAATCTGTGCAATGAGCGCGGAATACTTACCGGGGGAGGCTTCATGCTGGGCTTGCCTTTTGATACTGAAAGGTCTATTAAAAAGAACTATAAGCTTTCAAAAACCTTAAAGCTAAAATATCGATTCTATAACAGGGTCTACGCTTTTCCAGGCTCAGAGATGTATGATGAAATACTCCATGAAGGGATTGACAATTATTGTTTTGAGAACATAATGCTGCCGGGAACAAGGCACCTTAGCGCTAAGAGAGTAAACAGGCTGTACTACCAGCTAGTCTCTAGAAACCAAATGATTTTGAGTTGGTTCTCCAATATCCTTGGCAGGAAACTGGCGGATTGCATAAAAATGAATTTCCCAAATATCATCAGATTATTAAGGCGAATCCTGGATTTATCTTAATCAGAAAACACACTCTTATAATCTAACAGATGGCTGCTATTGTAAGGAATTATATAATGGTACTAATGGATATCCCAACCACCATACACTACAAAAGACTTTGTTAAGCTTAAGCATTTTTCTTCATAAAAATTAGCATAAGGAAACATTTCTCTTAATTCCCTCTTTCTGAGCAGCCTGATTGAATTAACCATTTTTGCTGCTGTTTCTTTTTCATCAGCTTTTTTGAACCATCCCAGTTCAAAATTAGTAACTAACATCACCTTAAGCCATAATGGAAAAAACTGAAAAAAAGGAAAAAGAAAATGGGGTTCAATAGGAAAATAAAAATTAGGAGTCTGTAAAAAATATCTTTTCCCAACTCTTTTTACCTCATTAGCCATTTTAAGCTGCTCATTAAATCCCCCAACATGCTCAATAACAGAATTTGAAAATACAACATCAAATTCTTTATCTTTGAATTTTTTCATGTTTCTTGCGTCACCAATAATATGCTTGAAATTAGAACGGGTTACTTTAATTTCTTTAATATTAAAAAGTGTAATTTCTACTCCTTTTTGGTCACAAAACCCCATTTTATCCCAGAATACCTGCGTGCCTCCGACATCCAGTATCTTCAACGGGCGTGAAACTGATAAGATAAGGGATTTAAAAAAAGCGAACCGCTTTCTTCTTAGCTTTGCTGCTAATGAATTCCCATTCCGGCTATCTGAAAGATATTTCAAAAATTTTGAAATCATAATCACTCCAATTTTTATTAATAATTTTAATTGATATATAAATTTATGCAGTTGGAATTTACTAAAAACACGTGGTCACCTTACCCTTAATGGCTTAATAAACAAACATCGTTTCAAGGCATTCAACGTGAATTTCATTCAAAAATAATCTCTTAAAAATCCATTTTATTTTTATTTGTTTCAAATACCCCACCGCTTGAGTTGGATGGGTGCATATGATTAAAATGTATGCCCTCTATCTGGGTATTTGAAACTTTAAAAATATCCCAGAGGGATACAAAAAATTGCAAAGCTATTTTTTCGTACCCCGCCCCTTGGGGCGGTTGGGATTTTTATTTTTCCAAAAATACATACCTAACCTCCTGAGGCACATGGCAGACTAGCTTGACAGCATCAAGTTCAGAGACATTCTCATACACCCCCCTGAAGAACCCGTCAGCCCTCATGACCCTGGAAGGAGAGTAGCCCAAATCACGGATCTTTCTTGCTTTTGGCTCATCTAACGAAACTAAATACTTTATCCTAAAGCCTGCCTTAAAAAGATTTTCCAGCCTTGAGCCAAAATTATTTTTTTTATTGTAATAAGGGGGATGGATCTCAATAATCAATTTAAGTGGATAGTCTGCTGATTCAAGAGTCTTCATAGCGCCGTCAATCACCTCGCACTCATACCCCTCAATATCCATCCTGATTAGATCAACTTTTCTTTTTCCCTCTAAAAACGAATCTATCTTTGTTGTTCTTACTGTTGCATGCCTTACAATTTTGTGAACGCTCCCGGGAAGCATAGTGTGGGAATTTGAGGCTTTTGTTATGTAAAACTTTGAAAACCCATTCTTATCCGAAGCTGCTATATTAAACGCATCTATTATTCCAGAAAAATTATTAACTTTAATGTTCCTCAAAAGCAGGCTAAAATTCGAGGTTTCAGGCTCAATTGCGTAAACTTTGCCCTCAGCGCCGACTATTGAAGCCTCAATTAATGCATAGTAGCCTATGTTTGCGCCAATATCCAAAACACAATCTCCTGGCTTTAACTCTTTTTTTATCAGGAAAGTGTGCAGTCCTTCCCGAATCCCCCTTTTGATAAGTGTTTGGGATACACCTGCATCTTCCATATCTAAGTACATCTTACTGCCTTGTACAGTCCTAAGAACAAATCTCCTGTAAAATGGATAAGTCCTATAATAAAGAAAGCGGAAAAACCCAAAAGCCAGCTTAAGCGCAGGGACAAGGCCGGATTCATTTAATTCCCTCACAAAAGTTTTTGCTTTTCTATAAACCACTGATTTCATATCAAAAACACCCTCTCCTTGACAGCAGTCCTCCAAATAAAATACCTTTCAACAATGAATGCCGGATAAAAATATAACATTACCTTGATATCCCTGAAACTTGAAACCCTGTAGTTTAATAGTTTATGCAAGAAAACCGATGGAGGGAACAATATCCCAAAAAGGTGCTTTGCCAGAACAACCCTCCAGAGCCTGTCAGTCTTGTCATTATGCTTTTTTATTAAGCGAACTCTTGAAACAGCGCCAATTTTAGAGTCATTGATCAGCCGCTTAAAATTCCACTTTTTTACACAGTGGTAAACAATCATCTTTTTATTAAAACATATTTTTCCATGATGCATAACCCTAAAAGCAATATCCCTGTCCGAAGCATAGTTCCCGAAAGTGATATCAAAGCACCCTATCTTATTTATCACCGCAGCAGCATATCCCATATTTGCTGTTGGCCAAAAACCCCCTGACAGATTCTGGACAACCCTATCACTTATAGAAGGTTTCTTAGAGAGATAAACCAGCCTGCCTTCAACACCCAAAAAACCTTTCTGAAGGGATTTTAAGCCTTCTTCAAGCCATGTCTTATGGGCGATGCAGTCAGCATCAGTAAAAAATATGTATTTGCCTTTTGCCATTCCCAATCCAATGTTTCTGCTATGGGGAATTCCTTTGCTTTCATTGTTCTCGCAATAAACAATACGCTCATCATTAAATGCCCTAACTACATTCTTGCTTTCATCAATAGATGCATCATTTACAAGTATTAACTCAAACCGATTATAGCTTTGATTAAGAATAGAACTCACACATCTTCGGATATGCTTATATTCATTCTTGAATATAACAATTACGCTGATTAATGGAGCAGGCGGCATAATACTCCCTCTATTGCATTGAAAATCCTGCTGTTCTTTACAATGCTCTCAAAATCTGATTTGATAAAAAGCCCAAAGATACATAAGATTATTAGGAATAATTCAACAAATAGAAAACGAGTTATATCGCCTAAAATCATGCTTAAGAAAATTTCTGTAGCAAATGTAAAAATGGACAATAAAGAGATTACCTGAACAGGGTGATTCTTGAATTTAGAAATCAACGAATTCAGCTCTTTTTTTAAGATGCTTGATTTAATGGGAGCTGCAAATAAAAAAATCAGTTTTGAAGCAAAAACCGACAAAGAATTAATAAATCTAGAACTGATAAATATATCTGTTTTTTCAAGCATAGATAAAGATTTTTGTATCACCCAACCACCCTTCAAACTCTTGTAATAGTGCCGCTGATTAATATATTATTAGTGGCAATTCTTAGTGATTCGCCAACTTTGACAGGTGCCTTATTATAATAATAATCATTTTCACCAGCCTTTTCAACTAAGAGCTCTGCCCTTAAAGTAATATCCTTGTATATCGGAGAAATTCTCCTGAAAACCTCGCCTGAATCACTCACTATTTGTATTTCAGCAGGCCATACTTCCTTGGAGATTATCCTCGCGACAACTCTTCCATTCAAATCAACCTCTGTAGAATTTACTTTTATTGCATTTGCAACCCACTCCTCCTGGTTTAGCAGCTGTAATTCCACTTCCTCCCTAACCAATAAAGAATCTTTTCGGCTGCTGTCATTGCTGCCCAAAGCACCGAGTGAAAAAATGCGGCCGTGAATAATAGATTTATCAGTTTTTAATTTTAATATGCTGTTTGCCTTAACAATGGCGTTTTTATATATTAAATCATTATCCCAATTTTTTTTAGCTAAAATAGCAACACCCAGAATTATGCTATTGTATTTCTGGTCAAGAGGTTTATCAATAGACGGCATAAGGATTATGTCATTTATTCTTGCAATCACCTTACCCCTTTCTGTCTCAACATCGCCAGGCTGCACACTATCCAAGAATAATATGTTGGTATGCCCGCAGTTTATAACCCCTGACAGCTTGATTGCAGGATTCTCATCACAGACTATTAGCTTAACCTCAACCCAGGATTCACCTCTAAGAAAATAGATTACACCGGCTAAAACAACCAAAAGGACAACTACTAAGATTGTAAAGTCTATCACATTAATCCTGCCAAATAATCTTCCTTTTTGGTCTATAATGCCCATTTAATCACCCATGCTGGTTCATAATTTTATTATAAATGCGGTAAAGAAGGTAAACTGCAACAGGAACTGCGAATAATGTAATTACATCCTGAATCCTATCGATTACCTCAAAAAGTTCCCCCCATGTCATAACGACGCAATAAATTTTACAGTTTATAAATTTTGCGATAAGAATGTATGCAAGGAAGTAAAACTCAGCTTCCCAGCCAAAACAGATTGTGCCATGCATACCAAAAAGCCGATTATTTTAACGAGTATATGTAATATCCATCATTATAAATCTCATTCCACCCGCAATTGCCCATCGAAACATCGTTCAGAATGAATGTAGCATTATTCTTTTTTGCAAGCTCAGAAACATTAGTGCAGTTTCCAGATAAATATGCTTCCTCAACAAGCTTTCTCTTATTAAGCCCATAAAAATATAATGTAGCAACAATATCATGCCCGGAGATGGGATAGATTGCAGTAGATGTAAACACAGGGGCCAAAACAACTGTTTTGGGATAATTCTCCAAAAACTTTATTGCTTCATAGCTGTTATCATCCACTAGCTGATACAAAGCTACCTGCCCACCTAGTTTATAATATCCCTGAAAAACAACAGCAAAAACAAATATCAAGATAACAGAAATAATCAAGTTGACTGCCCAGATATATTTAAGCCATTTCTTTAATAGGTCCTTGAGCAGCATCAGCAGATAATAAAGCCCAATTGCACTCAAAGGAACTAACCCCAGCATAGTGTAATATAAAAGCCGCTGGTAAGGGGCAAATATTGTAAAACTAAACAGATGGAATAATAAAATAAAAAACAGCAGGGTTAAAGGCCATGCCATCAGCAGATATTGCCTTTTTCTATAGGCAAAATAAACCCCAAAAATAGCAAGTATAAACGCTAAAATACCATAAAAAGTGATTATATTATACCTAATCTCCAAAACCCCCCACCCGTATTTGAAAAATATAAATGTGGATAAAAACTTTAATGTTTTGATAAAGGTTTTTTGCCAAAAAAATTCAAATAAAACAATAAACATTAAAGCAGGAACAGCCAAGATTATTAGCAGTGGTTTATAATGCTTTTTAACAAATTTTCTGTGTATTGTCAGGTAAACCAGAAGGATTGGCAGCATAAAAGTTGCAGATATAGGATGAGAGATAAAAACTATAGAATAAACAAACAAGCTCCAATAAACTGATTTAAGGTTATTCTTCTCAACACCCTCTGAAAAAAGCCAGAAAAATAGGTATATCAGAGGTATTGCAAATGTTAATGGAGTAAAAAACCACAACCCTGTAAGATTCACATTGCTCCTTAAAGAAGCAAAAAATAACATAGAAAACAAAGCAATATAAAGCCTGCCCATTTTTTTATAGATAAAAAAGAATAAAACCAAAGATGAGATAACTGCAAATAATGCAGGAAGGTATTTATATATCAAAACAACATCAAACCCCAACTTGATTATGGCCAATAAAAAGATATTAAAACCAATCTCTAAAATAAGATACCCCTGCGGCAATTCCCCTTTGCTTAATTTCAAAGACTCTGAAATATGCCTCCATTCATCAATATGATAAGGGTATTTATAGCTAAAATGAGGGGCATAGACTAATAAGAGAATAAATAAAAGAGTAAAACTGATCAATATAAGCCTAAAATATTTTCTGTCCAACCCCATAGGGATATCTAGAAAAAACATGTATATAAATCATTTGGTTTATTAGATAAGATCAGCGCCTGCCTTATAATTTCTTAAACCATTCTATAGTTTTCTTTAAACCAGTTTCTAATCCGACTTGAGGCTCCCACCCTGTAAGCCTTCTTGTTTTTGAAATGTCTGGTTGCCTCTTAGTAGGATCATCCTCTGGCATGGGGTTGAATGTAATTTCAGAGTCGGATTGTATCATTTGCTTAATCTTTTTTGCCAGATAAAGAATAGTTATTTCATGGGGGTTCCCTATATTTTTCGGGCCTGTGAATGAAGAGCCCATAACCCTTATTAAGCCATCAACCATATCAGAGATATAGCAGAAACTCCTTGTTTGCCCCCCATCCCCATTTACTGCCAAAGGCTCATCTCTAAGTGCGCTGGTTATAAAATTAGATACGACCCTTCCATCATCTTTTCGCATTCTTGGGCCATATGTATTGAATATCCTCACTATATTTGCTTTAATCCCATATTTTCTGTGATAAGCCGTTATCAATGCCTCTCCAAATCTTTTGCTCTCAGTATAACAGCTTCTAATGCCTACGGGATTTACATTGCCCCAATAAGATTCTTTTTGGGGGTGGCTCTTTGGCTCCCCATATGCCTCTGACGAGGAAGCAAACAGCATTACAGCGCCCTTCACCATAGAGAGCCTTATCATATTATTAGTTCCGACAGAATTCGCCAGTGCTGTTTCGACAGGATATTTTTGGTAATCTACCGGGGATGCCCTTGAAGCAAGATGATAGATCTGATCAACAGGCCATTTTATCTCTATTGTCCGGGTAATATCATGATTCACTAGCTTAAAATTATCATTCCCGAGCAGATGCAGTACATTTTTCTTATCCCCCGAACTAAAGTTATCAATGCATATAACCTGATTTCCCCTCTCGATAAGCTCATCGCAAAGATGAGAGCCTATAAAGCCAGCACCCCCAGTAACTATTATGTTCATTTTTTCCTCAGAATTATTATATTTCCCCTTCCTTTCTTTATCTTCTTAGCTATTCCCTTGCTCTCAAGCTCAGTTATAATCAGGCTTATCTTTGCCTCTGATAAAGGAAATTGTTTTCTTATTTCTTTCTGAGTAACTCTTTTCTCCTTTTTTATCATATCTAATATCCTAGAATAATAATCGTCAGGCCTTTCCTTTTCAGATAGTTTTTTGTTCTCTGGACTTTTTATCTTTTTAAAAGTATAAAAAGCAAGAATAACTGCCATAATGATAACCATGAATAATGCTATAAAAAAAACAATGGGATGTCTGGGATTCTCCTTAAAATAATCATCATCAACATTGATATCATCCATCTCCCCTGCTAATCCAGTATCGATAACTGGGAATAATATAAGGTCTAAGACAAAACTTCCATCGCCCCTTATGTATATGTTCTCAACAGCCTTTGACTCGATCAATCCAGATACTGGATGCGTTGCTGTCAAAATATACTCCCCTGATGAAACCTCAAAAGAATATTCTCCATTTTTAGATATGAACTGCTGATTTGGCTCTGTATCAATCTCAACTTTAATATCTTTTGCCTCATCTAAAGACAGATCATATATACTGCCATGTATAACTGCCCCATAAACAAAACTAGATAAAAAAAATAAAACAATTAAATATGCAGCCGCCTTCATACTAAGAAATTAATCCAGCTAATATAAAAACATTTCTAAAACCCTCAATAGATTATAAAAGAATTAAAAACCTCAATAAAGAAAATCAAGCCCAAACTGGGCTCTGTAAAGCTTTAAACCGGTCTATGAAGCTTTAAATTCCATCGAAAAAAAGTTTCTTTATAAATAAGCTTATCTAATGATTAGTTAGGCAGATTGATTGCCAGGAGGAAAAATGAAAAGAACATTTGCATATTTGGTAATAAGCTTATTTCTATTGAGCATAGTTTCAGCTCAGCCAGACTCTGTTCTAGGCAGGACAGGAGGAAGCTTAAGTGATGATATGAAACAGGTTAGAGCAGAAGTGAAGGATAATATTCAGGAAAAAGGATTAGATATCAAAGAACAGATAAAAGAAGGAGTAAAAGCAGTTAAGGAAGGTGATATGCCTAAGGAAGACAAGATAAAAAATATTCAACAAGTTAGGGAAATGAATATGGAAGAGTTCAGAAACTTCCAAAAAGAACAGCTTCAGACAGCGGCAGGCAAATGCAACAAAGAGATTAATTCTGAATTATGCCAAAAAAATATTCAAGAGAGATTAAAACTTGTAGGCAAATTATCAGAAAAAGGCCTAAACAGTCTTCAGAAAGTAGAAGAGAGAAAACTTGAAAAGCTAAATGAGCTTAAAGAGCTGAAAAATGACCCCAATCTGGGGAAATATAAAGAAAATCAGGAATTCAAAGCAAGGCAGATAACAAAAGAAAAGCTCCAAAACGCAAAAGAAAAATATAAAGAATCAAAAGAAAAATACATAGAAGCAAGAAACAGGTATAATGAATCACAGCAGAAATTTAATGAAGTCAAAGCAAGAGTAAAAGAATGTGAAGGAAATGAAGATGCAGAATGCAATCAAGTCAGGGAGGAAATAAAAGAAAACGCAAAGGAATTCCTGTTGAATACAGCCGGAAACATCCTTGAGCACCTTAATAAAGTAAAGGCAAATGTTGAATCAAATGAAGATTTAAGTGAAGAAGAAGCCAAGGAGATTATAGCAGATGTGGATTTAATGATATCTGAAATTGAAGATGCAAAATCTGTAATCGAAAGCTCAGAAGACAAAGAGCAGATAATAGAAGCTTCTAAAACAATAAAAAAAGCATGGCTAAGGATAAAAGAAAGATTAGCAGTTCAGACAGGAAAGATAACAGCTTCTAAGATAGGTGGAGTCATTATCAAGGTAAAGAGTCTTGAAGCCAAGCTAGAAAGAGTTTTATCAAGAATGGAAGAACAAAGCATAGACACAACAAGCATACAGTCATTAGTTGATGAGTTTAATGCTAAGACAGATGAAGCTAAACTAAGCTATGAACAAGCATTAGATAAATTCAAAGAAGCAGCAGCATCTGATGATCTAGAAACATCAAAAACCCTTGCAAAAGAGGGCCATAACCTGTTAAAAGAAGCGCAGAACTCACTTCAGGGCTCCCAAAAATTACTAAGGAGCATTTTGCTTAACATAAAGCAGGCGGGTGGAGAAGATGAATTGAATGCTCCTGAAGACCAAGCAGAACAGGAAGCCGCATCAGATTTAACAACAGAACCAGCTGAAGCAGAAGCTTCAGCTTAGTTTTTATTTTTAAGTTATATCCAATCAATTTAAAGTTGTTTCCTATAAAAACAACATTTAAATATAATGAGGTGAATAATGATTAAAATGATGAAAAACATAATATTAATGGCTTTGTTGTTGAGCATAGTTGCAATAGGCTGCCAAAAACAAGCAGCTTCTCCAGTAACTGCACCTGAAGCAACAGACGCATCTGCAATCGAATCTGGAATGTCTGATATAGATTCAGTCAATGCAGACCTTAACACACAAGAGCTCGACAGTATAGAATCTGACCTTGACAAGATAGACTGGTAAGTTATTTAAAGGATAAAGATTTCTTTGATTCTTATGATTACTCTAGACGGTTCGCACTGCGAAGGCGGAGGCCAGATCGTAAGAACAGCCCTAGCTCTGTCTACAATACTCCAAAAACCATTTGAAATAACAGATATAAGAAAAGGGAGAGACAAACCCGGATTAAAGAATCAACATCTATTCTGTATAAAAGCACTTGAAGATTTATGCAATGCAAAAACAGAAGGCGCTGAACTTGGCTCCACTAACTTAAAGTATTGGCCTGGAAAGATAAAAGGCCATACTATATCTATAGACATCGGCACAGCAGGCTCTATAACCTTGCTTTTACAATCACTTCTTATCCCATCAATCCTTGCAGATTCAAAAGTAAGGTTAAAAATAACAGGAGGCACAGATGTTTCATGGAGTCCTCAGTTTGATTATCTAAATAATGTTATACTCCCTCACCTGAAAAGATACGCAGACATTGAAGCCAAGCTGGAAAAAAGAGGCTATTACCCCAAAGGCCAAGGCAAAGTAGATATAAAGATAAAACAAAAGTTCACGCTAGATAATATAAAAAAAGCCCCTAGTATAGAACTAACAGAACAGCACAATCTGATCCATATAAAAGGAATCTCGCACGCTTCTCTTGACTTGCAAAAAGCCCAAGTAGCAGAAAGACAGGCAAGCTCAGCTAAATTTACCTTAAATAAGTTAAACTGCCCTGTGCAGATAAGAACAGAATACCCTGACACATTATCAACAGGCTCAGGTATCACTTTATGGGCAACCTTCTCAAAAAACCCAGAGGATATTGACTTTAACAATCCCATCATCATAGGAGCAGACATCTTAGGAGAAAGAGGAAAGCGCTCAGAAGAAGTCGGAAAAGAAGCTGCTGACAAATTACTAAAAGAGATAGAAAGCAAAGCACCTATTGACTCCAACTTAGCAGATAACTTAATCCCATTCTTAGCAATATTCGGAGGTAAAATGAGGGTATCTGAAATAACCAATCATGCCCTTACAAACATCTATGCCTGCGAGCAGTTCCTTGGAAAGATATTTGATGTAGACAAAGAAAATCTCATAATAGAAGCAAAGCTTTATAAATGACTCAAAACCATTGTTTTGAGGGATTTAAAAAAGTTTGAGTTTTGCTTGAACTATTGGTCACAATACAAAGGTTTTTAAATGAAATATAAATCCTAGATATTATGACAAACCAAAGATTAGTATGCGGTTCATGCAAATCAATAACCACAAACATAGAAGGCAGCACAGTGTTCAAATGCCCTAACTGCGGCAAAACAGACATCGTAAGATGTAAACACTGCAGGTCAATAGCAGCAAAATATAAATGTGCCAGTTGCGGGTTCGAAGGACCTAATTAACTTCTAAAACATGAAAAAACAAAGTTTTTTAATGCACAAAAAACATGAGGTTTTTTAGTATGGCTAACGCAATAGTAACTGTAACAATCATGCCTGAAAGCCCAGAGATAGATCTGGAAAAGGTTTTAGTAGAGGCAAAAAAAGTAATAGCAGAAGCAGCAGGAGAAGGCGAAACACGATCATCTATCCAACCAGTTGCTTTCGGCATAAAAGCCTTAAAGATAATCTTTGTAATAGACGAAAAGAAAGGCTCTCCAGATCCAATCGCAGAGAAGATACAAGCACTAGAGGGAGTTAATTCTGCTGAAATTTCAGATGTTAGAAGAGCTATTGGATAATTCTTAACAATTCTTTCAACTTAATATCACTCCTAACAGAAGTCCCGCTAAAATGAGTCTCACTAGCCTTATAACCTAATTTCTTCAGCTTACTAATCAGCTCTAACTTTCTTGGGATATCCATCTTATTCCTTTCAGCTATTGAATGCAGATCATAAAATCCAACTGTATTTATCTTAGACTCTTCCTGAATTATAGATAATATCTTTTCATTCCCCTTAACTTCATTTTTCTTTATCATCTCACTAACCAGCTTACTATCCCACAACTGCCCTTTCCAAATAGGTCCAGCACCCATAAACATCCCATGCCGCGAAATTACATTATCAACATCACCTTTTCCTTTAGAACACCTAAAAAATACCCTCATATAATGATCCTTAGAGTAAGAAAACACAGGAACCAACGCCTTATCATACTGCGCACCAACAAGCTGCACTTTTCTTATCAATATACGCAAACCTATTTCGTGCATCAATTCATTCTTTAAAGGAACCGCCCAATACTTACGCAAACACGCTAAAGGGTATGTGCCGCACAAAGCAGATGTATCTGTAGCAGTAACAGCTAAAATCCCATCACGAGCAATCCTCCGAACAGCAGAATCAAGATAAGGATTAGGTGTTCCAAACGGATCAACATCAATATAGTCAAAACCAGAAGAATTTATCAAAAATAGATTAGCATCTTCATTGGCAATCATTATTTTATTATTTTTAATATTTATTTTATT
>JAHJAV010000003.1 GCA_018813685.1 Nanobdellota archaeon | reverse complement strand
GTTTCCTTTTATCTTAAACTTTAACCTTGACTTCTTAACATTAACAGTTCCGCCTATGCCTGCTGTTTCAGAATCAATTCCTTCTTCCTTAAGATCCAACAATTCAGCCAAATCTTTAGGCACAACAGTTGTGTCAGCGCCAGAATCCAACAATGCAACAACCTGCATGACTCTTCCAAACTTGTTTGTTAAAAGAATTGGAATAAATGGAGCATGTCTCAATGAACCATCTTGCCTAGGAACATGGATGTATCTAAAGATTATGGGCATTTTAGAAAATAAGGGTCTCCTTCTTAGGAATTTTTGCTACAGTCGGAGTAGTTTTACATCCTTTTATGTGGTTTTCTATACTCCTTAGATTCTTATTATGTGCGACCACTTTGTTATCGCAAATAACTACCCATTGGCCTACATACTGAGAAAAATCTAATTTATCTGTTAAAACTGAATTAGTTACCATCTTACCTCTTAGTATAGCCTATAAATATATAAAACTTTCGATAGGTTATTTTATCCTAATACACTCTAAATTCCTTGGGCAGACAGTTTCAACCCTGTTCTGTTTGTGTATAGAAGAAGCTAAATCCAAGCACCTAGAATTCTCACCATGGTTTACAATAACCTTCTTTGGCCTTGGCTCGCATTTAAGCATGAAGTTCATAAGCTCTCTTCTCCCTGAATGGCCGCTAAATCCTTCAATGGTTATGACATCCATCTTCACAGGGCATATCTCTGGCTTTGACGCTGTTCCGAATATTATCTCTCTTTCTCCTCTCTGTAACCTTCTCCCCAATGAGCCCTCTCCCTGGTAACATACAAACATAAGCGCATTTTTAGGATTATCTGCAAGATGCCTCAAATACTCAACAGAAGGTCCACCTACAAGCATACCTGATGTTGCCAATATTATACATGCGCCTGTCTCTTGGATTACCTGCATCCTTTCTTTCTGTGATCCTACTTCTTTGAATATCTCATTTAAAAATGGATTTTCATCCTTGTGGAAAATCAATTTTCTAACTACATTATTAAGATATTCAGGATATGCAGTATGTATTGCAGTAACATCCCACACCATGCCGTCAACAAAAACAGGAATTTTATCAAACTGCCCATTACGTGCAAAACTTTCAATCAACACCATAACCTCTTGAGCTCTTCCTGAACCAAGTACTGGGATCAATATCTTACCTCCCCTCTTAATCACCATATCTATATTCTTTCGTATCTCTTCTTCTTGGTCTTCTCTTCTTGGAAGCACATTATCTTTGCCGCCGTAAGTGCTCTCTATCATCAAAGTCTCTAATCTTGGAAACATTGTTATAGCTGGCTCTAACAGGCGGGTTCTTCCATACTTCATATCTCCTGTATAAAGCAGGTTATGCAACCCATTACCTACATGGATGTGCACCATTGAACTTCCCAATATATGGCCTGCATTATAAAGAGTAATCCTTATATCAGGTGTAACATCAGTGACTTCATCATACTCTAAAGTGATTGTATGCTTTACCATCTCTTTTATATCATCAACAGAATAAATCGGCTCTTTGCCGTCATTTTTCATTATCTTAACATAATCTAAAACAAGCAAAGCCATGACATCCCTTGTTGGCTCTGTGCAGTATACTGGGCCTTTAAAGCCATACTTAAACAGATAAGGCACAAAACCACAATGGTCTAAATGTGAATGTGAAACAATTACAGCATCCAACTCCTGTATATCAAATTCAGGTGCTTCTAACAAAGGATATGCCTCAGAATTAGAACCAGCAACATCCACACCACAATCTAATAATATTCTTGATTCAGGTGTCTGTAATAAAATACATGATCTTCCAACTTGTCTTCCACCACCTAAATAACTTACTCTCACCCATTCGTGTTTTTTTTCTCTCATCCAGCCATCATATATCCTGTGGCCAGTTCTATCCAGAAATTTACGCCTATAATCAGACTCTTTGAAAAGAACTGCCCTTATATTCTCTATCAGCTTTGACCTTATAGCAGGCTTTCTCCTGATTAAAGGTATCCACAAAGTCTTAGCTCGTATCTCCCTTAAGAAAGCTCCTTGTTTGCCGATAGCTAACCCTGGCTTTTCAGCCTCTATCACAACAATACTTCTTTGAGGATCAAAAAGAATCTGGTCAATCCCTGCTTCTTTCTCTATTATTTTCCTTATCTCCTGCTCTGCCTTCTCCATATCCATTGTTATAGAAGGATCAGGCCTTAATTCAACTCTTTTCTTTATAGTATCAACTACTTTCTTTATCATTCCACTGTTATCTAGGAAAAAGTCCTTGTCCTTTGTATAGAGAACAATATTAGCTCCTTCAAAAGCTACATCACTAATACTCTTCTCCGGCAAATTCTTCAAGATTTCTTTAATTATCTCTACCATGGCTATCAATCAACTTTTAAGAATAATTTAATTATAAAACTAAGCCTCTATCCTAAACTCGATTAACTTGCTTAGTACTTTCTTTACCCCATCTTTTGTGATGGATATTATGTCTATTCCATTTCCCGAAGCAATATCTCTCTGTACAGCTGCATTTATTGCCTTTGCTCCAAGTTTTACTCCTTCTTCAACTGTCATGTCTTTTTTGTAAAGTGTCTCTAAAACTCCATAAGCCATCACAGAGCCAGAGCCAGAGCTTGTATAATCATCAATGTATGTAACAGAACCATCTGCACCTATATCATATACATGTACACCATCTGAATCATTGCCTCCAACTATGAAATGCGAGATTCCAGGTATCATGCTCATCTTCCTTATATTATTATAGACCATACTTGACAACAAGTTTACAGCCTCTTTAACTGTAACTGTTCTGTTTGTTCTTAAATCCTTAAGCTTTAGCTCAGCCTTAAGCAATTTAGTAAGCAGTTGAACATCTGATACTGTTCCAGCTACTGTAACAGCTATATTATCTGTAATCTGGACTATCTTTTCATACTTCTTGTATGCTACTAAGTAACCAGATGTTACTCTTTTGTCAGCGCACAACACAGCTCCGTCCTTGCAGACCATAGCCACGGTTGTGGTGCCTGTTTTTCTGATATCTTTTTCTTCTACCATTCTCAGAATTCCTTTAAATCAAGTAGGATGTAAGTAGTATATAAACTTTATGGTTTTTAAAAACCATAAAGTATTGGACTTTGTACAATATGTTGTGTTTTGTTCAAAATTTTACAGAGAACATTCAAACATCTGCTTTAATGCTTTTGTGAAATACTCTGATTTTATCCAGACAGCAGCATCATAATTCTTATCAACAGAGTCACCATGAGTCATAAAAAGAACCTCTTTATCATCAACAATGACAAATCTTCCATTTGGATCATGATTGACCAATTCAGCAACATCCTTTATCTTTTTGGCAATCTTATCATTGATAGGGGCAATTATTTTTATTTTAACGCCTTTTCTGTCTATCCTTTTCAAAACCTTATGTAAAAGATTTACTTTTCTTATAAATCCATTGCCAGTTGTAACGATCAACACAGATTTCTGTGCCTTATCCACCATATGCTTGATAAAATGATTTACATTTTCTCTGCCTACAATAGCATTTGAAATCTCGCTCCCTTCTATCTTTTCAATTCCAGTATTGTGCAAAAGCTCAAGCTCCTTGAATATGTCTGTTTCCCTTATATCCTCTATCATCTTTAAGCTTAGCTGGGTATCTTCTGTTATTTCCTTTTTTACCCTATCAACAACCTCTTCAGGCTGCACAGCAATATACTTGATAGGCTTTCCTATCTTCATTATTATAAATCCTTTTTTCTCTAAGCTTTCCAGAACATCATAACATCTTGATCTTGGAACACCGCTTAAATCAGCTAATTCGCCAGCTGTAGCGATTCCTCTTGACAAAAGAACAGTCCATATCTTAACTTCATAGATGTTTAGCTTAAAATCTTCCTTTAACTCAGATAAAAGTTCTTGTTTTACTGCCATTCTTACCCCTGGAATAGTTTACCCCTATTTAAACCTTTCTTTTTTGTCTTTACTTTAGAGTAGCACTACTTCCTCAACACAAAGAACATTGTAACCAGGGCAGCCATAATCACGATCAGCAAAATAACTATCCCTATTATCGCATAATATGCGTTTTTATCTGTTTTAACATTAGTTACTTCAGTACTGCTCAATGCAGTCTTTTCTCCTGTTGTGGTTTCTTCAGAAAAAACACCTTCACCCTGCAAATTAGTCTCAGGCTCTTCTGCTCCGGCAACTGTTTCCTGGCTGCCAGAAGAATCACAATTGTCAACAACAATCTCTAATTTTTCAGTTTCCCTATTATTCCCATACTCAGCATCTATTGTAAGAGTATATGTTTTTTTCTCAACACCTTCTGGAATAAGCACATTAAGCCTTTGTTCATATTTTCCAGATGGATCAGAAGGATCATTTAGCAATTCAACCTTCTCATTTAAGTTAATTCCCAATTCAGTATTAAATATCTTAAGATTTACATTCTCTTTATTATCCCCTAAGTTCAAAACAGTAAGTGAAAGCAGTGCATTCTCTCCACAGGTATAACTTACCTTATTCATCTCAGCATTTGTTATACTAAGCTTATGTGGATCTTTCTCTATTCTTACATCATAAGTCAATGTCTTTTCATATCTTATCCCAGCATCATCCCTTGCATTTATAGTTATCTTCAAAAGCCTGTCTTTAGATTCAGCATTTAAAGGAACAATAAACTTCAAGGATTTTGTTTCATCTTTACCTGCTAAAAGGTCAAAATCACTAAGGCCCTGGTCTATATCTGCCCCATTATCAACCTCTATAAAAGTTCCATCAACTGATATGATGTTTACATAAATATCTGTACTTGCGCTGTAAAGATTCTCAAACTTTAACCTAAACTCAATAGTTGACCCAGGGACAGCATCCTTTAATTTTCCGCCATTGTTATTTAGATTAGTCTGGCTTTTGCCGTCTACATAAACCTTAGTTGCATTTGCATTGAACATAGTAGGCTCATAGCCAGCAGCTCCAAAAGCAAATCCTAATACATCCCCGCTTTCTGTGCAGTAATGGCCAGTCCACGAATTTTCATCATAATTCCAGCATGGTCCAGGCGCATCTAATCCCACAGGCATGTGCAGCCATTTTCCATTCCTATTAAGAACTAAATTCCAGAAATCTCCATCATATTCACAATATTGGCCGCTAACATCTGTTCCTTCCTCTCTGATCTTACACAACATATGCCCATAAGTTGTATTTGGAGTCCATAAAAGAGTCCACCCCATCTGCTCCATAAAATAATATCCATCCATGCCCTCACTAATATCAATACATTTACTGTCAGGCTTTTCGCCACCATCCTTGCCGTAATCAACTACAACACATACATTTGCAGCACTGGCTATCTGGACAGCTAGAATCAAAACAACTAAAAAGATTAATATTTTTTTCATTCTTCCTCACCTTTTCTGTTTGTAAATTCGAACATCACAATATCACCATCATTAAGCTCGTATCTTTTTGCGCCGTAATTTACAGTCTTATTATTGACTTTGAGTAGCCAAAGGTAATTTCCATCAGCACATACCCCATCTATGCACTCAACAAAGTTGTCATTCAAAAATGTCTTTACTGAATGGTTGTACTTAATTATACCTAAGGGAGTCCCTTCACTAAACTTAAATCTTTCGGTTTTTGTAGTTCCCAGGGTCTTGATCACAAGCTCAGCCGTTCCGCTACTGCTCTGCTGGCTGCTCTGTAACTTCTGCCCTATCAGGCTTACGATGATTATTAATCCGCCTAATAATACTATGGCATATATCCAGTTCGTTAAATTTTCCTTTTTCATAGACAATCTTCCTCGCAAACGGTAAAAATAGTGAAAATGCAGCATTAGATACTAAATGCACTAATAAAAATGGCAGCCCTGACAAAAACAATGCAAATATGCTGTAAGGCATAAACATTATCCAGCTTACATTAAGTATAGTATCAAAAAGCAAAGTAGCTAACACAGATATCAGCACAACAGGGATTATAGCTCTGGCCCAAAACAAAAAGTAATTCTTGCTTGGCTTTATATCCTTGATAAACCCCCCTAGGAATCCTGCTAAACCCCAAGCAAAACATTGAAATATTGACCAAGGCCCTTGCCCCCCAAACATAAGGAAGTTAGACATATATCCTGCAGCAGCCCCTGTTATAAAACCTTTTTTCTTCCCAAACAACCATCCTGAAAGTATAGCAAAGAATGTGATCGGCTCAGCAGATGGCACTGCCTGCATTGGAATCCTCAATAAAGCCCCTCCAAATACAAATCCAATTACAACAAGCCATTCCCTAAGCTTCAAAAGCTGCATCTGCTTCTGAACAGCATGCAAAGCTACCTTCTGAGATGAGCTTAACTTCTGCTCTTGCTTTGATTTGGATTTCTTCTTTTTCTTTAAGACTAATTTCTGTTCCATCTTAGCTGTAAGAATGCTCTAATCTTTAAAAATATACCTTTAAACAAGGATAGGTTCCAATATCTTTTCTGGATCTTGCTGCGCAACTTGGTTTGCTGTATAACCAGTATTCCTAATTTTTTTTGGATCTGACCTAGGGGTATTTCCTGGAGTTGTACTCTTAGGTGAAAGTATCTCCTCTTCCAACCCTGAATGCTTTATATAATCATACCTTGCAGAATCATTCTTTACAACAGCTTCTATCCTATCACCTGGCTTAACATCATAATCATGCATAGAGACAGTTCCATTTCCTGGCTCTTCACCATTGACAAGAAGAATAACGCCCATTAGCTTCATCCCATACTTATCCTTGTCCCCCAATAATCTTTTTGCTTCCACATGAAGTTCAGCTATTGTTTCTAAATATAACCCGCTTCTTTTCTGCCCTGTTTCTGTATCTATATAACTCATTATTTTCCAAACAGGAGTATATCCTTGTTTTTTAATATCCATATCCAATTGAGCATATGCAGAGCTTCTTTTTAACATTACTTTTTCTGACTGGCCTCTTTTCTGGTCATCTTCCCACCTTGCTTCAATTCCATAACTTCCTTTAACGTCCTCACTCACAGTTGTAGTTGTAGCGAGCTTAAATCCTTTCTGTACTTTACCATCCCTGATATAATCCCTTAATTTATACTTTCTTTCTTTTTCAGGTGTAAACCCTGTATGGTGGAATAAACTATGAAGAGCGCCGCTGCAGGAATAACCTATTTCTCTTTTCTTTATATACTCCCTTGCTTTTTGTATGTTTTTTATCTCCTCAGCATAGCATTCAGATATAGATTCATGCTCTTTTGCAGAAAGAGTCGGATTCTCAAGTTTCCCTTCCAACCAATCCATAGTTTCTGAAAAACACTGGGATGTATCACCACAATTTTTTGATGATGATTTTTTCTCAGATTTAGGCAGTGAATATTCTGATTTGCCTGATGCTGTTTCTTTTGCAGGACTTTTTTTAAATAATCCTTCAAATAGCCCAGTAGCTCCTGCTAATAATCCCAATCCAACTGCACCCACAGCAGCCAATGCTTCAACAGAAGAATCGCTTTCTTCGCTTGCTTCTACAGCTTCTTTTGCCTTATTTGATTCATAGGGCTTTGCTTCTGGTTTAGAGCCGGCTTTAGCTTCAGCCTGTGCTTCCTGCAATGGCTTTTCTTCAGCTAATTCAGCTTCCTTCTCAACAGCAGCTTCCAGATCCTGCCCAGGAACAATTGATTCATAGTCTGCACCTTGTACTGAAGATTCTTCATCAGTTGCATCGCTTACAGGCATATCTAGATTATAAGCAATCGGAGCAACTCTTTGGAGAGGAACCGCTCTGTCTGTATAATTATTTCTTACTAAAGTATCTAAGTTAGGCCCTCTAACAGAATGACCCTGCATTGTGAAGCTGGCTGTCTGGGTTTCAGCAAAATGCGGAAGATATGCTCTAAATATATTTTCCTGCGCTCCAGACTGGTCAGATAAATCTAAATTTTTGATTACGGTATGATAAACAGGGCTGCCTGATGGCAAATTACCAACTGTATTTGAAGTATATGAAGTGCTGCTTGTAAGATGATAATCAATATTTCTTTGCGGCTCTTTTCCAGTTTCTCTTAAATGGGGCTGTGCTGTATATGACTCAAGATGAACCTCTTTAAACTGGATTATATTATCAGTTCCTGTTGTCCATGTAGGGGCAGAGCTTGCTAATCTGAATCCGATCATTGCCTGATAAGCTGAGGATGAAACAGTACTATTCAAATCAACTCCAGGATTAACCCTGAAAATAAATGGAGCTAAATCAGTTGCTTCTGGAACAACATATCCATTTGGCTTGTCATCAGATTTGTTCCCCCCAGTATCATACTTAACTGTAGTTAACGGCTCAACTAATAGGGCATCTAATATAGGAACAATGCTAGTAATCTGCACTAAACTGTGAATTGGCTGAGGTGTTTGGGTTTCCGGTGTTAGCCCGGTATAAGGCAAATCTTTGCTAAATATAACACCAAAAGGAGCATCAAATGCCCAAATAGGGGCATACTCTCTTTCATCTAATCTGGGCTCAACACCTTTAACAGGCTGCAGCTGCACACTATGCAAATCAAAATATGTTTGCTCTCCAATCTGGATTTGATCTGGAACACGCATAACATTATTATTTAACTGAACATTAGGATTAGGGCGATTTTCTCCTAAAGGCCTACCTGCATCTAAATTAAACATTAAATCAGCATATTTAGGCATACTATCTACCCCAGGAACATAACTAACCTGATTATCAGAAATAAAATTAAACCCGAGATTTACATGTGCATCAATAGTTTTCAAATCAGCAAGAACTAAATTTGTAACAGCTGCATCCCTACCAGTATCAATCTCCGGAGATTCATTTTTTACTGGAATACTATCAAATGCAAAAACAGGCTCATGATTTCCAATACCTAAAACATGATTAACTGCAGGAATAGGATTAGGGATAAGATCATTTAAGACAATCTCTGCTTTTTCTTCCCAATACACTGATTCATGAGCCTTAGCCCTGGGCTTAGGCATTTCATCAACCCTTAGCCTGCCATAATCAGAAGAGCCTTTACCATCAAAAATGCTAGTTAGTTCCAAAGCAGGCGCATAATCTGCCGTATCAAAAAGATTCCTGACAAGTGGAATTGCATCTTGCATCAGTTGAGTTAAGTCAGCCTCTGTTCTTGCTTCTTTATATCCATGTTCCAGAGCAATAACTCCTGCATCCAACATTCTATCGGCTATTGGCTTATAATCCAGATTAAGTTCAAGTGGCCTTACTATAGGCATATCTACTGAGTTTGAATATGCTGTTTGATTACTCAAAACAAATTCTAATTTATGGCCAATCACAGGAATATCTACTGATTTCCAAGCAAATAAATCAATTGTTGGAGCAGCTGCATATTGCCTGTACTCAACTGGTTTTCCTTCTCTTGCATTGTCTCGATTAGGCTGAGCAATGAAAGCCCATGCATCTTCATGATATCTAGGCAGAGCAAATCTATCATCCCTAACAAATGATAGGTTAGGATTATAAGTAGGCAATTCAGCAGTTATATTTGGCAATCCCAATTGAACTGGCTCATGGCTAATCCTATCATCAAGCTTAAGATCAGAGCCAGAAGTATAAGTTTGATTAAAGCCAGCGTCATTTGATTTAGGCATTTCTATCTCAACTGGTTGTTGAACTACATTTGAGTAAGTTTGTGTCTCTGGCTGTTTCAATGGCTCTGCATAAGCTTCTTCTTTCCAAACATCAGATCTTATTGGAGACATTGGAGTTAAAGGCCATGGGACATGAGCAGGATTAGGTTGAACATATCTCACACTGCTGCCCAAAGCAGGCATCTCATAAGCTGTGCCAGAAGTATAGCTGAAATTCTGGCTTGATGCCAAATAGCCAGAATAAGCAAGCAGGTCTGGATTAGAATAGGTAAGTGATGATTGCCTTGCTAATGAGATAAACTCAGAGCCAGCATAGCTTACTGAACTGTTTTTCCTAGAGCTGGCAAAGATATAAGGGATAATATCTTGAGGAGTAATTGCCATGGCTGAATTTTTAGAATACTCACCATAAGCAGAGTGAGCTTCGCCTGCAATACCTTCAACAGGAACATTAAACAGATCGGAAATATCACTGTATCTTTCAGGATAAGGGAAAGTAAAAACCTCTTCTTCAGCTTCTGGCTCTTCAATGACTGGCTTTTCAGGGCCTTGTCCACCGTCTGAAAATAAGTCTACTTCAAAAAGGACAGGCCTGACTAATGAAGCTATCCTATCTTTCCCCCCCCTTAAGCTGATTGAGCTTACCTTATGTAAGGTTTCCAACATTTTTTATTTTTAAGAGAAATCCATTCGGACTCTCCACGATCCTCTTGAATTAAGCAAGTGTTCCGGCTTTACGGCTGCGGGTCAGCGATTTAATTTCAAAATGCTTTCCTAGCTTAATATTAGATAGTAATACTAACTGATATAAAAAGGTTATTAATTTGTACTTGACTAAAAAATAAGGAAAACTTTTTATACTAACTAATTCCAGAAACAGGGTATGATCATAATCAGCTGCAGTCATGGTTTACATCTCGCTAAAAAGATAGCTGCTAAACTGAAAAAGCCATATTCTCCATTAGAAGTTACACATTTCCCAGACACAGAGATAAAGCTGAAATTCAATATCAATGTAAAGAACAAGATAATAGTCTTGATCCAGTCTTTCTACAGAGACATAAACGATTGTATTATAGAAACATTGTTTGCAGCAGAGACAGCCAAAGATTTAGGCGCTAAAAAAGTGATTCTTGTAGCTCCATACTTCCCTTATCTAAGACAGGACAAAAGATTTAACCCAGGTGAATGCGTTTCATTAAGGACGATAGCCAAGAATATTGACGAAGACATTGATGAAATTTATATCATAGATCCCCACTTACACAGAGAAAAAACACTATCCCATATATTTAAGATAAAATCTCATAAGCTTACAGCAAATTCATTGATAGAAAATTACATAAAAAAGACAGTTAAGAACCCAGTCATAATCGGACCAGACTGGGAATCCTACAAATGGGCTCAGAGAGTAGCTGAAAAAGTAGGATGTGATTTTGCAATAATGGAGAAAGAAAGGTATTCTGCAAGAAAAGTAAGTGTTAAACTCAATAAAAAGATTGACATTAGATCAAAAAACTTAATATTTATCGACGATATGATATCGACAGGGCATACTTTATTGGAAGCTATCAAAGCAATGAAAAAACTAGGCGGAAAAAAAGTAACATGCTTCGCAGTCCACGGAATCTTAGTTGAAAACGCTTTGGAAAAACTTCAGAAAGCAGGAGCGACAGTCATCACTTCCAACACAATACCGAACAAAGCTGCTAAGATAGATGTCTCGGAAATCATTTCTAATAGTTTATTATGATTTCTGAGATGCTCAGAAAAGCAAAGCTGTTCTGACATTAGTGATTTGATTTCTGGATATTTGAATAAATGATTCTTTTATTTCCTGAAAATTTCTATTATTGTTTTTTCAACTTCTTTTATTTTTAACTCCTTAAGTGAGCCTATTTTGTAGATAATTATAGACATATCGGCTGTGAATAGCTTGTTTGGCCTTATCATACTTGTGAGGTTTAATGATCCCTGCTTAAAGTCATCATTTGCCAAAATTATGGAATAATCATCTACCTTTGCTTCGCTAGTTATCTGACAGAGAATAACTTCTTCGCTGTCTAGACTAGCTGAGACCAAAGCAGGCCTTCTCTTTGAATTGCTTAAATCTGAAAATGGGAAAGGCAAAACCACTATATCCCCTTTTACAAATTTTTCCATGCTTTATCATCCTCTTTGCTTAGCCAGTCTTTGGCTAAAACCTTTTCACTGGCCATCAATAGATTTAAAGATTCCTTTCCTTTTATTTTTGAAATATTTGTGTTTCTTTGCCTGATTAATTGGCTTACTTTAGATTCAAGTTCTAAAATTAGTTTACCCCCTTCTTCCATCATAACTAATCTTGTCCCTTCCTTTATTTTGTATCTTTTTCTAACTTCTTCAGGAATTACTATCTGCCCTCTTGAAGAGGTTTTTATTATTTCCATATTAATCACCCAATCTTATTAGTAAGAGTAGTAAGTATAGACTTATTTATAAAGATTTCGCTTTTCTTTTTCAATACCCCTTCCCAAAATAAACAGAATTCTTAGCTTGTTTTCCGCAGCAGACACATTTCCCGGTAACTAACTTTTGCCCAAAAGGAATATTCCTTGAAGTTGCTCCGCCTGTCTTATCTTTGATAACGTCCTCGCAGGAAGCTTCGCCGCAGAACAAAGCCTTAACCAATTTCTTATTCTCAATGGCTTTGACAAATTCAGCCATATCCTTGACTTCAACAATATTCTCTTCAAGCATCTTTTTGGATTGTTTATACAAATGAGTTTGAATATCTTCAAGGGTTTCTTTTACTCTCTTACCCAAATCTTTTAGAGGAACAAACTCCTTTTTTAGTGTATCTCTCCTCACTAGAACAACTTGGTCCTTTGCAATATCTTTAGGCCCTATCTCTATCCTTAAAGGAACTCCCTTAACTTCGTATTCATTAAATTTCCATCCGGCGGTATATTCATCTCTATCATCCAATTCAACAGAGTAATCACTAAGCATATCTTTGATATCCTTAGCTTTTTTAATGATCTTATCTTTATCATCGAAGAATATTGGAACAATCACAATCTGCAAAGGGGCCAATTTTGGCGGTAATACTAATCCCCTGTCATCTCCATGTACCATTATCATAACACCTATCATCCTTGTAGTGATTGCCCATGTATTTTGATAGGCAAACTGCTCTTTTTGATTTTGATCTAAAAACTTTATTCCAAACGCTTTTGCAAAGTTCTGTCCGTCATGATGTGCATCAGGCCCTTGTATAGCGCGCCCATTTGGCAAAAACAATTCAATAGATAAGGTATATTCTGCGCCTGCAAACTTCTCATGCTCTGTTTTCTTACCCTTAACTCCATAAAGCGCAAAATAATCCTTCAGGACTTCATCATACATATCTAAAATCTCAAAACATTCCTTTTCAGCTTCTTCTTTTGTAGCAAAAACAGTATGGCCTTCATTCCATAAAAACTCTCTTGTTCTTAAAAAAGGAACAGGATGCTTAAACTCCCATCTTACAACATTGTTCCACTGGTTTATTTTTAGAGGCAAATCCCTCCAGCTCCTTATCCAGTTCTTATAGCTTTCATACATTATTGTTTCAGAAGTTGGCCTGATTGCTAATCTTTCGTCTAGCTTAGAATCACCTGCATGTGTAACCCATGCTACCTCAGGAGAAAACCCTTTAACATGAGCCTGTTCTTTTTTCAGTAATTTCTCTGGAATAAGCAATGGAAAATAAGCATTTTTAACACCCATCTTTTTTATTCTTTTATCGACTTCAGCGACAATCTTTTCCCACATAGCATAAGCATAAGGCCTGAAAACAATACACCCAGAAACATCTGTATAATCTGCTAAGCCTGCTTTCTGTATAACTTCAGTATACCATGTAGAGATATCCTCTGATTTCTTCACCCCTAATCCGCTTGGTGCCTTTTCTTTTGCCATAAGAAAGAGATTTAATCAGTTATTTAATAAATTTATTGGTTTTTACGCTCGCCTTATAAGAAGTTTACTGATAAACATTCTTCCTGTGCCCTACTTTTATAACAAGAATAATCAAATTACCTTTATTGAGGTCTAAGATTAATCTGTAATCTCCAACCCTAAACTTATAGCCTGGGTCTCCAACAAGCTTGGTTATGTAAGACTCAGGTCGGATTCTAATCCTCTCCAAAGAATTTACAATCCTGTTTTGGATAGGCTTTTCAAGTTTCTCAAACTGTTTCTTTGATTTATCTGAGAATAAGACAGAATACATTTATAGTCCCATCTCTTTTTTAACCTGCTCAAGAGTGTGAACCTTGCCTTTTTTGATATCTTCACGTGATTCTGCAATATCTTTTTTTGTCTCTTCGCTTAATTCCATAGTATCTTCAAGCAAATCCCATATAATTTCTTCATAGGTCTCCCTTTCAGAAAGCTTCCTTTTTGTCAGCTTGCTCTGCAATTCTTCACTTATTTGTATTGTAGTGGTCATATAGTAAACTATAGTAGTCTATAGTATTTAAATGTTACGCTTTTTAGTCATTAAAGAATTAGTTTAGTCTATAAAAATTATATCAAAACAATATTCTCACTCTTCACTACAACTTTACCTTTCTTCCCCATAATCTTTTCAATATCCTTAGAAGAATAATCACTAATTCCTTTTGCAAAGTCATTTATCTCGACAATCTCATTCTTTTCAAAATTACCGACAACTTTCTCAACGCCCACAGCCAATAAGCTGGACTTGCCTTTAACTAAAACCTCTTTGGCGCATGAATTTACAATTATTTTTCCATGCGCTTTTGAAAACTTTATCCACCTTTCCTTGTTAGATAGATCTGATTTTGAAACAAACAAAGTCCCTTCTTTGCCCTCAATAGCTTTCTCTATCACATTAGCTTTCTTTCCATTACATATTATCATATTGCAGCCAGATTCCATCACTATCTTTGCTGCTTTTATCTTGCTTTCCATCCCGCCTATTGAAAATGCACTGCCTGCTTTGCCTGCAGCTTTCTCTATATCAGAAGTTATAGTGGTTACTTCTTTTATCATCTTAGCATCTTTGTTTGTCTTAGGGTTTTTATCATACAATCCGTCTATATCTGACAATAATATCAGCAAATCAGCATTTAGTTTCGCAGCTACCAAAGCGCTCAATTTATCATTATCCCCAAAAGTAGCACCTATCTCATCAACCGAGATTGGATCGTTTTCATTGATAATAGGTATAACTCTAAATTCCAGTAATTTATCAAGAGCTTTTCTTAGGTGAAGATACCTGCTGCGATTAGAAAAATCTTCATATGTCAATAGTATCTGAGCAACCTTAACATTATACTTAGAAAATGCTTCGTGATAAGCTCTCATCACAGTGCTTTGGCCAACTGCAGCTAAAGCCTGCCTCACTTCTACTTCGCGAGATTTCTTAACACCTAATTCAGTACAGCCTGCTCCGATAGCTCCGGAAGTGACTATGATAATATCATTCCCTTTCTGATTTAATCCAGAAATCTGTCTGGCAATATCTCTAATGATATCTGTCTTCAGCCCGCACATGTTGTCTGTCAGCAGGTTTGTTCCGATTTTGATGACTATTCTTTTATTTGCCATAATATATCATAGAAACAAGTGTATATATAAAATTAATGGTTTTATTATTGCACTAGCTGATGATTACCTTATTTTCTTATAAAAAGTTAGGCAGAATACCCACAAATTCATTTGTGGGATGAATGCCGCCCCAAGCTAGTGTTTGTGCAAGGGGCAGAAGCGCTTCATGATCTTTTACTCATTCTGTTAATTTCCTTAGTAGAGATTTCATTAGTGAATTCTTTCCCAATTTCAACAGCAATTTTCTTTCTTAGTTTGTAAGTGTTTGCATGTTTTGCATAAGCAAACCAGCCTTCAAAGAAATCATATATAGTATCATAATCTATTCTTTTGTCTTTGTATTCTTTCTTTAATACCTCAAACTTAGATTTCATCTTTCTTGGATTAGATTTTTTCAATAATCTATGGTAGTAGAAAACTCTAAAGCCTAAAAAGGTTAGCCTATGTTTAAGTGTAATTATCTTTGATTTATCAGGATGAAGCTCAATACTCAATCTTTGCCTCAGAAATTTGTTGATTTTACATATGTAATCCTGCAAGGTATCTTTTTCTGAATGTAATATAACAAAATCATCAACATACCTAATATAATATTTAACTTGAAGATTGTACTTGATAAAATTATCTAACTCGTTGAGATAAATATTAGCAAAAAACTGGGAAGTTAGATTGCCTAAAGGCATGCCTTTTTTGTAAGTGAAAAGGCTTTCGCCCCCCCCCCCCAGCTGCGAAGCGCAATTTTTTAAAATCTTTCTTATCAGCCAAAGAACTTTGCTGTCTTTTATCTTGCGTTTTATAATCTCCATTAATATGGGGAGGTTTACATTTTCAAAGTACTTCTTAATGTCTGCTTTTAGGACATAACAAGGCATAGTATTGTTTTTGCTTACCTTTCTTTTGAAATAATCAAACCTTTTAATTGCTTTTAATGTACCTTTGCCTATCCTGTTAGCAAAAGAATCATAAATAAATGTATTTTCGAAAATGGGTTCGATTATATTGCATAAAGCATGATGGACTATTCTGTCTCTAAAATCTGATTTGCTTATCTTTCTTGTTTTGGAATCTCTGATTATGAAATTGACTAATGGTTTTGGCCGATAGCAATGCAACAATAGTTCAGAACGAAGCAGATTAAGGTTGTTTTGTAAGTCTCTCTCAAACTCGATAACATAATCTTTAGTTGTCTTGTGTTTTCTTGCTTTTTTGTAAGCTAGGTAAAGGTTTTCATGGCTACATAATTCCTGCCATAAATCTCTTTGTTTCATCATAAGAAAAGTCTCAGCAATCGATTGGGCTATTCCACGCAAGGCATTATGGTTGTTGACATTATGGTCATTGGCATTGAAATTGGAATTGTTGTCAAAGTTGTTAAGCCTACAAGCCCGCGCAACATGTAGCTCTTTTACTGTATTTCCACTGCTGTTTCAGCCATATACTTCGTAAAGTATGTGTCACAGCTGTATTTTATGACTTGGTATAAGCCTTAGTAAAAAAGCATGTAGTCCAACACTACTCCACCTTAATGGAGTTTTGCTGAGACAAACAATAAGATAAAGAAGAAGTTAATAAAATTTACTGTGTCATCTGCCTTTTTGCAGCATCTGTGATTCTTGGAAGCAATATTTGATAAAGACCAAATGCTTGAGCATCGCTTAGTCTATCAGTAGCATTACATACAGCAGTATAGGCCTCTGTTAATGGGTCTGCTTTTTGCTCGTCGGCTTCGCCGACTTTTAGTACCCCACGCAAGGCATTACGGTTGTTGACACCATGGACATTGGCAATGAAAAAGGAATTGCCGTCAAAGTTGCTAAGCCTACAAGCCCGCGCAACAGCACTCTCTTTAGCATCTCTAAGCACAGTTTCTTTCTTAAGTGTATAAATTCTCACAGTTTCAATTCCGTTACCATTATCGTTAAGCATATCCATTGCCCTACTGTAATCAGATTTGCCTTCTGCATCTTGTTCCATGCTTCCATAAACAGCTTCAGCAAATTTTCGCTGAGATTCATTAAGATTACTTCCGGTTAAATCAGTGGTATCAACTTCAATATAGCCATAATTATCAGATTCATTATCAAACTCTAACTCTAAATCAGAAATCCTTAATCTCAAAGATGTTTGTTTAGCCTTAGCAACATCCTCAGAACATGGCCTATAATAATTCCCTTTAGAACTATCCCTTAATTGACTAAAAGCTTCAATGATTGTGTCTGCACGAAATATTGAGCTGTTTTTGCTTCCAAAATAAAGAAAAGCATCACCTTCTTCAATATCATTCAGAGCATGATTATCAGTATAAGTCCATTCATTACGCAAGGGTTTGTCTGTAATCCTGTCTTTTGTAACTTCAGCAGAAGATTGCCAAGTATCTTTAACAAATCTAGCAATGCTTCGAATGTCTCCATGAATTGTTTCAACAGCTGTTTCAAGACTCATTATTATCACGATATATCATTAATTTATTAATAGAATAAACAGCTATTTATAAATCTTTCGTTTTCTTATTCATTACAAAGTAGTTACGCTACTTTGTAAAATCGCCAATTTTCAACTGCCCTTTTAAATGTTCAGGACAATTAAAAATGTCGTATTCAAAAACATCTTTACCTTCTTGCTCAAGAATGTATCTTTTTACCTGTTCTTGAGACACATGACCTGCAGAACCGCAGTAATAACCTCTAGCCCAGAGGTTATCAAATTTTTTGTAAGGAAATTTGTAACCAAGATATTTCAACTGTATGAAACATCTTCTTAGCTGGATTGAGGTATTACCTTTTAGTCTTTTGACTATATCTGAGGGATGATGTGTTGGCCTTGCTCCTACAAATATGTCAGAAATCGAAGATTTCTGAGCACACTCCAAAATCTACGATTTTGGATGAATGAAGATGATCTGGCATAATTTCTAAGGCCAGCATGTTCAATCTGATATCATAACAAATTCCATTAATGATTGTTCGTAGAACATCTTTAACCTCTCCTTTTAGGACTGGTTTTCTGTACTTTGGTATCCAGATAATGTGATAATTGATATTAAATTTGCAGTGATGTCCTGTTCGGACAGTTGCAATTTTACTTTTAATTTCGTGCACATTTGAATCAAAGTGCGGATATTTGTGTTTTAACATAAGCAATCACCTCATAATTAAAGGTGATTGCTGGTGTAGGGAGTTTCTTTTTTTAGAGCAGAACTACTCTTATACTTTTAATGTGAATGACTTCTGAAAGAAGGAAAAGTTTAAGTTGATAGTTATGCGTGAGAAACCCCCAGCTTCAGCTGGATTCATTTTGGGAGTATGTCATGTAAAAAGTTTTTCTTTCCCCTTACATATTCATCTACAATATGCCCAGAACCTATTAAGACATATTTGTAAATGACTAATCCTTCTAATCCAACAGGTCCGCGAGCATGTATCTTATTTGTAGAAATACCAACTTCTGCCCCTAAACCATACCTAAATCCATCTGCAAACCTTGTAGAAGCATTCCACATGACAGAGGCAGAATCAACAAATGACATAAACCTTTCAGCAGCTGCTTTGTTCTCAGTTACAATAGCATCAGTATGCCCCGAACCATACTTATTGATATGGTCAATAGCTTCAACGACATCCTTTACTATCTTTATAGATATTATCAGATCAGTATATTCTGTTTTCCAGTCTTTTTCAACAGCTTTTTTTATTAATTTTTTTAAATTTTTATTTTTAATTAATGAACTTAGTTCATTATTGGATTTAATCGTATTGAACGCTTTCTTATCTAGCCTTACTTCAACATTATTCTCCAAATATTTCTGCACAATTAATGGTAGAAACTTATCCGAGATTCTCTCATTAACCAATAATGTTTCCATTGCATTGCACACAGCAGGATATTGGCATTTTGCATCAAAAGCAATAGCTGCAGCTTTACTAACATCCGCATCCTTATCTACATAAACATGGCAGATTCCCTCGGCATGCCCCATCACAGGTATCTTAGTGTTATCCTGTATGAACTTTACAAATTTATTAGAACCCCTGGGTATAATCAAATCAATAAATTCATCCATCTTCAAAACTTCTTTTACAGCTTCACGCGTTTCCAAAAGCAGTACAGCATCTTCAGGCATTCCCTTGTTGTCTTTAATAGATTCTCTGATAATCTCAACCAATACTTTATTAGTATTCAGTGCTTCTGAACCGCCTTTTAGCAAAACAGCATTTCCTGACTTTATAGCCAAAGCAGATATCTGCACAACTACCTCTGGCCTTGATTCAAATATACAGCATATAACTCCGATAGGCACTGTTATTTTCTTAAGTAATAATCCTTTATCCAGCTGGGTCTTTGCAATTACTTTATTTACAGGATCTTCTAGATTAGCAACTGATTTTACCATCTCTGCCATTTCCTTTATTTTAGATTCATCCACTTTTAATCTTTTCAATAAAACATCAGATATCTTTCCTTTATTCTGGCTCACATCAAGAGCATTTGCCTTTAATATCCTGTTTTTATTCATCAATATATCTTCAGCAAGCTCGTATAAGACAAAATTCTTATCGTCGTTTGTAAGCCCAGCTATCTGTAAAGATGCTTCTTTTGCATTTTCGCATTGCTCAAGAACATTGGTTTTTAGAGTCACAAATATACCTCATTTATACCCAAACTTTTTGTTGTATTCCTTGTGATCCAAGATATCAAGGACAAAAGCAATAATCTCTATCTCTGTTTCTCCGTCGGTTAATGTATAAAGCATCCTCCAAAAATTAGGAAGTTCAACCCTAAATAAATTATTGGCTCCATATTTAACTTTATACCCTTCAGGAATTAATCCCTTGGCTATAGGATTTCCATAGTGTATGTTTAACTTTATAAGTTCTATCTTTTTGTGGATAGCATTAAGGATGCTTTGATCTGTTTTTGAGTTTACTGCCTGTTGCGTAAGGTGCTTGTAAACCTCTTCAGCCTCTGGAGAAAAGATTACCTTAACTTCCTTCATAATTCAAGCCCTCTCGAGATAGCCTTTCTCAATGTTGAATTTGTATTATGTATCCATGTAAGGCCGCGCAGGCTTACTGCAATCTTATTGCTTTTTTCCAGATAATCCAAAATCACTTTTAAGGTATTATGATTTATTTGTTTAGGTAGTTTTCTTTTTAGCTCAGCAATAGTTATAACGCTTTCATTAGAATTCTTTAAAGTTTCTTCTACCATAATAACCGTATTCAAAGTAGGGGAGTGTTCAAGTTTAAACAATTCGCATTTTGACATAATAATCACCAAAGTTTATTAACTAATAACTAATATTTATCAATAAGTATATAAACATTTCGGTTTTCTACTATTTTCCCAGCTCTTTGCTCCTTTTAGTAGCCCTATCTACTGTTCTTAGGATTATATCTTTATAATCAGATTTCTCCAACACTTCCCTTCCGGCAGCAGTAGTTCCATTAGGTGATGAAACTAACTTGACTAATTCATCAGGGCTCATCCCGGATTCAATGATAAGTTTAGCAGTTCCTAAAAAAGTCTGTACAGACAGCTCTGTAGCCATATCCTTATTCAATCCTTGTTTCTGGCCAGCTTCGATGAATGCTTCTATCAATCTAGCGACAAAAGCAGGGCCAGACCCGCTCAATCCAGTAACAGCATCTAATAATTCTTCTTTTAGCAAGAATGCCTTTCCAGCTGAATTTAAAATCTCTTCAACTACCTTGGCCTCTCCTGAAGTGACTTTATTGCTTATAGCAAATCCAGCCGCCATCTCCCCCACTAAACAAGGAGTGTTTGGCATTACCCTTACTATCCTTGCTTTTTTCAGTTTGCCCTCTAACTTACTGATCCTTACGCCAGCTGCAATAGAAACTATAAGCCTATCAGCATCTTTTATTCCATCCAAAACAGAATCAATAATTTGCGGCTTAACAGCCAAAAAAACAATATCCGATTTCTTAACAACTTCATTGTTATCTGAAGTTACATCAATCTTTAATTCCTTTTTGATAAAATCCAATCTTTCTTTGTTAACATCAGAAGCAATGATAGATTTTGCAAGATCAGCATTCTTTATAGCCTTGGCTAAAGCAAAAGCCATGTTCCCTGCTCCGATAAAGCCTATTTTATATTTCATATTTCAGAATTATTGATTTGATGTATTTAAAGTTTTGGTTATTCTAAGCAGGAAATCTTTCCAGGCTCACACCCACCAAAGAACCAATAGTTTTTTAAATTAATTTGAAATTGCATAGAACATGGTTGGACAACTGGAAAATTTAGCTAAGAGAGCTGAAGGTAGTAAAAAATTTATAGGATTGATTGATCTTGACAGAGAGCCAGAAGAAGTTAAGAAAAAAGGGCTTACGGATTATGTCCTTAAAGCTGCTTCTGCAATAGTTGCAGAAAGAGATATAGCTCAGATTGTTCCAATAGATTTAAGTGATATGATTTTTCATCAAGATATTCTGGAAGATCTTGCTGATTCCTATAGTGAAGTAAGGAAAGTAAAAGAGCCGCATCTGACCAAAGAAGATGCAATATCATACCTTACTGGAAATCCTGCTGCATATGCTGCAATGTTGGTTCACCAGGGATATTTGCATGGGTTTGTGGGTGGAAAGTATACACCTACTGGAGATTTTTTAAGCCCTGTTTTGAGGACATTAAATCCAGATAAAAGGTTTGTTTCAGCAACAGCTATTGTTGAGTTCCCAGAAGGCTCTGCTTATGGTGTCTTGGGTGTTGCTGATGTTGCTGTAAATTCAATAATCCATGATAAAGGTGAGTTAAATGCAGTAATACAAAATGCAAGGCTCATATTTCAGGAGTTTGCTGGTGTTCCTAACCCGACCGTGGCTTTAATATCCTCTTCTACCGGAAAGTATAATCATAACAATGGCAGCGATAGTTTAATAGAAGATTGGATAAGCTCATACGGTGCACAATATCAGGGCATTGTTTGGGGGCCATGCCAGGGAGATGCAGCACTAAATCCAAGGGTTGCTAGAAATAAGGAAGGCTGCCCTTTTATTGATAGGCCTGCAGACATACAGGTTTGCGCTGCTCTTGTTACAGCTAACAGTAAGTACAAAGACTGGGAGCATATACTAAGGGGATTAGGGGAAGTAAAAACAATATTTCTACTGCCTGCCTGGATGCATGCAGATGACCTGTCAAGAGGCTCTAATGTTGATAGTGTTGTTTATACAATAGCTGCACAGGCAGTTAAATCTCAAGGAACTATCAATCCTAGATATGTAGAAAGAGTTATTGCTTCTTGATTATCAATAGTAAAGATGTAGGATATTCATTTACTTCTCTCTAAACTCAATATTAAGGTCTATTATCTCCTGCTGCACCATCTGATTATCTGTGTTTCTTCCAAGATCCCCTATTTCCATAAAGTTATCTTCTTTCATGGGAATATATAAGGATAAGTTACTATAATAAATTGATGTTATTATTACAACAATTAGTTAGAACTACTCTTCTTTATCTTTAAACTTAAAAACAAGAAGCGGCAGCTTTGACAGCTTTTTTTTGATCTTACTAATATTCTTTTTTCTTTTTTCTTCGTGCTTTTTCAGTATTACCTCTTCACTTTTTGGCGGAGTTATGCTTCTTCTGTAGAGATTGAATACTAAACCAAAGAACAGGAACAATATCAATGCAGCAAATAATGTTGTTTCGTCTATTGTTATCCTGCCCATAACAATCACTATGATAAAGTATGCCAATACATTCACAGGCAGCGAAGAAGATATCCAAAAAGCAAATCTCCTCGGAAGCAAGTGGTTAAAATTTATAAAAGTAAGCGACAAAGTATAAACTCCAAAGCACAATATGAGTATAAGATAAACCCTATGCCCTGACTGCTCTATCACATTCTTTAATCCATAATTATTGCTCATATACTTTAGGAGTATTGTAGTTACCCAAACAAGCGAGATAGAGTTGCCAAATGCAGTATTCCATCCAAGAAGCTCTGTTTTGTATTTGCCAAAATACATCTGAAGCATGATCAAAGAGAATATCAAAGGGGCAATTGTCCATAACACTTCCTTATGATAATAAGGCACTAACAATATCTCCAAAACCCTTACCAATATATCCTGAAGTAATATCATAATACACCTCTTTTATATATATTTAGAATAACTGGTTAATAAATGTTTAGGATAATGGATGAATCTACTAAACCTATTATCTAACTCATCTCTTCAAATAAAGAGGTATCAAAAAGTCATATGGGGAGTTCTATGCTGTTAGGATGGTTGAGGCTGTGTTGCCTTGGAAAGTTTTAAGATTTATTAATCCTATATAAAACGAAAAAACATAGATTTATATAATTGTATACCCTTAAAAATCAATAAGCAGGGTAAGTTGGTTGAAAGGGAAGGAATATTTATTAGTACTTAAGAATAGTTACATAATAGGAAAGTTTATAAAAAGAGAGATATTATCAAAAAAGAGGGAAAAATGGCAAGACCAATTAATCCGACACCAGTCTTATGTGGCAAAGATAAAGAAATTTTTTTAAAAGACTTAGAGAATACTAGTCATGACTCTAGAAAAGAAAGTTTTCTAAAAGAATGCGACCGTATTTTTAACGAAGTAAAAAAGGATATATAAATCGAGATTGTATGAAAGACGGCAAATATGAGCTTGCTGATATTAAGGTTGTTGGCTTGTCTAGAGTATTCAATCTTTCTGATTTTAACTGCGGGGATGATGATTTAAACGATTTTATAAAAAATGATGCTTTTGGTTATCAAGATAAAAAGATGACCTCTACTATCTTGATAATAGAAAAAGATAAAGTTATTGGTTTTTTCTCATTGAGTGCAGACGCTATAAAGCTAGGAAATTTAGAAAAGGATCAATGTGATAATTTAAAGCCTCAAGAAGAATATCCTTCAATTAAGATATCTAGGTTAGCGGTGGACAAGTCATTACATCGTAGGGGTTTAGGTAAATTGATAATCCAAATAGCAGTTGGAATTATTAGAAATATGGTAAGCAATGTAATTGGATGTCGTTTCATAACTGTAGATTCATATAATGAAAAAGTTGATTTTTACAAAAATTTTGGTTTTGTTTTTAATGAACATTCAAAATATAAAAAAAAGGATCATTATATCAGTATGAGATTTGATTTATTAAACCCTCCGCAAATCAAAAAATAAAAAATCATTGTTTTATCTTTGCTCTCTTCCAATCTTTATAGAACTCTACAAAGTTAGAATCCTTATATGTATCTAAAAAGGTAGTGAGCCTACCAGGACTCGAACCCGGGTTTCACCGTGCCTTCAAACGAAGTTTGAACTCTCCTTTTACCGAAGCGGTGCGTCCTAATCCACTAGACTATAGGCCCATATAACTATAAATACATATCAAGTATAAAAATTTAGCTATAAAAAAATATTAAAAGGAAAAACTTATTGTTTTCCCAGTACAATCTCAATTGTAGAAACTCGCACATCTCTTCCTTCGTTATTCTTAAAGCCTTCAGAATCTATCTTTATATCTTTGACTACAGCCTGGCCGTTCAGGAACCTTTTTGCAGAAACCTCTGCAACATCAACTGCTCTGGAGATAAACTTTCCCCTTGCCTTTATCAAAACTTCTGGCGCATTCATTGTTGTAAACTGCATCACTACACCAGTCACATAGTTCATGAATGGCTTTCCACCGATAAATATCGTATTGTCGTCTCCCATATTGCACCCCTCCATATAGTTATTGTTGTACTTGCTAAAAACACTTAGCAATAAGGGGGGTTTATAACTTTAAAAAGTTATCTTTTTTTATCCAAAAATTCTTTTATAAACTCATTACCCTTCAACAGGCCATAATATCCTTTCTTGCAGTTCTCTTCGTCGTATTTCTCTACCTTATCCCCTTTCTTACCAGAACGATATATAACAAAAGGAACTGCCCCATATACATGGGTCTTTAATTTAATCGGAGTAAGATGATCAGGCAAGATAGAGATAGTAATCTTTCCCTTTACTTTATCCAAAACCCTTCCCAATAACCTTTTGTCAAAATCCTCTATAGTCTTTACCTTTAGTTTAGCATCCCCCGAATGCCCTGCCTCATCAGGCGCTTCTACATGAACATATACTAAATCATGGTTTTTCAAGGCCTCAACACAAGCATCAGCTTTACCTTCATAATTAGTGTCCCACAATCCGGTTGCACCATTTACCTTGATAACATCAAAACCAGCATATCTTCCTAATCCATTTATTAAATCGACAGCAGATATTACAGCGCCTTTAATCCCATAAATCTCCTGAAATGTTTCCATCTCTGGCTTCCTGCCAGGCGACCAAAACCAAACACTATTGGCAATGTTCTTTCCATTCTTTTTTCTTTCGATATTAACCGGATGTTTCTCTAAAATATTCTTGCTGTCGAACATGAGTTTATTTAATACACCTGCAGTAAGCTCCGACCCTGCACCTCTAGCTTTAACCAACACCTTTGCAATAGGTGAACCTATAAAATCATGAGGAGGATAACACTCAATATCTGAAGAAAATTTATTTCCTTTCAAAACAATCAAATGTCTATAGCTAACACCCGGATAGAACTTTATCTCTTTATTCCCTAATCCCCTATCAACAGCCCTTATCAATTGCTCTGCTTCTTCATTTGATATGTGCCCAGAAGAATAGTCTTTTATCTTATTATCTTCAACAGTTATAAGATTACATCTTAAAGCAACATCACCTGATTCTAATTCAACACCCATATTAGCTGCTTCTAAAACACCCCTTCCCTGATAGCATCTCTTTAAATCATAACCTAAAAGAGACATATTTGCAACAGCAGAATCAGGCTGCATATCTTTAGGAACAGTCTCTAACATCCCGCATTTTCCTTTTTTTGCGATTAGATCTATATTCGGCTTGTTAGCAGCCTGCAAAGGGGTTTTCCCATCTAACTCGCCACAGGCATAATCTGCTGCTCCGTCAATTAAAAATATGATATGTTTCATTGGATTATCCTCTTAAACTCCCTATAATCATTATGAATAGTTTCAAACTCTTCCTTTTTACCATCTAGTTTAGATAAGCATTCAGAAACTTTAGGGTCTATCCCCAACAATTCTTTTATTTTATCAGGAAACTTTGCAGGGTCTGCGGTTTCTAAACATACAGTCAATCCATTCAATCCTGCTTTTTCAAAAGCAACTAACCCAACTGCCCCATGCGGCTCAATTATTATCTTATACTTATTATAAAAAGACTTGATAGTTTCATCAACATCCCTATCACTTATTGAAAAGCTTACAAAATCCTTTCTTAATTTTTCCATATCTGGTTTCTCCTTAAGAACCCCACTCATCAAAACCTTACCATTTTCAGCTCTTTCATCTGTTAACCAACCACCATATAAATCAATCAACCTTGCTAGATTAGAAGGATGCCCCACATTCATTGCATTTGAGCTGCATTCTTTAGAAGGAACAACAGCCCTATAATTTCCGCTTTCCAAAAACTTAGGGAATTCATCATTTTCATTTACTGCGACAATAAATCTTTCAATATTCAATCCCATCTCTTTTGCTATAACTCCGCCCATCAGATTACCAAAATTTCCAGAAGGCACTGAAAAAATAACCTTATCACCAGCTAATCTTGAATAAGCATAAATATAATATACAATCTGGGGCATTAATCTTCCAAAGCTTATAGAATTTGCAGAACTAAGATTTAAATCCTTTAATTCCGAATCATTAAATGCTCTTTTCACCAATGTTTGACAGTCATCAAACTTCCCCTTCACTGCTATAGCAGTTACATTCTTCCCTAAAGTGGTCATCTGTTTCCTTTGCCTTTCTGAAATCTCATTTTCTGGAAACAGAACTGTAACTTTTATATTATCTACCCCATAAAATGCATCTGCAACAGCTCCACCTGTATCTCCTGAAGTCGCAACTAAAACATGCAAAGCCCTTTTTTCCTGCTTTGCAAAATAACCCATAAGGCGAGCCATCATCCTTGCTGCAAAATCCTTGAAAGAAGCTGTTGGCCCCCTATCCAATCGCATTATAAACAGATTATCTTTAACCTTTTCTAACGGAACTTCAAAATTATAAGATTCTTTACATATTCTCTTTAATTCTGCATCAGAAATCTCGTCTTTAAGGAATTTCTTGGCTATTTCAAATGCGATTTCATAGTATTCTTTATTTCTGAATGAATCAATCTCTTCTTTAGTCAGCTTAGGAATCGCAGTAGGCATATACAACCCATAATCAGGAGCTTGGCCTCTCATCAAAGCTTCTTTAAAGCTGACTAAAGGCGCTTTCCTGTTTGTGCTTCTGAACATGATTTTTGGCATTTATTTTAAGAAATAAGGCTATTTTAAAAAAGTATCGTTCCAATCAACACATCTCAACTAATATCTTAGCTCCAACCTTAGAAGTTAAATCATCTTTATCTTTCTCAGGATTAATTTCACTTAAATCAAAAGCCCTTAAGTTATGCATCTTCTTTAATCTATGAAGAAAAAACAATAATTCCCTTGTTGTTAATCCACCTGGCTCATTACAATCTACAGATACAAAAGCAGGATCCAAAACATCAATGTCTATGCTTACATACAAATCACTGAAATTCCTTGCAGCGATCATCAAAGACTCAGAAACTTCTTTTATTCCCTCTGAAACAATCTCTTTCATCGAAAAATACTTTATCTTGTTTTTCTGGATAAAGTCAAACTCCTCTTTTGTCCACGCCCTTGTTCCAGCCATTATAATATTCTCTTTTTTGATGATACCCTGATTAACTAATCCAACCAACAAATCATCCTGTCCAGCAGGCATCAGCTTATTATTAGCGTCTGGATGAGCATCAAATATTATTATTCCTGGATTCGAAGGATAAACCTCTTCAAACGCCTTAACAATAGGCAATGTTATAGAATGATTCCTTCCAAGAAATAAAGGTCTTGTATTATTTTTCAGGATGTCTTTTGCTTTTTCATAAAGATTCTCTAACTTAACCGCTTCAACATCAAACAAAGGCAATATCCCGCTTTCAGATAAACAATCTTTATCTATATTCCCGATTATTTTATCTGCAAAATCTATTCCATCCTTAGAATTAATCTTAATCAGCTTCATATGATTAAGATAATCATCTGATTTATTTAAATATTGTTAAATAATCTTGTTCTTATCGTCACCTAATTATCACGAAAATTAACCGATTTTTGATGGAAATATTTAAATAATCAATATAAATTGTTATTATCCTAACATCAGTTTTAAATAAACAAACAGATTACTTATTTTAAAAATATATAAAAAAAATGTAAGGGGGAGGATAAATATGGGATTAATACAACCATTTGAATTTCCAGTTGGACCTAGAACTGGTTCTGAATTAAGGAGAATTTATGACGCATTTGTACCATTTAATAAAGATGGGAAACTTAAGTCAGATGAACTATTGATAACTTTGCTGGCATCTAAATCAAGAACCACCAGTCACCGCTCTTTAATCGCTATAGACTGGTGGTATGAACGAATAAATGTTCTTAATCACAGAATAAGGCTAACCTATACTGTCTTGCTTGGTCTCCCAAGAGGTGTTGAAGCTGTTGTTGTGATATTGAACACAGTCTGAGTGAGGCTGCTTCCTAATGCATTTCCAATATAGCAGGTGTCTCCTGGCTGGTTGATGCATGAGCAGG
>JAHJAV010000041.1 GCA_018813685.1 Nanobdellota archaeon | reverse complement strand
TATAAGGTTAAAAGTGGATTAACCCAAAAACAGGCAAAGGAACTAAGGCAGAATTACAAAAGGACAATAGAAAAGATAAATAAATATCCTCACGAGATGAATTTCTTCAGAGAGCATATGTTTTGTTTGGTTTAAAGGTAGAAGTTCTTCCAAACTTCTTCTTTCATTTCAATCTTTTTTTCTTTGATTCAAATGCCAGCTTATGCTCCTCTTTTTTGACTTTTCTTTCAAGCTTTTGGATGTCTTCCTCAGGAGGCAGTTCTTCAGGCTTTATTCCTCTTTTAGTCAATAATCCACGAACATCTGCATTGTTCCTCATATGCTCCCCGGTTATGCTACCTTCACCTTTCAACTCATCTTTTTTAACATTAAAATTGGTTATTTCAGTAGCCAGATTTTTTGCAGTAATAGTTATTGTTGGCAGAAAATCAGCTAATGGCCTGTTTTGAGGCATGCCTAGCTTATTCTTCATCTGTGAAGTTGTAAACCCGCCAAAAAGCACCTGGTCACCTTTGCTTCAAATCCTTGCAAATCCCTCATCATCAACGCCCCTCTCATAGATAAGCTTAGACAATTCTGTTTCAGAGACAACTAGTTTCTGGCGGGCATTAAGCCGCTCAATAAGCGCAATTCGCTGCTCAATTAATTCCTGCTTTCTGGTCTGAACGGCAAAATAGCTCTGCGCAAATGCTATCTCTTCTTTTCTTGGATCTCCGTTCTGGGCTGTAAGGTAGCAAGCATATCTTGTAAGCATAAACTCATCGATTTCCCTTTTTGCGCCAGAGCCGACATCAACCATTTTCCTGACATCGGGAAAATGGTCTTTTATGTTGTGACCTGAATTTTTACAAGTAATCTTTGCCTTTTCAATAACATTAACAAAGTTCTCCCATTTGTCATAACCTAAAAGCACCTGCAAATCTCTCGCATACCAGAACTCAATACCCTCTGCATTATAAGCATAATCTTCAAATGTTTTTTTTAATCTTAAGACGATATATTTATTCATCTTTTCACACCTTAAATCCAATCCTTTTCAAATTCTTCTTTATCTCTTCATCTAGTTTCTGTTCCTTCTGCTCAAAACCTAAATTCAAACACCCCTGCCTATCTTTCCTCAAGGAATCGAGATATTTAAACTTTCCTAAAATCTCACTCAAAATAATCCTCATAACAAAAGTTTTTCTTCCTTCCTTCAAATGTGCAGCCCCCCTTTTCCTCAATCAGTGCTCCTTCTATGAACTCCCTATACTTATTTATCAATGAATTGCAGTCAGAGCACCTTCTGAAATCAGTCTCTATGGTAACATCGAACTGCTTCTCATTTATCTTTTTGATGCTGCTCGGTACACTTGCTCTTCTTTTGAACTCATTATATATTGTTTCTATAAACCTGTCATCAGTGATCACATCAGAAAGGGTTATGTGAAGAACACATCTTTTCGGAGCGCTAAAATTTACTAATTCTCTTTTTATCTTTATACATCTCTGGGATTTTAGCTTCTCTTTATTCCTGGCAAACTGCTCAGGCAGTTTTATGCTTCCGTCAGGATTAAATTCGACCATAAAATAAAACTAAAGTACATATTTAAAAGCCTATTCATTCCATCACATGGCAATATCCACACTCAGTTTGTCATAATCAAAGATTGGCCTTATCTTATAGCCTCCCTTAATCGGAGTTTTCTTTGTGTCTATCAACCCATATTTTTCCAATATTTTCATATCAGTAACAACACTCTTAAATTCTCTGCCTGTCAATTTTGCAAGTTCGTATATCGATTCTGGCTGCTTATGCTTTATGACCTGCAATAATTCAATCCTTTTTGGCGTGAAAAACTGCCTGAATGATTCTACATCTCCAAAACTCATCCCTTTCTTTGGCTTTATATGTTCTCCCTTTCTTGCTGCACTCATCACTCTGGCAGCATCTCCCAAAACCTCGCTGAGAGGCTTTATTTCAACTTTAATGTCCTTTACCTTCATTTTAAACGACCTCCGGGAGTTTTAAATGCCCTAAGAAAAACAATAGTTTTTCTTGGGCACAAAAAATGCTTTGCATTTTTTAGTGAACAAGAAATGTAAGGCATTTCTAAGTTCATTTTAGTTCACCTTTTGTAATCCTTTCAACATCTCTTTGAAAGTCTTCAATAAGCTTCCACTCATCAACAAATGTATAGGCAATTTTCATATTTCCTCGATGGATATGATGCCCTCTTTTTTCATGATTATCATATCCTAATATTCTCTTTCCATCCTTGATCAGTACAAGTGAATATTGGAATCCTTCTGCGTGGAATTTATCTTTGGGTACTTTGTAAATCTTAATATCTACAATATAATCATTATGCCTGTGCTTATGCTCGAATACTGGTTCTCACATAACATATGGTATAGAATAACCTATATTTAAATCTTTTGATTTGTTTAATATGCCTGTTCACATATGATTAGATTTGTAAATTTTGATATTCTGCAATTTCTTGATAATAATATCCCACTCACATCAAAGCTCGAAAGGGCTGTTCAATTATTTCCACAAATAATTGGCAAATTAAAGAAAATCAATTCAGTATCTTCTGAGAAACGAGGGTTTAGTAGTATGTTTATTTATTGAGAATGGTTTGGTTAATTATAGGGGGATATTATCAGATAGACTGAAAAAATTTAACTAATTGTGCATCCCCTTTTTCTTTCTCTGCAAGGCTTGAGATTCCAGAATCATATTCTTGCCTAGCTGCCTGAACTTTGTCATCCAATGCCCCCCTAAGATGTTGTGCAGCCTCATCCAATTCTTCTAAAGCATGATCAACTGCATCAACTTTTACGTTTGAAAACACTCCTGTAAATTGAGTTGCTCCTTCTCTTATACTTCCCCCTAATCTACCTTGTAAAAGTTCATGTAATACTCTTCTTATATACTCTAATCTCTTGAATTCACCATCAGGTAAGGGATATTCTTCATCAGCAATAAGACTCTTTCCTGAACGCCATTCTGCTTCCCTTAAAAGGGCACCATATATTCTAACTGCTTGTTTAAGTCCACTCTCTTGCGCAATTAAATGCACCATACATTTGGAATTATCGACCATCCATGGTAAATCCAAATCAGAAGATAAAGCAAGACTCAAATGTAATCCATTAATTTCTCCACTATGCATATAATCGAAAATATCGAAAAGTTTTACTGGATCATCTATTCCAGTGACGTATCTGCGTAAATCAGTAAGAATATGTTGCCATATGTCTATTGGTTTTAAAACAGAATCATCACCACCGTAAACTGTTGCAGCTGTGTAACGGATATGCCAATCAAGGTTTTCCCTTACTGGAATATTATCTGGAACTAACCCCATAAATTCTCCATTTTTGAAAGCTCCGGGAACGAATTGAAGTCTAACTCTAGCTTGGCCATTAAGTTCTTCCTCAAGTTGTGTAAAAGAATTTCTTACTTGTTCATGATGTGCATAAGGATTAACAGCAAGTTGGAACGGTTCCATATCAATTCCAAATTCTCTGGCAAAAAATTCTCTTGCAGCAGGATAATCCCGGTTACCTTTACCATATTGACCATTAGATGCGCAAATTCTATCAAATTCTCCAGTAGAACATTTGTAATACCTATTGTGCCTATCTGATTTTCCTACATTTAATTCCATAATAGAATTTGGAAATTAAACTCATTTAAAAACCTTTCGTTCTTCACTATTCTAAAATGGTGTCACAAAATATTAGATAACCAAACCCCCCTCTGATTATAATTTTACACTGCTTCTCAGAAATCTATATTAAACGCACTACTAACTTTGAAAAATTGGCAGAATTCCCTATTCATATCATATCGCATCAATATCAGCAAGAGAAGTTATGATAAGCCCCTGGCAGTTCCTGGCCATCTGTCTCAGCTCAAAATCATCTGTTGCATTGGCTATCTGCGCAAACTTATCGATCATCTGCCTGAAAAATCTTATCAGGTCACCTTCAAGAAGATTAACATTTTTCATCATTTCAAATATAGTCTTTCCATAATAGCATGGATGTATCAACGCAGTCAGCTTGTCCATATTATGGAATCTCTTATCTGCTCCCTGAGGCATCTTTCTCTTAAGGTCAGAAAGAAATTTAGACTGATAATTCTTGTAGAACTCTGTCTTTTCTCTTGCTTCATAGCATAGGCATGCAATAATAAGCATAATCTGGTATTCATTAAGCCCCCTATAGAAATCAGTGCCAAAAATATCCCCTATTATGATTTCATCAGAATATATCTTTGAAGAGAATTCTCCTTTAGGTGTCAATTTGTTATCTTTGGTGATATACTCTTTTTTTACTAATTTTCCGCATATATTTCTAAAAGAGTTCCTGATCTCGATATAAGTCTTCTGCTGGTAAGTATAAAAACTCATATTAAGGATGACATCAATCTCCTCAGCAGTGTGCATCTTCACAAGGTTAAGCACAGTATTTACAGATAACCTGAACTGAGATTTTATCGGCTCAGTATCAGCAGAGGTCATACTCTTAAGCAAAGGATAATCAAAGTCTCTTCTGTCTATCATAGAATATACAAAACCTTCTTTGTCAATCCCTCTTCTTCCTGCCCTGCCTGCAATCTGGAAAAACTCTTTTGAGTTTAAAAACCTAAAATTAGCTCCGTCAAACTTACGCAAAGCCTGAAAGCAGACTGTCTTTGCAGGCATATTTATCCCTACTGCAAATGTCTCAGTTGCATAAAGCACATTTATCATGCCCTTTGAAAATAACTCCTCTACAATAAGCTTTATAATGGGTATAAGCCCTGCATGATGGAATGCAACTCCATAAGGCAGTGTCTGCCTCAGCACTTGTGTTGATTTTAAATTTCTTACTTCTGGCGGAGCACTATCTAATCTTTTCCTCATTATAGCGCCTATTGCCGGATTCATCTCAAACAATTTAGCATGAGCCAGCTCAAGTGCAAAATCCTGGCAGCGCTGCCTGGAAAAATTGAAAAAGAAGCATGGCAGTTTATCCTTTATCTCTCTGATAAGCTCAACATGATTAGGTGCTTTTATCCTGGGCCTTCTTTCCCTTCTTCCTCGTCTCCCCCCCATTACATGCCTGTAATCAGGGATATCCCTCACTTCCCTTATATCCTCCAGTGTAGTTATCCCTAATTCAGCATCATAAAATTTCTTGTGCAATGGAACACTTCTATGCTCATGCTTTACTGTTTCAACCTTATGTTTTTTTATTGACTGTATCCAATCTGCAAATTCCTTTGAATTAGGGATTGTTGCAGATAGGCATAAAAACCTTACATGATCTTTTGAGAATATTATTGATTCTTCCCATACATATCCTCTTTCAATATCATTTATAAAATGGATTTCGTCAAAGACAACATATGAAACATTTTCAATCATCTTGTCATTTGTAAGAGCCATGTTCCTGTAGATCTCTGTTGTCATGATCAAAACAGGGGCGCCTGAATTTATTACAATATCTCCTGTCAGAAGCCCTATCTTATCTACACCATACTCTGTTGTAAATTCCTTATATTTCTGGTTAGAAAGAGCTTTTATCGGAGCTGTATAGATAACCCTAATCCCTTTCTTCACATCCCTGTCAATAATATAATCAGCGATCAATGTCTTTCCAGAACCAGTCGGAGCAGAGACAACAACAGAATGATTATTCTCAATAGCCCTGATCGAATCTTCCTGAAATTTATCTAATATCAATCCTTTGTATTCCATAGGTATGAAAAAAACAAGTAGATATAAAAATGTTTGTTATTGAAAATCTCACCTTGCAAGATTTTTGTTATTAACAATAATATTAACAGTAACAAGATTTATAAACAGGTGCAAAACATCTGCTTCGGTGATACTCCATGGGAAGAAAAAACAAAAACAAAAAGAAGAAAATAAATGCAAAAAGAGAAAAGTATGCCAAGTTTAAGAAAGATAAGCCCACATCAATGAATTTTACTGTTCCTGATCTTACACCCGAACAGCGTAAGCAGAAGCAGGAAGACGAAAGAAACATTGATTATTTCCTGAGATCTTCAAGGAATGCCCCTACTCAAGAGATAAGCGAAAGAAAGATGAGGAGTAAAAGATAAACTTCTTTTTCTATTTTATTTTTAAGAAAAATGTTTATAGTCTGGTTCTCTAATATAAAAAATGGACATATTAGACAGGCAGTTCATAGCCCTGCCAAAGAGAAAAAAGGCTTTTATAATCACTATTGGAACTGGTTTTTTACTGGTTGGGTTGATTGCTTATAGGTTCAAACTGACTAACCTTGTGGAAAGCAGCTTAATCATTATAATAGGAATCTTATACGCAGAGCTAATAAAGATGCATTACAGGCTCAAAAAATTAGAAAAAAAGAAATAAGAAACTTTAATCTACTCTTCTGCAACTTCGTCTTCTTTTGGTTCTTTGTCGTCAGCGATTATCTGCTTTTCTGCAACTTCGTCTTCTTTTGGTTCTTCTTCGTGAGCAAGTGTCTGCTTTTTTGTAACCTTGTCTGCCTTTGGGCCTCTATCGCCTGAAACTACTTCAAAAGTAACTTCATCATTCTCCCCTATTGATATTCCTTCTGTAAGGCCTGACTTATGTACAAAATATTCCTTACCGTCTTCTCCTGCAATGAATCCAAATCCTTTCGATTCATTAAAAAATTTTACTTTTCCATCCATTTTTCCTCCAACATACAATGTAAAAAGAATTCTCTTAACATTCTATGATTTAATAACATAGAATAAAACAGTATTTATAAAGCTATGCATATTTTTGGCTTGATGCAACTCTTCAACTTATAAATCTACCACCCAGCTTCAATTCACATTAAAGAATGTTAGTAGGTTTTTGGGTTTGCTTTATGCAGCTTATCAAAATACTCTTTAACTTCTGTAATGCTCATTGATTTCAGTTCTTCTGAAGTAAATTCTTTCATATTATACAGAGAATACAGCCTGCCTTATTAACCTTTAGAACTGAGCAGCGGTGAATTCATTGAATATTATCATTCACTTATACAATTTACCTAGTAGATCAGACTTTGTGATTATCCCTTTTAATTCTCCATCGTCGGAAACTAACACCATTGGGTAAAACCTAAGAAGATTAGAAACAGCATTTACATTAGTGTTCTTAGATACAACAGGTGCAGAGTCATCCATTATATCCTTTATCTTGCTGCCTTTTTTGTTTAATAATGACTCTAAGATAATTGATTCAGATACAACCCCTATGCTTTTATGCTCCTCGATAACTGGCATCTGCGAGATATTTGATTTTTTCATCTTTGCTATAGCTTCTTTAATGTCGTCGTTTGGTTTTACAGATATTATATTTTTAGTCATTATCTGCTCTGCCCTTAACTCTTTTTTCTTGCCCAAAGAATCAATTGCCTCAAATATCTTCCTTGCATTAGAATATGTTGGGTCTAATCTGCCTGCTTCAATCTTAGCGATTAAGCTTTGAGAAACCCCTGAGATATTAGCTAGCTGTGTCTGCGTCAGGTCAAACTTCTTCCGTATCTCCTTTATTTCCGATAGTTCATATGCCATTTTAACAGGAATAATATGAACTAGTATTTATGCTTTTGGGAATATTTACTCAGTTCTGGCATATAACAGCAAGGCATTGCCTATTCCTTTCTTGATTTAGGATACTAAAAAACAAAAGATTTATACAATATCCATGATTTGAATACTTCAATAATTAGATGGCAGATAATATTATTCCAATCAGAATATTTCTATCAAAAATCTTTTTAAATAGGCTGAGTTAGGTTAAACCTATGGTGGGCTTATATGATTGAGGGTTATTCTTATTTTTTTAAACAGAACACTACAATACTAAACGGAGGTAGATTAATATGGGAAAAATAACATATGTGACAAGTGAAAGCGTGACAGAAGGTCACCCCGACAAAGTCTGCGATCAGATATCTGATGCTATACTAGACGAGTTAATAGGTCAGGACCCTGATTCAAGGGTAGCTGTCGAATGCCTTACAACAACAGGTTCTGTCCATGTTGCTGGAGAAGTAACAACAAACGGCTATGTGGATGTGCAGAAGGTTGCAAGAGACACTTTAAGAGAGATTGGATATACAGATCCTAAGTTTGGAATTGATTGTGATGATGCAGGCGTATGGGTAGCTATACACGCACAAAGTCCTGATATAAGCCAGGGAGTAACAGCAGAAACCAGCGAAAGCAAAGACCAAGGTGCTGGTGATCAGGGAATGATGTATGGCTTTGCATGCAACGAAACACCTGAACTTATGCCATTGCCTATAATTTTGGCTCATAAATTAACAAGAAGATTGGCTTATGTAAGAAAAGAAGGCATTATTCCTCACTTAGGTCCAGATGGAAAATCGCAGGTAAGCATTGTTTATGATGATGGAAAGCCAGTTAAAGCAACTGCTATTGTAATTGCTCAGCAGCACAAATCCCAGATTTCAGAAGAAGAGCTAAAGACAAAGGTCATGGAACATGTTATAAAGCCCATCTGTAAGGATTTTATGGACGAAGAAACAAACATCCATATAAACGCTACTGGCTCTTTTTTGATTGGGGGTCCAGAAGGAGACACAGGAGTTACAGGGAGAAAGATAATTGTAGACACTTACGGCGGAGTTGGAAGGCACGGCGGCGGAGCATTCTCAGGAAAAGATCCTTCTAAAGTTGACAGGTCAGGAGCTTACGCAGCAAGATACGTTGCTAAAAACATAGTTGCAGCAGGTTTAGCAGATAGATGCGAAGTTCAGCTAAGCTACTGCATCGGCGTTGCAAAGCCAACTTCTGTAAACGTTGATTGCTCAGGAACAAACAAAATTCCAGAAGAAAAGATTGCAGAGCTTGTAAAAAAACATTTCCCATTGACACCAAGATGGATAAATGAAACCTTAAAGCTGAAAAGGCCGATCTACAAGAAGACAGCAGCATACGGCCATTTTGGAAGAGATGACGAAGACTTCCTTTGGGAAAAGACAGACAAGGCTGAAGCTCTCAAAAAGGAAGCTGGGTTGTAAATTTTTATTTTTTTCTTCTTTTTATTCATTCCAGAATAGAAATGTTTATATAAGCCCTTATACCTTATCCACTTTCTAATGGGGCAGCAGGAAGTATATGATTTATTGAAAAAATACAGCAAGAAATGGCTGAACGCCAGGGAAATCGCTAAGCTTTTAGATGCTTCTTTCAACACAGTAGTCGGAAATCTGAAAAGATTAAGAAAAGCCGGCTTTGTATTGGTCAGAAAAGCCTACCAGGTCGTAGAGCCAGCAGGCAGAAGATTGGTTTATTTGTATAAGTTTAAGAAATAAAATCATATACTACAACTAATAATTCCGTTTGGAGAGGGAGTCAGCGTTCCATTTTCGTACATATTCAACAATACTCTATCCTTATCTATACCATACCTACTAACATAATGATCCAATGTAATCATTTCTGGTTGTCTTGATAATGTACAATTCTTGATTATTCTTACTACTTTTTGTGATAAGGCCATCATTACACTAAGACCATCAATAAAACAAGCATTTGTTTCTGTAAACACCCCAATCCCATTAATGGTTCTAATGTTTCGATTTGGGTTACTAAGATTTGGACAAAATATTCCATAATTCATCATCTGTTCAAAATACAGATTCAATAATTCAAGAGGTACCCCCATATTCGGAAAGGTCGCTACAACATAATCTGCATTTATTCCAAATCTATCAGCCAATGTGGGTTCTCTGTTACTTACAATCAATTCAGGCGTATGCTCTGAAATATCTAGCATATCTCTTAAATGGACTATTTTAATGTCGTTTCCTCTGCAATGGCCAAGATAATTTCGTGTGCTTTCAACATATGCTAATTTTGCTGGTTCTGTCAATTTCGAATCTTTTAGGCCAATAGCAGAATGAACAGCAAATGTTAGTTCTGTCACATCTGGAGGAAGCACTTCCAATACAGCAGATAATGAAAATTCTTGATATCTCCTGATTGCATCCAATATATCTACTCTATCATTTATCATTAATCCCTCAAAATTTCTAATCGCTTTTAAAAAAATGTTTTTTAGACCCGAGGCACCAGTACATCTAAAGTAGAATTAATAGTTTCTTCACTTATACATTCATGGAGTTCTACTTGTTCTGGTTTAATTTCCATCCCCTTCAAAATTCTAGTAGTTATTCCACCAAAATTAGATCTCTGATTTGTAGGGTCACTTATATTTGGTTTTCCACCCCCAAACTCAAATATTCTTATTGTACCTCCTTTAGCAACCTCCAATAATTTTG
>JAHJAV010000040.1 GCA_018813685.1 Nanobdellota archaeon | reverse complement strand
TGGTCGACAAAATGATATCAAACTTAAATACAGGCGATTTAACAGAAGTTTATGGGTTTTTTGATTTAAACCCTTACTGACGACAAAAAGTGCCTTAAATCGAAAATTAAAAATGGGGGTTGAGGTTTATCAAAGCATTCGGATTTTCTGGAGATTTAAATTCAGTCGCTAAAGCGCCTTCATTTAAATCTATCGGAAAAATGGATTAATCTATAAACAAATTTTTACTATAAAATTTTTGGCAACTTTTATAAATAAACAGATTACTCTAGTGGTATCATGTCGATAACAGATGAGCAAAAACACCAATTGAAGAAGTTTATCAAAGAGTTAAGTGTCCATAGGGGCAGGCATACAGAGCTTGTTTCTGTGTATATCCCTGAAGGGTATGATATAGTAAAGATCATACAACATTTGACTCAGGAAAGTGGTACTGCTACAAATATCAAGGATGCTTCTACAAGGAAGAATGTCATAGATGCTTTGGAAAGAATGATACAGCATCTAAGGATATACAAAAAGACTCCGCCTAATGGATTAGCTGCTTTTTCAGGGAATATTGCTGCGCAGGAAGGCAAACAGGATTTTAAGGTATGGAGCATAGAGCCCCCAATCCCCTTAAGGACAAGAATCTACAAATGTGATAAAACTTTTGTTTTGGATATTCTTGAAGGTATGATGGAAACCAAGGAAGTTTATGGTTTAATTGTTATGGATAGGAGGGATGCAGATATAGCTTATCTTAAGGGCAAGACAATAATCCATCTTCAGAAGACGCATTCAGAGGTTCCTGGGAAGATAAAGGCTGGTGGGCAGTGCCTTGTAAAAGATTCTTTAATCCAATTATCAGATGGTTCTCTTCCAAGGATTGAAATTGTCCATAATCCACATGTTGTTAACTCTGTTATGTTTAAGAACAATTTTGCAATTCGGAATTCGAACATAACAGATAAATGGGAAGTAAAAAAGAATAAGGTTTACAAGATAATTACAAAATACCCTCGTTTGGAAGTGCAATCCTCTAAAGACCATATATTTTTTGCAGCAACTAACGATGGAATTGTTGAGAAATCTGCTGAAGAGTTAAAAGAAGGAGACTTTTTAATAATGCCTGAAAAGATAAGTGTTGTTGGGAAGGCACAAAAACTGAATCCCAAAAAATATTATAATTCTTTTATAATAACCAGAGAGGGGCAGAATCTATTAAAAGAAAAGCGAAAGGCAAAAGGATTATTACAGAAAGAGTTGGCAAATAAAATAGGTTTGGAACAAACAACAATCTCTTATTATGAAATCGGAAGGCTTAATGCAAGTAAGGAACCCTTAAAAAGATTATGCAGTGAATTAGGGATAGATTTTGAGCAGTTTTTAGAAAAATACACTAATGCAATGCACCATCAAAATACTGCAATAAGGCTGCCTTCAGAGATAAATGGGGAATTTGCGCAATTCTTAGGTTATTTTATGGGTGATGGATGCATAGAGCCAGATAGAATCACTCTTTTTGAACAGAATAAACAGGCAGCTCTGGATTATAAGAAAAGGTTTGATTCTTTTTTTAATCTGTCTTCCAGTTATAAATTTAGGGCAGGTAAGAACTATCATCAAATAAGGTTTACCAGCAGGCCATTATCCAGGTTAATCAAAGAGGAATTTCCAGATTTGAAGAAAAAATTAGATTCTGAGATTCCTACAAAAATACTCCAGTCTAAAGATAAAGTTGTTGCTGCTTTTTTAAGGGGATTATTTGACGCAGAAGGGTATGTCCATAATAAAAGGGGAGTTGCATTAGGAATAAACAACAAGAAATTGGCAAAATCTGTTCAGCTTGTACTGTTAAGGTTCTCAATTCTAAGTTCGCTGCAAGAGTATGATAACAGAGCGAATATATACAGCAATAATCCAAGGTTTACTGTAGATATTGTCGAAAAGAAGTCAGTTGAGCTATTCAAAAAGCACATTGGATTTACTTCCCATGAAAAAATTAAAAAATTAAATGAAACTCTTGCTGGAAAATCAAATAAGGATAGCATTAGGCAAATAATAGTTCCAGGCAAAAGAGTAAGGGAAATAATTGAAAAGGCAGGCTATAGCATCAGATTGTTTCCAAAGGTTTCTGGTTTTTTCCTTAATAAACGGATGATGAGCAAACAAACATTCAAAGATTCAATTTTGGCTAATATCCAAGATAAAGGGTTATACCTCAGACTAGATGAGATTTACAATTACCCTATCTTGCCTGTTAAAGTACATAAGATAGAAAGGATGAATAAAAGCGTTGAGATGATTGATATCTCAGTTAAAAACCAAAATTTTATTGCAAATGGGGTTATTGTCCACAACTCAGCAAAGCGTTTTGCTAAGAATACAGAACTTGCTGCAAAAGCACATTATAAAAAAGTTGCAGATTATGTCAAGGACCAGTTTTTAGGCAATAAGGATCTTAAGGGGATTATTGTTGGGGGGCCAGGGCCAACTAAATATGCATTTATAGATGGCGGCTATATCACCACTGAAGTAAGGAATAAGATAATCGGGATAAAGGATTTGAGCTATACTGGCGATTTTGGACTACAAGAGCTTGTAGACAAGTCAGAGGATATTCTTGCGAAAGAGGGAGTTATTGAAGAGAAGAAGACAATGAATCATTTTTTTGGATTATTGGCTAAAAATCCAGGGATTGTCAGTTATGGTGAAGCAGAAGTTATGAATAATCTTAAGAATGGGGCTGTGGCTACTTTATTGCTGTCTGATGTTCTTGAAGATGAGAAGATTGAAGAGTTTGAGAATGAAGCAAAGCTTTATGGTACAGAAGTTAAACTGATATCTACAGAGACAATGGAAGGTGCTCAGTTAAGGGATATTGGGAAGATTGCTGCTGTATTGAGGTATGAGGTTAAGTAGGTGATTAGCACCTTCAAAACTCTTGATATGTTTTATACAAGTATCGTTCATGCTCCTAAAGAGCCGACCCTCTGAACTTCTTAAAAGTGTTTTTTGATTGAGTTTTGACCTTAGGGTGCTAATCCTATATTTTTTGTAAAAGTTTATTAACTAAATAGATATTCTTTTTTTATGCTCAAAAAGGCAATTGATGAACTTTATAGTGAGTTTCCATATTCATATTCTTTGAATTATTCTGGTAAGTTTAAGCCTTATCGTGGCAATATTAGGTTGA
>JAHJAV010000039.1 GCA_018813685.1 Nanobdellota archaeon | reverse complement strand
AGGTGAAATAAATGAAATGGTACGAAATTCTAGGATGGAGTTTGGCTATTTTATCAGCCATTCTGTTAATATTGAGGATACTTAGGGTAATATGAGAATAAAAAGTTATCTTAAATCAATACTCTACTTAATGAGCATTTTATGGACCGTTTGGTTAATCACCAAATCGTTCGAAACAGACTGTTTCAGCTTATTTGATAGTTATGGCACTGCATTCACCTTATTTGGATCAATGATCATAAATGATTTGATGAGTCAAAAAAAATAAAAAATGTCAAAAAGTCCAATTTCAGCCACAATTGACGCAGATCTGATCAAATGGATAAATGAAAAGATTAAAGACAGGACTAGATTCAGGAACAAATCCCACCTCATAGAGATCGCGCTTGAAAAGCTAAAAAAAGAGGATAAATAGCAGTTAAAATTTCAAAAATAATAGTGGGTTAGGTCAATTAAATAAAACAAAACCCCCAAAAAAAGAGGTAATAGATAATGCCATTATTCAACAAAACACCGTTTTCATACGATATAATAAGAGAAGGCGAAGAGATTATTCTTCAGATTAATTGCGAAACCTATTCTAAAGTGCCTGCTTTGGAAGACGACCCTGTAACAATGTCTAAAACTTGTGATATTCTTAATGAAGCAGGAACTGTCTCAAAAATTGTTTATTTCCAGAGAAGAAATATAGAATATGATTATTCCCAGACAACCCTTATCAAGGAAATAGCTGGCCTTTACAAAAAGCTGCTAAAACAAAAAGACGCATTAACTTATAGCTCATTTGTTTACGACCCTTCATGCACAAAATGCATCACTTCATGGTACACCGATGTAAGAAACTTAATATCAAACACCTTAAGGTCAGATCCTATAGGCACTTATGTTGAGCTCAAGCGTTTGATAAGGGAAGAGGCAATAGCTCTTCAAAAAGAACAGGATCAAAGATGCCACAAGTGCAGGCAAAAGCATCTCTCTCTGCTTAACATGCTTTTTCAGCTTCTTTCAAAAACAAAGCTGATATCATTAGCAGAGCCTCACCTTGCAGGATACAAAATAGGCTCAAGAGCCATATACCGGACATTCTTCAGGCCATTGATTAAGCCAGATTTCCTTTTCACAAAATTAATGTCTAAATTTCCAGAAGACGGAGAAGAGCTTGACAGTTATACCCTTGGCAACGCAGAAGTTACTATATTCCAGCTGCCCGACACAGTACAATACCTTTATCACTTAAATCCTCCGGAGTTCAGATTAGGCGAAGACAAATACGAGATCCTTGATTCTGCCAGGAAGATAATGATGGAGCATAAGCCTGAAAAAAGCGAATTTGTCGATCCAGAGCGTATGAGGGCAGTTTTCTATAATATAGGCCATGATCTTATTGAGGAGCTTACTGACTTCAAAAAAATAAAGATGAGTGAAAAAGAAATCGATGAACTGACCCAGATATTAGTAAGATACACAGTTGGCTTCGGTCTAATCGAATTATTGTTGCAGGATGAAAAGATACAGGACATAACTATTAATTCACCGATGGGCGAAATCCCTATGTTCTTAGTCCATTCAGAATTTGGAGACTGTAAAACAAACATTATCCCTACAGTTACAGAAGCAGAATCTTGGGCATCTAAATTAAGGATGGTCTCTGGAAGGCCATTAGATGAAGCAAATCCAATTTTAGACACAGAACTATCAATTCCAGGAGCCCGTTCAAGAGTTGCAGTAATATCTTCTCCGCTAAATCCAAGTGGTTTAGCTTATGCGTTTAGGAGGCATAGGGATAAGCCATGGACTTTGCCATTATTCATCCATACAAAAATGATAAATCCACTTGCAGCAGGTATACTAAGTTTTTTGGTTGACGGTTCAAGGACAATGCTTGTTGCTGGAACAAGATCAGCAGGAAAAACCTCATTATTAGCTGCGCTATTGGTAGAAATAATGAGGAAATATAGGATGATTACAATAGAAGACACATTAGAGCTTCCAGGGGAAGCGCTTAGGAAACTAGGTTATAACATCCAGCAGATGAAAGTTGCATCAGCAATGACTAAAGGCACAGCAGAAGTTTCTGCAGAAGAAGGCATCAGAACCACATTAAGGATGGGAGATTCCTGCTTAATAGTCGGTGAAGTAAGGTCATCCGAGGCGAAAAGCCTTTACGAAGCAATGCGTGTCGGAGCATTGGCAAATGTAGTTGCAGGCACAATTCATGGTGATTCCCCATACGGAGTTTTTGACAGGGTTGTAAATGACTTAGGTGTTCCAAGAACAAGTTTCAAGGCAACAGATATAGTCGTAGTTGCAAATCCTATAAGGTCTGCTGATGGTATGCATAAGTGGCGTCGAGTTACCCAAATAACAGAAGTAAGGAAACAATGGGACCAGGATCCTTCACTCGAAGGTGGTTTTTCAGACTTGATGAAATATGACGGCAAAACAGATGAATTACAGCCTTCAGATGATTTGATAAATGGAGATTCTGAAATTCTAAAGTCTATAGCTGGAAATGTAAAGGAATGGGCAGGCAACTGGGATGCTGTCTGGGATAATATAATGCTTAGGGCAAAGATAAAAGAAACAATAGTAAAATTTGCAGTTAAGCAGGAAGATCTTGAATTGTTAGAAGCTCCTTTTGTAATACAGTGCAATGATGAATTTCATAGGATCTCAGATACTGTAAAAGAAGAAGTTGGCTCTTTGGATTCAAAAAGGATATTTTTTGGATGGAATGAATGGCTTAAGCGTAGTATAAAGAGGAAAAACATCTCATAATTCTAAAATGGCAGATCCAGAAGAGATGAAAGATTTGATGGAAAAGTATAAGCAGAAGCTAGAGAAAGAACTAGGCACAGCAGCACAAGAAAAACCACAAAAGACAGACACTCGAGAGTATAAAAAATTCAAGGAAGAATACACCCCTGGGCATCTTACCTTATATGAAAAATTATGCAGCTTCTCAGAAAAGCTGGTTAAAGTTACTCCAGATAAGAAAAAAGCAGAAGAACTGCAGGAATCCATCAATGTATGTCACTTAAATCTAACCCCTACAGGCGCAACATCCTTTGCAATGCTGGCTCCTTTCTTTATAATTATTGTAGCTGGCTTTATTTCATTAGTTTTTCTCAAATCATTCTTTTTTGTTCTTTTTTTTATAATCTTAGGGATATCTATTATAGGTCCATTAGGAAGATTGCCAAATTTCATTGCAACTTCCTGGCGTATGAAAGCATCTAACCAGATGGTTTTGTGCGTTTTTTATGTTGTTACTTATATGCGCCATACTTCAAACTTAGAACTTGCATTAAGGTTCGCGTCAGACCACATCTCCCCCCCATTAAGCTTGGATCTTAAAAAAGTTATATGGGATGTTGAGACAGAAAAATACTCTACAATCAAAGAATCGCTTGAAGCTTATCTTCAGACATGGAGAAAATTCAATATGGAATTTATAGAAGCATTCCACTTGATAGAAGCTTCATTATATGAAGGGGATGAAAAATTAAGGCTTGAAACACTTGACAAGTCATTAGACGTTATTCTTACAGAAACCTATGAGAAGATGTTGCATTATGCGCAGAATCTGCACAGTCCAATAACCATGCTGCATATGTTGGGAGTCATCCTGCCTATCTTAGGATTAGTCATCCTTCCATTGGTTGTAAGCTTTATGGAGGGTGTCAAATGGTATTCTATTTCTCTGCTTTACAATGTGGGCCTTCCTGTTTTGGTTTATTACCTTGGCAAGACAATTCTTGCAAAAAGGCCCAGCGGGTATGGTGATACAGATATAAGCGAGCTTCCGGAATACAAAAAAAATACAAATGTCTCAGTAAAGTTTGGGGGAAAAGAGCTTAGCATTAGTCCATTGAAGATCTGCTTGATGATGGGTATTCTGCTCTTTCTTGTGGGGATAAGCCCGCTTGTGCTTCACTTATTTATTCAGGACGAAACAAATCTTGGTTTCGGAGAGGTAGATGAATCATCTACATGCCTCAGGGCTTATTGCTTGTTGGATTACCGTACAGATGAATCAGGCCAATCCTCAGGTCCCTTTGGTTTAGGTGCCTCTATACTTGGTTTGTTCATAACAATTGCATTTGGTTTTTCAATAGGCTATTATTACAGATTAAAGTCTAAAAATGTTATAGGTATAAGAAAAAAGACACAGCAGCTTGAACAGGAATTTGCCTCTGGGCTTTTTCAATTAGGCAACCGATTAGGCGACGGAATACCTGCTGAAACAGCATTCGGCAGGGTAAGTGCAGGGATGGAAGGCACAGTCTCAGGCTCTTTCTTTAAGATGGTATCTATGAACATCAGAAGATTAGGGATGGGAGTCTCTCAGGCAATATTTGATCCTAAGCATGGTGCTATGCTCTTTTTTCCATCAGACCTGATTGAAAGCTCAATGAAAGTTCTTATCGAATCAATAAAAAAAGGCCCAAAAGTAGCTGCAAATGCATTGATGAATATTTCAAGATATATAAGAGAGATCCACAAAGTCAATGAGCGTTTAAAAGATCTGATGTCAGAAGTTATCTCTTCAATGACTTCTCAGATAAAATTCCTCACACCCGTTATTGCAGGCATTGTAATAGGCATTACTTCAATGGTTACCACTATATTAGGCAAATTAACCCTTCAGATGAAACAGCTAAACGCAGGAGAAGAAGGTGCAGGCGGTGCCTTAGCATCAGGTTTTTTTGGCCAGGGCGTTCCAACATTCTATTTCCAGATGATTGTTGGAATCTACGTTGTTCAGATTACATATATCCTGACAGTATTATCAAATGGAATCGAGAACGGCTCTGACAAGCTCAACGAGAGGTCAGAATTGGCAAAAAACATGACCCGTGCAACATTCCTTTATTGTTTTGTCTCATTAGCGATCATGCTCATCTTCAACATGATAGCCAACAAGATAATGGCTGTAAGTTTGGTTGGAACTTAATTCTTAAGAAAAAATAAAAATGGGACCTGTGGAACTTTCAGCTTAACGCTTTTGAATCCACGACAACCACGTCTTCAGCGTGGTGCTCTCCCAGGCTGAGCTAAGGCTGTGGTCTTAAAAGGTTCCCCTTATAAGATTCCCATCATGCCCAACCTGATACTTAAGAATTCTCAAATGCTTTATAAACTTTATTGTTGGGGTTTATACTATCTCCTCTTCATCCTTGATAACATCTTCATCTTCAGCAGGGAGCTCTTTTTCGTCTTTAGTAACATTAACATCTTCTTTAGTCTCTTCCTTCACTTCTGCCTTTCCAACAACCTCTAACTGCCCAAACTTCCCTGTAGAAAGCTGCTTTTCACCCTGCCATTCTCCGACCCATCCATTGATGATATGTATCTTATCGCCGACATTGACATTATCAACCTGCTCATTCCACAGTGTAAGTGTAACTTCTCCGCTGTCATCCTTGAGTTTGGCATTGCACACCCTTCCATCCTTTCCGAACTTATTGAATGTCCTTACTTCTGCCTTTGATACTACTGCTGCTATCAGATCAACCTGCCCTTGTCTTGCTTGTAAGTCTTTTATTTCCATTTTATACTAAGAAATCTGCCTTTTTTTATAAATATTGTTGTTGTTTTGCATTAAGAGCAATAGTAATGCTTCAAAACCAAAAAGTTTATATAGTATTGGTTACCTATTAGGTAACTATGATATATGAGATACCTCAATATGGATTAAGGGCTTACTCATTGTTTTTTTCAAAGCACGGAGTAAGGGAACATTTTAGGCAATCTGAATTAGATTGGATAGTAAGCCCAAGCATGAAAAAAAAGATTTTCTCATTGTTATTAAGGAATGGGTGGATAAAGAAAGAACCGAAAAACAGCTATACATGTATAAACCCCGCAAGCATAATAAACGGATTAACAGAATTTAAAGTCCCGGAGTTAATTAAAGGAGCAAAAAGAGAATATTCATTTGCTGGTTTATCTGCAGTAGAGATATGGTCTGATTATTCCTATGTTCAAAGAGGCATAGAAAAATCTCCTTATTTTATTAAGATTTTAAAGAAAGATATTGCTTATTGGAAACAGTTCTTTAATAGGAGAAACATACCTAACTACATTAACTCAGGCTCAACAATAGGCGAATATGTAATTTTGATCCCATCAGGCAAAATTACTTCAGTTAGCAAGGGCAATTACTCAGTAGAGCCTTTGAAAGAAGTCTTAAAATTTGCAAAAAGCAATGAAATGTTCGAATATGCATACAATTACATGAGGAAAAAATATGCTGCAGCTTAGGGAAAAAGAAATCTTTGAAACACTTAAGAAAATATCTAAATTTGATTTTGTGATTATCGGCGGCTATGCGGCAAATGCTTATGCGCTGCCAAGGTTTTCTGTAGACTGCGATATTGTAGTCAAGGAAAGGCCAAAAGAAATGGAAAAGATATTGGAAAGCAATGGCTACAAGCTAGAAAATGCAGGCAAACAAGCCATGCCTTATGGCGGGCATTTCCTTAGATATGAAAAAACAATTGAGAAAGATTTTAAAGTGAGCATGGACATATTAGTCAAAGAGATTCTGGACAGGCAGACCAATTCTGTATTCAGCGCAGAATGGATTTTCATGAATTCTTCCCTGCGGCTTTTTAAGGGAAAAACAATAGCAGAAGAATTAAAGCTCAGAATTATAGGTATAGATGCATTGATTGCCATGAAATTTATCAGCTGTAGAAGCACAGACATAAGGGATATTTTCATGCTAATGCCGTCTTCAAAAGATAAGGCATGGATAAAAAAAGAGATTTCTTCAAGATGCAGCTTTGAAGACAGGTTTTCTAAAGTTAAAGGCAAAATAACCTCCCCTAAGTTTAAGGATGACTTGCAGGGAGTTTACGGCTTTGTCAATGAATCTGTTTTTGAAAAGCATAAGAAAGCGGTTTTAAGCTTATTCCCTTAATTAAGGTAATATTCCCTATTTTTAGGTAATAAAGTCTAAAAATAGAAAGATTTAAAGATAAAGGCTCATTTATAGCAGGCATGGAAGATTTATTAGGCTCAAAAACTGCAATTAAGGTATTGAATGTATTATTTGATAATCCTTTGCAGGAATTCAAGGAGATATCGCTGATAGAGTCTGCAAAAGCCGGAAAGGGCGCCGCATCTAGCTTGATTAATAGGCTTATAGATGAGAAGTTTGCAGTCTGTAAAAGGGCTGGAAAAACGAAAATAGTAAATCTTAATATTCTCAATGAGTCTGTTTTGCTGTTAAAGGCGTATTTTGATAACAGGAGGCTCAAGAGGCTGCCCAAAGAGGCGCAGGCAAGCAGTGAATTATTAAAGAATAAGATAAAAGAAAACATATCATTAATGATTATTTTTGGCTCATACCCTGCAGGAACTGCAGCAGAAGAGAGCGACATAGATATTCTTATTGTTGCAGAAAATGCCGGAAAAATAGATGAAGAAAAAAAGAAAGTAGAGGCGCTGTTTGGAAAAAAGATAAATCTGCATATCTTTTCAAAAACAGAGGCTTATGCTCTAAAAGATGCGTTGCTGGCAAACGCCTTATTTAAAGGCATTATTATCTATGGCTATGACATGGCATTCTATCTTTTAAGGAATTCAAAAAAAGAGATATTAGAGAGAATGGAATACCTGATTAGCAGATGCAAATCAGCATTTAAGAATTATGCGGATAAAGACTATAAATCAGTAGATTATATAATCGGGAATATTTTAGAGCAGCTTGTTTTTTTAATACTCACCGAAAAGAACATTCAATACGCTAGCAAAAAAGACGCTGCCGATTTAATAAAAAAACTGCCTGAAGGCAAAAGTATAGAAAAGATTAAAAACATGGCCGGAAAACAAAAAATAGGGCAATTGGAAGAATTTTTGATTGGGCTTTACGCAAGCCATCTACTTGGTAAAAACAATGATTGAAATCGTAGAAGAAGACTTAAAGAGGGCAAAAGAAGCCATGGAATCTGCAGAGAGAAATTTTAATGAAAACGACATTCTAACTGCGGCAAATAGGGCATTTGTTGCATGTGAAAATACTGCTTATGTTATGCTTAAATCAAAATTTGGCTCAACTTCTGTGAACGGGGCCAAAATATTGACAAAGCTCAAAGATATCAATCCTTCCATGAAAGAAACATATGACAGGAGCTATGACTTGCGTGTTCAGGCTGATTATGGAAGGGAATCGAGATATTTGCCCTTAAACAAAGAGAATCTGGCTAAAGTGATCAAGGAAGTAAAAAGACAGCTGAATGAAATTGAAGGCTCTGCCAAACAAGAAAGTTAACATAGAAATTCTCTTGTGGCTTGTTTTCTGTTTCCATTGTGTCAAAAACGAAGTTTTTGAGCATGCAAAGAAATTCCTATGGAATTTCTTGCACAAGAAATGCTTTGCATTTCTATGTGCTCAGAAATAGAATTTAACTATTTCCAGCAGGTTAATAGTTATTAACGGTTAGTTAATAGTGTATATGACTATTTCGGAATGTTTTTGTTTTAGGTTAAGTTTAAGATCTCATTTACTATATCTTCACCCTTAGGAGTTCTTTTATAAAACCGATTATACGGCTGATCTGAATCCAAACATTGGGCGATTCCTTTTTCTTTCATTTGCTTAAGGATGTTGCTTATAGTGCTCCTATGCGTTTCAAGTTCTTTTGATAGAATTGTTGCAGTTTTTGGCTTATCCAAAGAAGTGAGTACTTTTTGCTTTAATCTTCCTCTTAAAACCCATGAAACTTCATCCCATTTCATGGTAGGGACAGGACTTGGTTCAGATATTTATACACAAACAATTACAAAATATTGCGGAATAAATACAGGATCATGCAATGGAAATATAGGATATTTGGGTGATTGGCAATTATATGGTAATTGTAGCATTTCTCAGTTTTGTGGAGATAACAATCCCATTTGTCAAGGTTGTCCTGATACAGACATAGATGGAATATGCAATGAATATGATAATTGTATTAATACCTCAAATCCAAACCAATCAGATTTGGATAATGATACTATTGGAGATGTATGTGACAACTGCATAAATATCACTAACATTCAACAGGCAGATTTAGACAATGATGGATTTGGGAATGTATGCGATAACTGCCCCGGCATTTCAAATGCAAATCAGGTAGATAGCAATTTAGATAGTATAGGTGATGCGTGTACAGGAACAATCCTGATTAATAGAAGTATAACTTTAAATGAAGGATGGAATTTGATAGGATATCCTTATGAAGATAAGAATGTAACAACTGCTTTATCTTCGATTGAGAGTTGTTATAAGAACATATTTTCATATTCGCAGGGCAATTGGTTTGGTTTTAATCCACTTAGCCCGACAAATTCCTTAAAAAATATGCTTTTTGGTAAGGGATACTGGATTAATGTTAATTGCACTCAAGTTGATTGGACTGTTTCTTAAAATACTCAATCTTAAAGAAAATCTTTTTTATTTACCTACATCCCCAAACTTAACCTTCCCTTCAAGCAACCCACCCAACACCCCCATCAATTCACTAATCTTAACCCTAACCTGTTTAGTAGAATCCCTATCTCTTATAGTAACAGACTTATCTTTTAAACTATCAAAATCAACAGTAATACAATAAGGAATTCCCTGCTCATCTGCTCTCGCATACCTTCTACCGATTGAGCCGCTCTTATCAAAAACACAATAGAACTCATTCTTCAAAGTATCAAATATCTTCTTAGACTCTTCATTAAGCTTATTCACTAATGAAAATACCCCAACCTTTATAGGAGCAAGATGAGAATCCAACTTCAAGACAATATTCCCTCTTTCCTTATCATCATGATAAGCATCAAACAAAAATGCCAAAAAAGCCCTGTCAATTCCCTGTGAAGGCTCAGAAGCAACATAAGGCATTACCTTTTCTTTTGTCTCTTCATCAAAATATTCCATATTCTCTTTTGAAAACTTCATATGCTGCGTTAAGTCAAACTGACCTCTGTCAGCATTCCCATGTATCTCTTTCCATCCAAACGGAAATTTATATTCTATATCAAAACATGCAGATGCATAATGCGCTAACTCATCCTTCAGATGCTCTCTTAACCTTAGATTCTCTTTTTTGATGCCCATATCCAAAAAGAACTTATAATATTCAGCTAACCAATAAGCATGCCACGGTGAAGCGATCTTCTTTTCTATCATCTGTTTTATACTCATCTCTACATTTTCCCCATTGCCTGATTGGCCTTCAGCAAGCAATATCTGCACCTTCATCTTCTCAACATCTTTAATAAACGGGCAATCATTAACCTTCTTAGGGTGCACAAAATATTCTATCTCAAACTGCTCAAACTCCCTGCTTCTAAACAAGAAATCACGGGGAGAAATCTCATTCCTAAATGCTTTTCCAGTCTGCGCAATTCCAAAAGGCAGCTTCATCCTTGCGCTTTCTTGTACTAATTTATAATTAGTAAATATCACCTGTGCTGTTTCAGGCCTTAGATAAGATATATTCCCTCCAACAGGCCCTACTTGCGTAGTGAACATAAGATTAAACTGCCCCTGGCTTTCAAGATCAGCCTTGCACTTAGGGCATTTCATACCTTTATCATTATCTCCTTTTACCATTACCTTGCATTTATCACATTTATATACATAATCAGTAAATGAATCAACATGTCCAGAAGCCTTCCACACAGTAGGATGTGTTATTATTGTTCCGTCTATGCCTACAATATCCTCACGTTGCTGCACAAACCTTTTCCAGAAAGCGCTCTTTATATTATTCTTAAGCTCTACTCCTAAATGTCCATAATCAAAAAATCCTGAAAAGCTGCCATAGATCTCGCTATTTGGATAAACAAAACCTTTTCTCTTGCAAAATACAGCCATATCCTCAATTGTTAATGTCATGTTCTATCGGAAAGTATATTCCTATATAAATATTGCTTTTCAATTTAATTATTTCCTTAACCAATCAATTTCTTCCTTGTCAAGATCAGCATAATCAGCTATCCTCTGAGCCATTCCTCTATCTTTCTTAAACATTATCTTAAAATATTCAATATCCTTGACAATATCTTTAACAGAACTATGCGTTTTCTCAGCGATCTTAGCTGCAATTGCCTTTTTCTTCATTGACTTCTGCTTAGCCCACCACATCTTCAACAATCTTCCAGTTGGCTTATACTGAACAAACTTGGAGTATTTCTCATCTTTAGAAACAGCCACACCTGCAGTTATCAGAGCATTGATATACACCAAAAATCTCCAGTGCTGCCATCTTCTGATACGTCTATTAAAAACATCAGCTTTGCTTAACTTATCATAAGCCCTAACTAAATCTTCTGGTTTAGTGTACTCATGCGGCAAATTCTCATCTATCCAGAGGAATTGCTGGTTTAGATCCTCTTTTACATTTTCAAAAGCAGCAATAGCAATCTTAGGGTCTGTTGTCTTAAATATTTTTATAAGGGCATTTGGCATGCTCTCTTCCTGACTTCTCTGCTCAAGCATTGAAAGACTTTCTTTAGTAAGTTCTTTTGTCATTTCAGTCAATGTTTGCAGATCATTTATAGCAGCTCTGCAATCACCGCCAGCACGCCTCGCCAATGACTTAATCACATCAATCTCATACTTTATACCTTCCTTCAAACATATATGTTTTAGAACATCAGCAACATCTGCATAATCAATAGCCTTTAACTCAACTAACTTACATTTATTCCTCAAGCGGTTAAACTTAAAATCCCATGGATTAGTAGCAGTCAATATTATCGGAAAAGTAGTTCTCTCGATTATTCCCATCAGCTCAGGTAATCCCCCTCTATCATCCCTTCCAGAAAGCCCGTCAACCTCATCAACAAGTATTATCTTTCCCTTAGAAAACAAAGACTGCTGGAAAACAGCCCCGCCTACTTTCAGCCCTATCTGTTCCTTATTCCTAAAGTCAGAAGCATTCACTTCAATGATCTCATAACTAAACTCATGTGCCAATGCATAAGCTACAGAAGTCTTTCCGCTGCCAGAAGGCCCATATACCCATACTGCTCTTTTCTTCTCTTTCTTGAAATTAGCAACATATTCCTTAAGAGCTTTAACAGCATCATCCTGCCCTTTAATATCCTTCAAAGACTTCGGCGCATACTTCTTAGTAAGAGGAATCATATAAAAAAGTAGGGCTTATGCATTTATTAAAGTTTCTATTCAACTCTTTTTATCAGAAATCTTTATAAAACAAGCCTATTCTCTTACCCATTATGCAGTTACCAGATAAATATAACTCAAAAGACTCAGAACAGAAATGGCAGGAGTTCTGGCAGAAGGAAAACATATACAAATTCAATCCAGACTCAAAAGCAGAGATATATTCAATAGACACTCCGCCGCCAACTGTTAGCGGAAAAATGCACTTAGGCCATGCTTTCAGCTATACTCAGCAGGATTTCGTAGTTAGATTCCAGAGGATGCTTGGAAAAAACATATTCTACCCATTTGGTACAGATGACAATGGAATTCCAACAGAACGTTTGGTAGAAAAGACAAAGAAGATAAAAGCAAGAAACATGCCTCGTGACCAGTTTGCAAAGCTCTGCTTAGACACCTTAGAAAAAGAGCTAAGACCAACATACATCCAAGACTGGAAAAAATTAGGAATGAGCTGTGACTGGGATATCTATTACACAACAATAAATGAGCACTGCCAAAGAATCTCTCAAAAAAGTTTCATAGATTTATTCAAGATAAAAAGAGCTTACAGAAAAAAAGCAGCAGTCATGTGGTGTCCTGAATGCCAAACAGGAATTTCACAGGTAGAATGTCAGGACAAGATTCTAGATTCTTTCTTCAACGACATAATATTCAAGGTAAATAGCAACGGAAAAGAAGAAGACTTGATCATAGCCACAACAAGGCCTGAACTATTGCCTGCTTGTGTAGCAGTTTTCTACCATCCAGACGACAAACGTTATCAAAAACTAAAAGGAAAAAAAGCAAAAGTTCCATTATTTGATTTTGAAGTTCCAATCTTAGCAGACCCAAGGGCAGACCCTGAAAAAGGCACTGGCTTAGTCATGTGCTGCACATTTGGCGATCAGACAGATATGGAGTGGCAGAAAGCCCATAACTTACCTATAAAAGAAGCAATAACCCCAGACGGAAAGATGACAAAACTGGCTGGAAAATACGAAACACACTCTATCCAGACAGCAAGAAAACTAATCCTGGAAGATCTAAAAGATGCAAGATTATGCATAGGCCAAGAGCCAATAAAACACGCTGTTAATGTTCACGAAAGATGCGGAACAGAGATTGAATTCTTAAACTCTAAACAATGGTTCATAAAATATCTTGACTTAAAAGAAGATATGCTCGAATGGGGCGCTAAGCTTAACTGGTATCCCCAACACATGAAATCCAGATACGACCACTGGGTTAAAGGCCTTCAGTGGGATTGGTTAATCAGTAGGCAAAGATACTTTGGAGTTCCATTCCCAGTTTGGTACTGCACTAAATGTGATGAAATAATCCTGGCAGATGAAAACTCTCTTCCAGTAGATCCATTAAAAGACAAACCAGCTATAAAAGAATGCCCAAAATGCAAATGCAAAGAATTCACACCAGAAAAAGATGTTCTGGACACATGGGCAACATCTTCATTAACTCCTCAGATTGCAGTTGAGCTAACAAAAAAAGAACTGCAAAATAAATTATATCCGATGTCATTAAGGCCTCAGGCTCACGACATAATTACATTCTGGCTTTTCAACACAGTTGTAAAATCACAATTGCACAATAAAGTAAATCCATGGAAAGATGTTATGATTTCAGGTCATGTTCTCGATCCAAGTGGAAAAAAGATGTCAAAATCAAAAGGCAATGTCATTGAACCTCAGGAAGTCATAAATAAATTCTCAGCAGACTGCTTAAGATTCTGGGCAGCAGGCTGCAAACTAGGGGATGATCTCCCATACATGGAAAAAGACTTAGTTACAGGCCAGAAATTCATAACAAAACTTTGGAATGCTTCAAAATTCGCAATAATGCACTTAGAAGATTACAAAGGAGAAACTTCAGAGCAAAGCTCTGAAGGTTTAGGAAATTCCTTTCCAAAAAAACCAAAAAAATTAGAAGTAGTCGACAGATGGATTCTTACAAGATTAAGCAAAATAATAAAATCTTCAACAGAATCCTTCAACAAATACGAATACTCAAGAACAAAAGCAGACGTAGAAAACTTCTTCTGGCACGAGCTATGTGATAATTATCTTGAAATAATCAAAGACAGATTGTATAATCCAGACAAAAGGGGAAAAGAAGCAAGATTAAGCGCCCAATATGGCCTTTACACATCTCTTCTCTCAATCCTAAAGATGATGGCTCCAATCATGCCGCACATAACAGAAGAGATTTATCATCTTCACTTCAAAAACATAGACCATGCAAAAAGCATCCACATAGCAAATTGGCCAAAAGAAGAAAAGCTCGACGAAAAAGCAGAAAAGATTGGCGAATTAGTTGTCTTTGCAGTTGAAAAAGCAAGACAGTTCAAATCAGAAAAAAGCCTTAGCTTAAAAACACCATTAAAAAATATATTCTTAAAAGGAAAGCTTTCAAAAGAAGAGTTTGAATCAGCAAAAGACGACATCATAGCAGCCACAAAAACAGAAAACATAGCTTACGGACCATTAAAAGAAAATTCTGAGATAGATTTTGAAATTGAGATTGAAATTTAAAATAAAAAATTAGCCTTGATATCCTTTTAAAACATCAGGATAACTTGAAATTCCATAATGATCTGCCAAAGAACCAGGAACTTCTCTGCCTTGCAAACTTCTTAATCCTCTGCATTGCCACTGATCAGGTAGATTATCATCTGCCCACCTTAATGTTTCTCCCAAATCTCTATGTTCATCTGGAGTTCCGCTTGCCATAACAGTCCGTATAAGCTGATCCACTACCTGCGGCGCATCAACCGTTTTTGTTCCCTTTAACCCAAAAAAAGCAGATATTGCCCCAATATTACTCGATTCATTTGCTGTTGCATTAGTCATTTTTATCTCACCCTAACCCAGAAGAATTATATTCTATTTTT
>JAHJAV010000038.1 GCA_018813685.1 Nanobdellota archaeon | reverse complement strand
CCCCAGTTTTCAAGGGCATTTAATATGTCAATTGTATCAATGCCGTCGCTGTTCAAGTCAAATATTGGCCTGTCACTAAAACCATCATTATCAACATCTATGGCTGAAAGCGGCTCAAATGAGCCAGTAATCTCACACTGCCCATTTATGCATGAATAGTTGCAGAAAAGATTTCCCATTGTGCATAATGAACCCTCACAATCTGAATCTTCCAGGCATGCCCACTCATTTTCATACAAGATTTTAAATTTATCATAAGTTTGTACTAATAATAATCCCTCATTGTATAATTCTTCAACCTCATCAAATTCTTCTTTGGCAACAGGTTTTGTATTAACCATATTGTTTTCAATATAATCAGAACAGTCTGGTTTTAATTTATTTATTTGAACAAGCACGTTCTCTTGTACATGGATATCAGATAGCTTGAAGCCATTTAATGAGACTTCTGTCGTTGAAGGGTTTACTTCAAATGTGTCTGAGTTGTTTATTGTATAAGGGCATGGAAAATACTCGTCAGGAGATATAGCAGCAAACACCTTATTTTCAGGATTTTCAATATCTCCGCCTGAAGTAATACTTATACTAACTTCTCCGATATCTCCCTCAAGAACATTTACCTGATATGCATATCTATTTGTTTCATCAAAACCAGGGAAAAGTGCGTCTTTATCTGCTATGTAGTATATTGTTTCTGGTTTATCTGTTGTAAAATATTGAATCGCGTTATATGTAGGATAAATGATGAATTTTTCTATAGGGTGAGTGTAGATGTAATATGGACTAGAACAATATGAATAGTGACAATTACATTCGTAGAATGCAGCTAGTCTAAGTCGAGGAGATGCCTCAACGTTTGCACCAAATGAGTTTCCCATTTCTTCTTTAAATTTTTTCCCTTTGCTTCCTCCTCCTACGCTGCAACCATTAAAAACAAAAGTCTTAATACACTTTTTTAGATTAGGGTATTTTTCTGCCATCTCTTTAGCTTTCGTAGAATTAAATTGCTCATTGCCCATCTCTTGCTTCCCAGGATAACCATGACCATCAAATATAACAGTTAAAAAATTATTGCCCTTTTTACTAATGCATCTTTCACACACATCATTTATCTTTTCAAAAACCCCATTTATAGTAGTTTGGCTATGGAAGGTATTTTCTGTTGTATAAACCCTGTTCCCAAATGCCTTATGAGCTCCATCGTTTAAGGACATATGAAAATCAGGGGTTTTGGCTACAAAATTTAAACTTTCAGGACATTCCTCACATTGAGCAGTTGTAACTCCATACCTCTCAGTTTTATGTTCTATACACACCTTTTTTTCTTCTGTGCAGTCTATGTCTTTATTAGGGTTATGTTCACATTTATTATTTTCACATTTTTTTTCCTTTAGTATATTCTTATCACAATATGATGGGCAACTGCCTTCCTTACATGAACATACAGCTTCAGGTATTGGCTGATTGCATGCATCACTCCCTTCTTTGTCAATACACCCTAGCCCTTCAATAAAAGGGCACAGAACATCAATAACTTTATATTCACTAAAAATTGAGTATCTTCCACATGCTCCATCATTGCACCCTTCTTTTTTTATCTTCACATCATCCCTAAAAGGACTTTTACTAGGAACGCAATAGCTTGGACATTCTCCACTATTATAACAACATTCATCTTTTCCTACACATGTTGGAGGCTTTAATTTCCTCCAAATATCATTAACAAATTCCCCGTAAGAACTTTTGCAAGTTTCATCTCCAGAACACTCAAATATTTCCCTTTTGCATGTTTTAGAAACACTATCACAACTGACTATCTGCCCTTCAGTTTGTGAAAGGCATTTAGTTTCTCCAAGTTCCTTATTGCATATTGGATCATCAAAACCATATAGGGGGTTGCATTTTTCTTCAAAAATACAGCAAACTTGATTATCTGAACAGGGTATATCTTCTAATTTTTTCCAATTACCTTCCTTTTTATATTCACCATCAAACAAAGTTGATAACTTTATATCTTTTGGTTTCTCAAGTGTAGAACAATCGTCTTTTTGGCAAACACCTCCTTCGTTGACGCATCTAAAGTCTTCTTTCTTCACACAACATAAAGGATACTTTACATCTTGATAATAGCACCATTCGCTTCCTGCAGAATATTCTTCAAGGTTATCAGAGCATTGAACGCCTTCCTTGGATTTATCATAGCCCATACAATCTACCGGACATTTTTTTAACTCCCACTCCATAAGACATCTCCCGCACAGAACTCCACCCTTGTTCAACACATAAGCCTTATCTGAAGTTCTTACTGCAATACATTTTTCACCAGTCTCTTCTTTACACCCGATAGGCTTTCCATCTTCATCAAAATAACAGTTATATTTAGAATTTATTTCTTTGCAGGATTCTCTCTCATCAACCTTTTTACTGCAGCAACAAACCTTGTCTTTTCCAAAATTAGGAAGCGTTTCCCCTTCCTGTAAAAGAGTGCTGAATTCTATTTCTCCATTCTCACAACCAGTGTCCTTGCTCTTAATATATCCTATGTAATCTTCATGTTTCTTGCCACACTCTGTATTACAAACAGCAGCAGAATCTCCCCCTTCACCATCTCCTCCTTTTCCATCTTGTCCATCTCCCCCATTAGAACCCCCATTACTTCCCCCGCCGCTTCCGCTTCCTCCAGCTCCTTGACCACTATCTGATTTTACTCTGCATTCGCCTGTTGGCCCGGCATAGGTGTATAATTCCCAAGTACATTCTTCTATTCCCTTACATTTTTTTTCATCTGTTAAGTCAGTACACTCACCAGAATCATAGTCATAAAAATAGGTTCGGCCCTCGCATAAGCCCATTGGCTCTTCATTAATTTCAACCCACTTACAGTTATCAATAAACAGCTTACAATGCTCTTCATTTTCTATACGCGGGCAATTATCAAATGTCTCATCCACTTCACAATGCCCTTGCTCAAGAATCGTAAACTCTTCCCAGTTGCATCCATCCTTCGCCCAACAGTCTCCTGCATTATCAAATCCACCGCATAATGAAGAGACCTCACCCTTACATTGCCCATCAACGTAGCCATTAACACCCGCAACCCATTTCGCCCCATAACTCTCGCAATCAGCTTGATTCAATGAGACAGCTGCCTTCCCAGTAATCCTGATTCCCAAGCTTTGAAGAACTATAATAAATATTATAGCAGCAGCAATGCCTATTATAACAGGCAGATACT
>JAHJAV010000037.1 GCA_018813685.1 Nanobdellota archaeon | reverse complement strand
CTATTAGTAACTATGGCTAAATTGAAGGATGTCCCTGTAAAAATAGATAGTGAACTTAAGAAAAGGATAGAGGAGCTTATTTCTAAAGGCGAGAACCGTTTTGAGTATCCTTCTGTTAAGAATTTTATCGATAAGGCTGTTTTGAAACTTCTGAAAGAATCAGAAAATAAAGAGGATGGGAAGAAAAGTGAAAAATAAAAAACTACTGTTGCTGATAGTGCTGGCGGTTTTGGTAGCTGGGAGTATGGCTGTAGAGGGAGCGAATATATTTAGCAGATTCAGCAGTAAATTGGGCGGAGTAAAAAGTTTAGGGATTATGGCAGTCAATGCAATAATAATAGGGGCTGTGCTTTACTTTGGATTAAGCCTGATACCCCAGATAAATCCCAAGGAAAAATCTGGAAAGATAGTCTTTGCTGTGGTTGTTATAATATTTGCGATAATGTTTGCAGTGCATCTCAATAAAACAATCGAGGGTAAGTTTATATGGTCGAGTGATTCGTTTAAAGCAGGAAAGGATTACTTGTTTACTGATGAATATCCTGATAAAGAAGGAGATACAGTTCATGGTATATTACATCCAAAGCATATATGGAAGTTTATGGGTTTTGGGTTGATAATCACTTGGTTGTTTATCACTTTCTTAAAGGTTGGGCAAGGAAAGCAAGTTGTAGATATATCATTAGCAGTAATATTGTCTGCAAGCGCGGTGCATAGTGGAATCAGTTTGAGTAATGTTATACGCATGGGGCAGATTGTTTCGTTATTTATCTTAACAGTTCAATTTTCAAAGATATTTGAGGGACTTGGTAAGGGGTGGGGATGGTTACTAGGATTTACCATGGCTTTAGTACTTGTATGGCTAATAAGCTATCTTGTGTTTGGGACAGGAATACTCCTTTGGAGCGGAGTGGGGGGGGATGATGGTGTACAAAGCCCAGATACTCCCAAAGGAACTGTGGAGAGCAAGGATCCAAAAACAGGGGCTACAGAACCTGTTTCAAAGATGTGGGTTTTGATAATTACTTTGATAATGCTATTGGCTGCTATTGCTGCAGCATATTTCATACCATAACAAAAAGAGAAAAAATGACTTCAGACAAAGGAAAAAGAGTTGTAATTGTGATTGTAGTATTCACAGTCCTAGAGATAATACTTGCATTCTTTTCCAAGTATTCCATATTCAGGATAATACCTGGAATGTCTATAATTGGAGGAGGAGGGGCGGTTGTTGCGATTATAGTAGTTTTTGGACTTATTTCACACGCAAACTCAAAAGGAGATAAGTTTGGAAAGAATACTGCACAATATTTAGTGAGTCCCTTTGCAAAGTTAGCTAATACCCTAGAAAGCCCTTTATTAGGATGGTTATTCAAAAAGTTAGATATACATGAAACAACGCCAGGAGGGGGCACAGATAAAGAAGAATTTTCATTTGCTATAAGAAGGATATGGACTGAGATGTACACTTTAATGAATTACCTTTTAAGGTTACAAATATACCTAACTAAATTGGTTTCTGTAAACAAAAAGTATGAATTAATAAGAAAGGAAGTTGAAGAGGCGGATTTAAAGAAAAATACTGCATTTGGGCTGGATGCTAGTATGGATATGTGGAAAAATGGAGCACCTTATAAAAAAGAAGGAAATGGGTTTGTGGTTGATGAAAGGAAGGTTTATTCTATTGATGATTGGGGTAAATTAAAAGAGGCTACCATAAACACTGTTGGAGGGAATTCTTATGAGTTTTATATATTCAGGTTCTTTGAAAATTTGAGAGATGAATTAGAAAATGCTATAAAAAGCAATGATATAATCGACCAAGAGGACCAAGAATTCGAGGCGAAAAAAAGAAATCTAAGAACTAAATTAACAGAAGAATATACTGCTATGAAAGATTCAAGGGCAAGGTACCTAGCTTATAGAAAAAGAAGAGGGGTGTATAATAAGTATATATGCTATAGAAACTTGGTGCTGGATGTTTACAATAAAAATGGAAAATACAAACACACCTTTAAGTTTGCTAGGCCAGGTGTTAAAACAAAAAAATATAAAATAACTTTAGACAGAACAAAAGACCCCCCTTTTGGTGAGATAATAAGTAAGGTAGACCAGGGAAATGGTGCAGATGTAGATAAGCTTACTGAAGTTTCAAGAGATGGGTTCTTTTTAGATGAGCTTAATGATTTGAGATTAAGTGATGATGGTGTATTAACTGGAGTAGTGCGCAAAGTTGAACCTGGTTATGATGAACATGTTTATCTATCTAAAAAGAAAGATAAGATCAATATGGTAATGCCAAGAATCATAGATTATCCATTATTTGCGCAAGTACTAAGATGGATGAGCCAAGAATGGTTATTTGCGATTAGGGACTTTAGAGATGGAAGGTTTCATCCTTACAGCAAGACATTGGCAGATTATATGGAAAAACATAGCATGAGAAAATATAACTATAAAGATATAGTTAGTCCAACTCATGGCAAGCCAAATAAAGATAATCCCATGTTTGACAGAGAGGCACTAAAAGACATAGGGCGATTTGTTTATCGCGGCAGAAAAAGGTATGATGATATTAATGAAGAACGCATGAATGAAAATCCAGAAAACAAGTTCCCAGGGGTTTCTACAATAGGGCTTAGCGCATATATAGAAAATTTTATAGACCAATTTGCAGATGAATTTGGGAAAGAACAAAAAAGAAGATTTGTTTTTGATGTTGGCTCAGAAGAAAACATGTTCACAAACATGCCGGAGAAAAAGAATGGCTGATGCAATAAATGGGCAAATCAGATGGAGGAATGCAAATTCCACAGTTGGCCAGCTGGCCCTATATTTATCTGAAGTGCTTTTGCCTGCTATAGCTAAAAGAAGGATGGATATATCCCAAAAGAGAGAAAATCTATTTGGAAAAAACAAATTAGAACAGGATGCAAGGTATAAATCCATCTACCTAATTACCCAAAATAGGAATATGGGTGCAATTAAGTTTATTGAAGAATTATCAAGGCTAATAAGAAGAATAAGCTATTTTTACAGAGAGTTAGGAAAAGAAGTTGAATCTTTGCTGCCCAGCGGAATAGGCAAAGAAGGAATAATAGGGGAGATAACCAAGGTGATAAATGAGCATAATATCCCTTATGCCTGCAATTATATGGACTCTAACTTAGAAAGAATAAAAACTGAGTTGAGCAGAATGGAGAATAAAAAACTTGCAGATGAACTGATCAGAAGGATGGAAGAGATAATTGGAGTTTACCATAGGCTAAAAGAACAGATAAGAAAGATTAGAAGTTATATACAATCTACAATGAGGTGGCAAAAAGGGATTAGGATGGGGGATTGTATCGCTTTTGTTAATCAGCTAATAGCGGAAGTTAAAGGGTATAAGTGGGTAGATACGAGAGAATTAGAGGGGAATCATTCCATCAGAAAACTTAGGTTTTATGACTTAGAGATAAAATATTTAGAGGCAAAATACGCGCTTATCGAAGAAAGCGAGAAAAAAGATGCCAAATGGGAAAGGTTTAGGTTTGAATTTTATAAAAAGAGTGAGGAAGTTGCCAAACATCTTAGAGAATTTTTTGGTGATGGGGAGTATGCGGAGTTAATTGCAAGAAGCAAAAAGGATGAAACACACTATGGGGAGCAGCCAGAAGCGTGGAAGGCTTTGCTAAGGGCTATGATTATGCAATTAAGAGGCAATCAGGAAAAGATAGTAAGGGCTGCCCAAGAGCAGATTATCCAAGAACTGAGAAGATTAGGAAATAACATGTTGAAGCGGTTTGGAGATGACCCTAAGGTAAGGGGCAAATTTGATGAATTCAGAAACTCAATTGGCTTAGAGGGGGAAACTCCAGAAATAATTAAAACAAAGGTATTAGATGTTACAAAGAAATTTAAGAAAGTAGTTGATGCTGAGGTAGATAAATTTAGAGAAGAATTCCAAAAACGAGAAGAACCAGTTATTGAATCAATAAAAAGGTTTGATGAGATAGCAACAAAATTCTTAGAGGAATCAAGATTAAGTGAATTCCAGGGCAGTGTTGCTAATAGGCTAATTGAGAAAACGGGGCTGACTCAAAGGATGCGTTCTCTTTCAAGATGGTTATCTGGAGATAATTTGGCACATATATCAGCAGGCGCATCCAGGGTGTTAGGTATTTCGGCAGGGATTATTGCTGGAGAAGAAACTCTTGCGAGAGAAGCATGGGAAAAAAGAGATAAATTGAGGAGTGAACTTGGAATGCTCATAAGAGATGGGATAAAAGTGTATGACCTTTTAGGGGGATTGCTTGATATCTCAAATAGAATAGGTGGAAATATAGTAATGGAGGTGACAGAAAATGGCAGAAGAACCAAAGCAGCCTAAAGGAAGTTATCGCGGAAGAATTATTGGTGGTTCGACCAACTTTGTTAAAGATATGCTAAACAAGGCAGGGGCTAGATTCCATTATTATAGAACAGGAGAACTAGAACTGCCTGTTACAAAAAGGCTTAAACCAATGATATTATTGCTTGGAAGGAGAATGAAAGCATTGGACGATGTTGAAAACAAGTTTAAGTATTTATTAAATAAACTAGTACCTGAAGTTGCAGATGTTTATGCTGAATTAAACCAATATATTTCTATGGATATTTTAGATTATGAAAAAAGACTTGCTACTTACGGACTTGTTGAATCTAGAGGTGATCTCAATGATCCAAATAAGGTTGACACAGAAATAATTAAGATAGAGGGGGAGGATGTTGAGTTTAAAGTTCCAAAGGCAATACAAATCAAATATCCAGATGGATATGTACAAGAGAATGTTAGATATTTTGGATGTGATAGGGGTGAAAATATTTGGGCGCCACATTATCAGGAAAAGGTCAATAAAATATGTGATAAGCTTAATGTTGAGTATAGAGGAGAAGAAAATAAAGTAAAGAGGATAAATGCTATAAGGCGAGCTTATAATGATATAATTGGCATGATCATGACAAGCGGACCCAAAGAAGATGCCACTGATTTTAGTTCGGTGGGATTTGAAACAATATTTAGGAGAGAGAAGGATATGGAAAGTTATCTTTCTGGATTGATAAGGGGTGAAATGGAAAAGATTGAAAGCTTAAAGCAGGAATTATTTTCCAAACTGCCAAAAAAGATCAAATATAAACATACTTATAGGGTGATAAGGCCAGTGATATATAATGCTGATGGAACTGTGGAAGATACACTATCCTCCCATAGATGGAACCCTGAAAGTGGAGAAAAAGGACCTGGACTTGATGAAAATGGTATGCCCTTAGAAGTAGATTATGAAGGAAAAGTTTTGATTGATAAATGGGATATTGAGGATGGAATTAAAACGGGGTCACCTAGAGAGGTGCCCACAAGAGTGAACAACAAAGGAGAACTTGAACCCCCGCATAAACAATTTGTTTATGAACTGCCATTATTAGATATAGTTGGATGGGTAGCAAGTGAATGGGATTCATATAGGGATGACCTAAGGGATGGGAGATGGCATCCTGAGAGCCTAACAGTAATGGAGTATATAATGGCTAGAAATAAAGCATTGAATAATGAATGGGACAAAAAAAGAGTAAGTGAAAGAAGTGAAGGAATTTTGGTTTCACCAAAAGACAGAGAATATAAAATGAAAATTGAGGAGGAAGAAATTGCATATGAGAGGAAACCTACTGAGTTTAGCCCTGCTTTTGATATGAGGGGGTTTAGTGATGAATTTGAAAAAGGAGAAAAATGGATTCATATAGGCAGAAGATATTACTATATGGATAGTTCAAATATAAGGACTGATAAACAGAAAGATCCAATGATAAGCACTAGGGGGCTATCTATGTACATTATTGACAGGATTTGCAGGGAAGGTAAAACTATCAAAGATATCCATAGGGATTTGCAATCAGTAAGTAAAATAACTGGAGGATTTGATTTCGGACCGAGACCATTAGGAGGATTCTCGTCATTTTGTAAAGACCCATTAAACATAGATGTAGATTCAGTGCTTAAATCTATCAATCCAAGTTAGGAATAAATTTAACCATCCTGCCCCACCCCATATCCAGGCGGCAATTGAGGCATTCCCTGAGCAGGTTTTTTCTCTTCTTTTTTCTTGAAAACTGTTAAAAAACCGTAAAGTATTGTCCTAATACCTAACTCTTTTCCCGCTAAAGTTTGAAAACAGTAAAGTATTGCAGAGACTCCAATCCTTTACGGTTTCTCGGTCAGCCTCAAAACAGTAAAGTTTAAATATTCTTACGTATTTTTACGTAATAATGGAATTGATAAGCAAGGTCAGCAAGGGAAGCGTAATGGACCAGATATACCTGCCAAAGAAAAGGATGGGTTTTGAGGCAGGAACTTATGTAGCTATAAGGCCGCTGCAGGAAACAGCAAAGGTTGATGCAATGCCAATTTTCTATAATATTGAATATTTAGAGCCTGTAAAGGTGGCGATAACCAAAGAAATTTTTGGGCTTATAGATAAGAATACCTCAGATTATGACAATGTTATAATAACCGGCTCATTTATAGAATCTGGGTTCAACTTCAATGATATTGATGTTTTGCTGATCAGTGAAGAAAAGATAAAAAGCGAGCAACTAGGAGAATTAATAGAAAAGAATACAGGAATACCTGCACATGTTATAGCAATGGACAACAAAACATTAATGAAAGGGATTAGCACAGATCCATTGTATAGAACAATGCTTAGCAAATGTGTTTCGATAAAACGCTTTGTTTATAATGCAAAGCCAGAGATAAACTATAAGATTCTTGACGTGCACCTCCTAAAAAGCAAACTGCTCATAGAAAACTTTGATTTTTTGACAGGGAAGGAAAAATATGAGATGGTAAGGAACGCAGTGGCTATCGCACGCTTTATAGAAGGCAAGGAAGTAAGCAAGAGCAAAGTAGATGAGAATATAAGGCTATTATTCGGAAAAGAGATGGATGAAAGATTGGAAGAGAATATGATAACTGACAAAAAGGATTTTATAGAAAAATATAATAAGTTTTATAAAACACTATCCTCTAAAATATTAGAGGGGGTAAAGAATGACTCAAAACAGGAATAAGCTGATAAATCTCCTTGTAGGAAATTTATCCAATGCGATAGTGCATGAAGTACTTGCTAAAGCGATTGATGATGAGATAATCAGGAATCGTTACAGCAAAGAGCTTAAGGTAAGCATGGGCATATCCAAAAGATATAGAGAGAAGATCAATCCAGTAAACTCCCCCCTGCCTGAAAAAGATGCAGAATACATTAAAGACAAAATAGCCAAGAGGGTTAAGGCTGAATTAGAACTGAGAAAGTCAAAAGGTTATGAGAATATTGATTTTGAGATAGTTGATCCTAGTGTAGATACTGCCCTAGAGAGTATAAAAATTAAATAGATTAATTTAACCATCCTGCCCCACCCCATATCCAGGCGGCAATTGAGGCATTCCCTGAGCAGGTTTTTTCTCTGGCTCTAAAAAAATAGTAACATTTATATACTAATGTAATATTATTGTTACATATGTCACAAAATAATTACATTATAGAGATAGTGGATCATTTACTAAAATCAAAAAACCATATAAGGGGGCTTGCTAAATCATTAGATACAAACCAAACCACAATCGCCAGAAAGGTTCAAGAGCTCTATAAGAAGAATGTTGTTGATTTTAAGCAAGAAGGAAAAAATAAAGTGGTTTTTCTAAAAAAAACATTAGAAGCTAAACAATATGCTTATTTAGCTGAAAATAATAAGCTGCTAAAGACCCTAGGCAAATACCCCTATTTAAGGAGGATCATAGAGCAAATAAGGAAAAATGAGAAGATTTCTTTAGCAATCTTGTTCGGATCTTATGCAAAAGGCATTGCGAATAAAGACAGTGATGTGGATGTATACATAGACACAAAAGATACGAAAATAAAAGAAGAGATTGAACTAATAGATTCGAAAATAAGTGTAAAAATCGGAAGATATAATAATGAAAGCCTGCTTATCAAGGAAATAGAAAAAAAACATGCAATCATAAAAGGCATTGAAGTTTACTATGAAAAAAATAAGTTTTTTGATTAAACTGAATAAAGAAGGGAAATTGCAGGAAGTTGAGCCAAGCGATAAAATCAAAGATGCCTATATACAAAGGTCAAACGAGTCATTGTCTTCAGCAAAAACTTTGCTCAAGGTAGGTAATCTTAAAGATGCTGTTGCATTATCTTATTATTCTATGTATCACTGCATTCTTGCTGCATTGTTCAGAATAGGAATAAAGTGTGAGAACCATACAGCATCAATAATCTTACTAAAAGAAGTATTTGGAATAGATAACTCTAAGATAGCTAAAGCAAAATCTGAGAGGATAGACAAACAATATTATGTGGATTTTACAGTAAATCAAGAGGAGGTTTCTAATTCTATAATAATTGCAGAGGGATTCATTGCAGAAGTGAATGATCTAATAGCTACACTAAATGAAGCTAAAATAAAAATTTATCGTGAGAGAGCAGTTAGAATGCTTTGATAAACCTCAACCCCCATTTTTAATTTTCGATTTAAGGCACTTTTTGTCGTCAGTAAGGGTTTAAATCAAAAAACCCATAAACTTCTGTTAAATCGCCTGTATTTAAGTTTGATAT
>JAHJAV010000036.1 GCA_018813685.1 Nanobdellota archaeon | reverse complement strand
TTATTAATTTTAATGAAAATAGTATAAATAAGACTATTATTAATATTAATATGTCGGAAATCGCAAAGCGATTTCTGAGCATGCTCAAAAACACACCTCATGCTTTAGCATGGGGTGTTTTTGACAATGGCAGAACCAAAGTTCATAGGAAAGGCAAAGCTGACTAAGCAAGGGCAAGTTACACTGCCGAATGAAGCAAGGCAGGACCTTGGTATAGGTGTGAATTCAGACATATACTGGTATGAGCTGGGGGATAACTTGATTGTGGTAAAAGAACTGGTAAATCCTAAAGATTTAAGGGTTGAGCTGAAGAGGAAGAAGAGTTAAGATGGGATTCAACAATCTAACTGGGCTTTATGCATTGCTTGCGCTAATCCCATTCATATTGATGTATCTTATCAGGCCGAAGAATTTTGAGAAAGTTATCCCTTCTTTGATGTTTATACTGCAGGAAAAGAACAAGTTCATTAAAGCTTCTTTCTTGCAGAAGCTTTTGAGAAATCTATTGCTTTTGATACAGCTGTCTATTATAGTATTCCTTGCTTTTTCTGTAGCTTCACCTTATCTTCAGATACCTCATACTGTTATGGTAAGGAACAATGTAATTGTTTTAGACGTGAGCGCAAGCATGCAGACTAAAGATGGGATGGGAACAAGGTTTTCAAATGCAATAACAGAGGCTAAGAATAATCTGGGTATGAGAAATACTCTGATATTAGCTGAGAACACTCCAGTAATCATTCTAGAGGATGCAAGTTCTGGAGAAACATTAGATCTATTGAATAAGATTACCCCCAAAGCGACTTCAACTGACTTAGGTGATGCACTTCTTCTTGCAGGAGACATCTTGGGAAATAAAAAAGGGGTTGTGAGTGTGATAAGTGATTTTCTTCCTACAGAAGGTTCTGATCTGTTGATTGCAAAGAGGAGCCTTACAGCGAAAGGAAATACTGTAAATTTCATTGATGTCCATAATGAAGCTGAGAATGCAGGCATAACTGATGTCATAGTCGATAAGGATGAGACTATTGTTGAGATAAAGAATTATATTGATAGGGAGATTAAAGTAGGTGTTGAGCTGATAAAAGATAATTCGAAATCAAGCGAGAAAGAATTGACTTTGCTGCCTAATTCAAAGGAAAAGATAATTTTTAAGACGCTCCCCGGAGTGAGTAGGATAGAACTGAAGGTGAATGATGATATGCAGATAGATAATGTTGCATATATAAGCGCTCCTGAGAAGAAAGAAACTAATATCCTGCTGATAACTAATAATCCAGATGGAAGCAAGATAAAGTCTGCAATGTCTGCTTTAGGGGTTAATCTTGAGGTCAGGGAACCGCCTACAGTCAATGCTTATAATGTCAATCATGATATTGTGATTGTTGATGATGTTTCAAAGGAGCTTTTTGTTCCTACTGATTTTGTTGATTTGAAAAAGTATGTTGAGCAGGGAGGCATATTGATAATTGCTGCGCAAGAGAATCTTGCCGAGTTAAATACATTGGATCTATTGCCTTTGATCATCGATTCAAAAGAGGACAAGACTACAAGCGTGTGCGCAGATGTTATTGGGATGATATTTCCAAAGGACCCTTTTTCAGATGAACCATGCTTTACATCTACCAATAAATATATCAAGGGAACTGCAAAGAATGATTCACTTACCTTAGCAAGTGCACAGCTTGATAGCTCCCCATTGATAATTGACATGAAGAAAGGCCTGGGTGAGGTTGTCTATTACGGTATAATCGATAAGGAAAGCGGATTTTATTCTGATATTTTTTATCCAATTTTTTGGAATAATATTGTGAACTATCTTATGAAGACAGAGAATATAATGGATTATAATTACAAAGGTGGAAAGGTTGTTGTAATCAGCGAGCAGGAAGTTAAAACCCCTTCAAGCAGATTAAAGACCAATAAGGTGCTTTTGGATGAGCTAGGGATATATGAATTTGATGGGAAGAAAATAGCTGTGAATCTGGTTAATGAGAAAGAATCTGATGTCGGAAGAGAGAATGTTGAGCTTAAATCAGACCTAAACAACTTTTCAGCAGAAAAGGTGAAGGATGTAGACAATTTTGACTTAGAAGTTCCTCTTTTGATGATTACAGTGCTGCTTTTGTTTTTTGAGTTTATATACATCAAGAGGAGAGGAGACCTATGATCAATCTGATTAGCGGTAAGATATGTGCAGGAGGTTATTGTTTAGCTAATCCTATGTATATCTATCTTATAGTTCCGCTTATCTTGCTATTGATATTTTTGATAAGGATAACTTTTGTCAAGTTCAAGAAAGAGAGTGATAAAGAGAATTTTGTAAAGCTGCATAAGTGGGATAGGGTAGTTTTTGGTTTACTAAGGTCAATTATGCTATTACTTTTGCTTATAGCAATAGCCTCTCCTTATAAGCTGAGGGAAACAACTACAGAGGGAAATCCTTCTCTGACAATATT